>JBDTCO010000121.1:0-12041 GCA_039923495.1 Polyangia bacterium
TACGTGCCCGGCATGCCGCTCGTGCTGTTCTCGCTCGGCCTGCTCGTGCGCTACTTCCACGCACCAACGAACCTGCGGCTCGCCGCGTTCTTCGGCGCGCTCACCGCGACCTACTTCATGCACCTGCTACCGTGGATCGACCTCGGTGTTCTCGCGACGCTGTACGTCGTCGGACAGCCGCGCCCCTTGCGTCGCTCGCTGCCCGTGGCCGGCGTGCTCTCCGTGTCGCTCCTGTTCGCGGTGTGGAACACGCTCTACTACGCCAGCACCCACCGCACCGTCGATAGGCACCTGCGCGTGAAGGCAGGCTGGCTCCCAATCCGACAGATCGTGCGCGAGCTGCCGTCGCGCATCCTCGTGCGCTGGGACGGCGGACACGTCGCGAACATCGTCGCCGTGATCCTGCTGCTCTCGCTGTGCGCGCTCGCGTACGCGGGTCGCCGCGAGCCGCGCTCCGGCAGCTCGTTCATCGAGCGGTGGTTCCCGGAGCTGTGCGCGGTGCTGATGGTCGCCGCGTATCTCTTTCTGTCCGTGAAGCTCGTGAAGCCGGCGTGGATCTGGTTCGTGAACACGCGCTACGTCGCGCTCGCAGGGCTGTTCGCGGCGGTGCTCGTGCGCGGGCCGATCGAGGGTCGCCGTCGCCTGCTGCTCGCGCCGGCCGTGCTGGCGTCCTTGTTCTACGTCGGCGCGCTCACGCGTCAATACCTCGACTTCAACAAGCGCGCCGTGGGCATCGTCGACGTGATGCAGACCGTGCCCGTCGGCTCGAACACGCTGACCCTGCTGCTCGGATCGAACTCCGATCCCGCGCTCGACCCTGACTACGTGCCGTTCAACGAGTACCACTCGTACCCGACGGTGCTGAGGGGCGGCTTCGACGCCTACGGCTGGGATCTCGGCTTTCCCTACCTCATGACCAAGCACCTGCCGACCCCGCGCTGGAATGTGCCAGGCCAGTTCTCGCAGCACGCGCACGGTCGATACTTCGACTACGTGCTCACGCACCGCGAGCCGCGCGACCACTCCGTGTTCCCCGGACTCGCTGGCAAGGTGCCGCTCGTGGCGCGCTCCGGCGAGTGGCGTCTCTACCGGACGCTCGGGATCGAGTAACGCGGGTCGCCGGCAGGGACAGCGATCAATTGATCGGCGGAGGCGTCGGGGCCGAGCAGTAGCCATTGATGCAGGTGGGAGGCGTCTCGTTCGTCGGGTCGATGGAGATCGCGAGCGGGCAGCAGTCGGTGTCGACCATGCACTTGTCGTAGAGCTGGGCGCACTGCGGCTTGACGTTGCTGCACTGGTAGCCGCCCGCGCCGCCATCGCCAGCGGGAACGAGCGAGCAGTAGCCACCGCAGCACTGGTCACCCGTGCTGCACGTGGCGTTATCGGCCTTGCACGGGTCGACGGTCCAGAAGCCGCGCGCGTTGCCAGCGTAGAGCTCCTGCGCCGGCAGGTAGAACGCGGGGTGCGACGGGTCCTTGCCCGGCATCGGATTGAGATCGATCGCCGCGACCCAGAGCTTCTTGGTCGTGACCTTCTTGGTCCAGTCGTAGTCGCGCGGATCGCTCGAGTACGGATCGATCGTCGCGACGTTGCCGTAGAGCCGACGGCTGGTGAAGACGACCCACGCGTAGCCACCCGACGGCACCGGGTTCACGGTGGGCTCATAGTTCATGTCGACGTCGTCGTTGTGGTTCGGACCCACCGGCAGGTACCCGACGCCGTTCGCCCGATCGAGGCTCTGCTTGGTCTGCGTCGCGAGATCGACCCACCAAAGCTGACCGGTCGCCTGATGCCAGGTATCGCCGAACGGACCGGAGAGCTGCGTCTCGTACACGACGCCATCGGCCGACGGCAGGAACGACGGCCACACCGCCCGCGCGCCGGCGTCGGGCGTGAGGAGGTGCGTCGGCGCACCGAACACGTGCGTCGTACGATCGAAGGTCATCGTCGCCAGCGAGTGGCCGGCGCTGGCCATCGGCACGGTGCCGCCGTTGTACCAGTTGAAGACCACGCTCTTCGTATCCGGTGCGAACGCGGGCGAAGCCGCCTGGAAGCTCGGATCCAGCGTCGCGCTCGTGTCGATCACCGTGCCGACGGGCAGCGCATACAGCTTGCTCGCCGAATCGGAGTTCAGCGTGCCGCCGCCGCTCGAGAACAGGAGCGTGCCGTCGCGCGTGAGCGCCGGGAACGCAGAGTTGGACGAGCCCGCGCCGGTCTCCGCGTTGTTCGCCTTGAGGTCGACGAGGCGCGACGTCTGGTACACGTCGCCGCGCTGCGTGGTGAGGCGGCTGCCGTCGCCAGAGACCGAGTGACAGACGCGGCAGCCCGTCTTGTCGCTCGAGCTCGTGCCGGCGACGAGCTGAGGGTTCGTTGCGCCCGAGTGGATGGCCAGCGTGCCCGCGCCGAAGTCCTTGCCGTTGAAGTCATGCTGGCCGGAGTTGGTGACGAGCGAGGTGCCGTACGAGTTGTAGTAGACCGTGCCCGTGAGGTCGCCGCTCGCGATGATCCACTTCAAGGTGATGGGACCGTAGAGCGTCGCGCCCTCGCCGAACGTCACGGTGATGGTGACCTGGTCGCCGCTCGACGAGAAGTTCATCGTCTTCCACGCGTCCTGCGGGATGGGCATGTTCTGGAACACGCCCGTTGCGGGGTGGCTCGGCGAGCCGATGGGCTTCGAGAACTTGCCGTCATACACGTAGGTGCCGCTCTTCGACGCCATCTGCAAGCGGAGCGAGTCGAAGCTGTGCGCGCCCGGGTTCCACATGAGGAGCGGCGCGAGCTGACCGCGCGGGAAGAGCGTCGCGTCGTACGGGTAGAGCCATTCGATCGAGGACGCGGCGCCAGGCGTGCCCGCGAGCGTCGCCTTCTGCGTGTCGTTCGTGGGGCAACCCGGGCCATTGCCACCGACACCACCGTAGCCGCCGGTGCCGAACGCGGCGTCGGGCACCGGGCAGCCGACCGGATCGCCATCGGTCGTGAGGTCGCTGTACTGGACGATGACCGTCGCCGACGCGGTCATTCCGTTCAGCGTGGCGGTGACGGTCGCCTTGCCGCCGAACGTGCCGACGGTGCCGTACGTGCCGTCGCTGCCGATCGCGCCGAGCTCCTTGCGATCGGTGTCCCACGTGACCGTGGCCGGAAGGCCGCCGATCGTCGCGGTGAACAGCTGTGTCGCCGTGTGCTGCGTCGGGCTGATGACGAGCACCGCGTTCTTGGGCTCGACGTCGAGCGAGTAGTTCAGGTCGGCGACCGCGAAGTCGAATTCGTCCCCGTTGCCGTTCGCGCCCTGATGGTGGCACGCGCTTGCGAGGAGGGCCGTGACGGTGACAAGGAGCAAGCCAGACGTACGTGATGCCATCGTTACAGAGTAGCGGGGGCGTCTGCGCCGTCAATCTATGCAGATGCCCGCCATGTCGGTCCAGGTGGGGCGATCCGGCTGCGCACCTTGACTTGGCAGGGATCCGGACGGTACACGCGAGGACCCTTCATGCGCGAGACGACCCCGCAGCAACGGCAGCCGGTGGATCCCCACCTGCCGAAACATGCGCTGTACACGCTCCTTCATGAGGACGGCAGCGCGGGTCCCGATGCCCCGCGCCTCGACGACGCGGCATGTGTGTCGCTGTACCGCAGCCTGCTCCAGCTGCGCGTCCTCGATCGTCGCATGGTCGCGCTCGGTACGGATGGCGCGCTCGGCTTCTACGTGTCGTCCGAGGATACAGAAGCCACGATCCTGGGTGGCGCGTTCGCGCTGCGTGCCACGGACTGGATCTTCCCGTCGTACCGCGAGGCCGCCGTCGCGCTGTGGCGTGGCCTCCCGCTCGTCGATCACGTGAGCCAGCTCGTCGGCAACGCGCGCGACGCGAGCAAGGGTCGGCAGCAGCCGATGCACGGCGCGTGGAAGGCGCTCAACATCGTCTCGATCTCCTCGCTTGCCGGCACGCAGCTACCGCAGGCCACGGGCATGGCGCTCGCGGCGAAGGTGTCGAAGAAGGACGACGTCGCGCTCGTGTACTTCGGCGAGGGCTCGACCTCGACGGGAGACTTCCACGTCGGCCTCAACTTCGCGGGCGTGTGGAAGGCGCCCGTCGTGTTCCTGTGCCGGAACGACGTCGCCGCGCGCCACGAGACCGCCGCGTCGTCGTACGCCGAGAAGGGCCGCGGCTACGGCGTCACGTCGGTGCGCGTCGATGGTGACGACGTCCTCGCGGTGATCGCGGCCGTCCGCGGCGCCACGGAGCGCGCGCGTCGCGGCGAGGGTCCCACGCTCGTCGAGGCGGTCTCCACCGGCACGGACGCCGTCGAGCGCTTCCGTCGCCACCTCGAGCACCGGAAGCTGTGGACCCCCGAGCTCGGCGATCTCGAGCACACGCTATCGACCGAGCTCGACACGGCGATCGCCGAGGCGCGGCTCGTCTCGCCTCCGCCCATCGAGACGATGTTCGACGACGTGTACGCGGTCCCATCACAGCAGCTCGTCGACCAGCGCGCGCAGCTCCTGCGCACGCGGCGCACAGATCGGTCAGAGGCCTAGAGCATGCCGGTTCTAAACATCATCCAGGCGGTCAACGACGCGCTCCGGCTCGAGATGAAGCGCGACCCGCGCGTCGTCGTGCTCGGCGAGGACATCGGCAAGTTCGGCGGTGTGTTCCGCGCGACGTCGGGGCTCTTCGAGGAGTTCGGTCCCGAGCGCGTCATGGACACGCCGCTCGCCGAGGCCGGCATCATCGGCTCCGCGATCGGCATGGCGCTCTACGGCCTGCGCCCCGTCCCCGAGATCCAGTTCGCGGACTTCATCTATCCCGCGTACGACCAGATCGTGAACGAGCTGGCGAAGTTCCGATATCGCTCGGGCGGTCAGTACACCGCGCCCGTGGTCATCCGCACGCCCTACGGCGGCGGCATCCGCGGCGGGCACTATCACTCGCAGTCGCCGGAGGCGTACTTCTGCCACACGGCCGGGCTCAAGGTCGTCATCCCGTCGAACCCGTACGACGCCAAGGGCCTCTTGCTCTCCGCGATCCGCGGCGAAGATCCCGTGCTCTTCATGGAGCCCAAGCGCGTGTACCGCGCGTCCAAGGGCGAGGTCCCCGAGGGGGACTACACGCTGCCCATCGGCAAGGCGAAGGTCGTGCGGCGCGGCTCGCAGGTCACGGTGCTGTGCTACGGCGCCATGGTCCACGTCGTGAACGAGGCCGTCGAGCGCGCGGTCGCAGACGGCCTCGATCCCGAGGTCATCGACCTCATGACGCTCTCGCCGCTCGACGAGGCGACCGTGCTCGAGTCCGTCGAGAAGACCGGCCGGGTCGTCATCGTGCACGAGGCGCCGAAGACCTGCGGCTACGGCGCCGAGCTCGTCGCGCTCATCTGCGAGAAGGCGCTCCTGTCGCTCGAGGCGCCGATCGTGCGCGTCGCGGGCTTCGATACCCCGTTTCCCTACACGCTCGAGAACGAGTACCTCCCCACGCCCGAGCGCGTCCTCTCTCAGCTTCACGAGACCGCCCGCTTCTAGGAGCACCAACCATGGCATTCGAGTTCAGGCTTCCGGATATCGGTGAAGGCGTCGTCGAGGGCGAGGTCGTTCGCTGGATGATCAAGGAGGGCGAGTCCGTCACCGAGGATCAACCCATGGTCGAGGTCATGACCGACAAGGCCACCGTCGAGATCCCGTCGCCGCGCGCCGGGCGCGTCGCCAAGATCAGCGCGCCCGCCGGCGAGATCTGCAAGGTGGGCGCGGTGATGGTGACCATCGAGGTGAGTGGTGCCGCTACTCCCGCTACTCCCGCCGCGGAGAGCAAGAGCAACGGGCACTCGCAGACTGCGCCTCGGCCCGCGACGTCCCCGGCCAGCATGGCGCCGACGGCAGGCGCAACGAAAGTCCTGGCCACGCCGGCCACGCGCAAGCTCGCGCGCGAGCTCGGCGTGGATCTGCAATCGGTGCACGCGACCGGCGACAACGGCCGCGTCACGCGCGCCGACGTCGAGGCACATCCATCCCGCGCGAGTGACGCGCGGTGGGGGGAGGCTCACTCGGCTCCGCCGGGTGAGGGGGGACGGGAACGTCCCCACCCGATGGACGTTCGCCAGCCGTTCCGTGGCGTGCGCAAGAAGATCGCCGAGAACATGCACCGCTCGCGTCAGACGGCGGCGCACTTCACGTACGTCGAGGAGTGCGACGTCACCGAGCTCTCGGCGCTGCGCAAGCGGGCCAAGGCGCGCGCCGAGGAGCGCGGGCTCAAGCTCTCGTTCCTGCCGTTCATCGTGAAGGCCGTCGTCGCGGGGCTCAAGAAGTTCCCGATCGTGAACTCGACGCTCGACGTGGAAGCCCAGGAGATCGTGCTGCGCAAGCGCTACCACGTCGGTGTGGCGGCGGCGTCCGAGGCCGGGCTCATCGTGCCGGTGCTCAAGGACGCGGATCAGAAGTCGCTGTTCCAGATCGCGTCCGACCTCGACTCGCTGTCGGAGAAGGCGAAGACGGGCAAGGCCTCGCGCGAGGAGCTCACGGGCTCGACGTTCACGATCTCGTCGCTGGGGATGCTGGGCGGCGTGCTCGCGACGCCGATCATCAACTTCCCCGAGGTCGCGATCCTCGGCGTACACAAGATCAAGCCGACGCCGGTCGTGCGCGATGGTCAGATCGTGATCCGCGACATGATGAACCTCTCCATCTCGCTCGATCACCGCATCGTCGACGGCTACGAGGGCGCGCAGTTCCTGCAGCACGTCGTCGAGCTGCTCCAGGATCCGACGCTCATGTTCATGGAGATGATCTAGCGTGATCCCGGGCGAGCTCCCGCCGCTGCCGGCCGATCATCCCGCGCTCTCGAAACGGCAGATCCTCGACGAGAGCGGTGCGCTCGTTGCGGGGAAGCAGAGCCCGATCGACGACGCGAAGGCGCTGCACGTGTACGGCTGGATGCTGCGTGTGAGAACGCTCGACGATCGCCTCATGGCGATGCAGCGGCAGGGCCGCATCGGCTTCTACGCGGAGATCAAGGGGCAGGAGGGCGCGGTCATCGGCGCGGCGAGCGCGCTCGCCGAACAGGACTGGATCGTGCCCGCGCTGCGCGAGGCAGGCGCGGGTCTCTACCGCGGCCTGCCCATGAGCCAGTACGTCGCGCAGATCTTCGGGAACGCGAACGACGTCTCGAAGGGGCACGCGATGCCGTGTCATCCGGGCCTGCGCTCGCAGCGCTACCTCACGATGTCGTCGTGCATCGGCTCGCAGCTCCCCCACGCTGTCGGCCTCGCCATGGCCGCGCAGACGCGCCACGAGCCCGTCGCGGTGCTCGCGTGCCTCGGCGAGGGCGCCACGTCTGAGCCCGACTTCCACGTCGCTGCGAACCTCGCCGGTGTGCGCAAGGCGCCCGTCGTCTTCTTCTGCATGAACAACCAGTGGGCCATCTCCACGCCGTCGAGCATGCAGACCGCCGCGCCGACGTTCGCCGTGAAGGCGCTCGGATACGGCTTCCCCGGGGTCCGGGTCGACGGCAACGATCCGCTCGCCGTGCACGAGGTCGTGAAGGAGGCCACCGAGCGCGCGCGTCGCGGTGACGGCCCCACGCTCATCGAGGCGCTCACGTATCGCGTCTCCGCGCACACGTCGTCGGACGACCCGAGCCGCTACCGCGACGAGAAGATCACGGCCGACTGGCGCTCGAAGCGCGATCCGATCGCGCGGCTCGGTGCCTACCTGCGCACGCGCGGCGTGCTCGACGATGCGAAGGAGGCAAAGCTCCGCGCCGAGCTCGACGCGGAGGTGCGCGAGGTCATCGCCGCCGAGGAGGCCGCGCCGCTGCCGGAGCTGCGCTCGATGATCGAGGATGTGTACGCGGAGATCCCGACGCGCCTCGTCGAGCAGCTCGCGGCCGTCGAGAAGCTCCCGCGCCAGAAGACCGGCGGCGTCCACGCCTGAGGTACGCGCGGTGCCTTGACAGCTCGGCCTGCGATGCGTATTTAGATGAGAGGCTAAATATCTAAATGACCGCGCACGATGCCTGCAAATGACGTCTGGAGAGCGCTGTCCGATCCCACCCGCCGCGAGGTGCTACGCCTGCTGCGCGACGGCTCCCGGACGGCCGGTGCGCTCGCCGAGTCGTTCGACGTCTCGAAGGCGTCCATGTCGCACCACTTCGGCGTGCTCAAGTCGGCCGGCCTCGTGCGTACGGAGCGGCGCGGTCAGAGCATCGTGTACTCGCTCAACACGTCGGTGATGGAGGACGTGGCGACCCTGTTGGCAGGGCTCGTGCCGCGCCACGCCGCGAAGAGGGTGAAGACATGAATCGTGCAACGCAGGTCCTCGTCGTCATCTCGTTCGGATGCGCGGCGCTGCTGTACGGCGCGCTTCCCGATCCCGTGCCGACGCACTTCGATCTCGCGGGCAACGCCAACGGATGGACCGCCAAGCCGTGGGGCGCCTTCGAGCTGCCGACGCTGACGCTCGTGCTCGCGGCCCTGTTCGCCACGCTGCGTCGCTCTCGCGCGATGGTCATCGTGGGCACGGCCACGATCGCGTTCTGCACGTACCTCACGGTCGTCCTGCTCGCGGTCGGGGCAGGTCATCACATCGACGTGACCCGCGCCCTGTTCGCAGGCATCGGCGTGCTGTTCGTCGTGCTGGGCAACTTCTTTGGCAAGCTGCGACGAAACGGGCTGGTTGGCATCCGCACCCCGTGGACGCTGGCCGACGACGAGGTGTGGCTGCGCACCCACCGCGCGGGCGGTCCGATCTTCATGGCGGGCGGCGTGCTGCTGCTCGTGGAGGTGCTCGTCGCGGCGACGCCGCAGCTGGCCATGGCCACCGTCCTGTGCACGGCGCTCGTGCCCACCGCCTATTCCTGGTTCGTCCACCGCTCGCTGAGGTCGTCATGAAACGTCTGGTCGCCGCGCTCGTCCTCCTTGCACCGCTCACCGCCCTCGCCGCATCGCCAGTCGATGGCAACTGGCTCGGCACGCTCGAGGTCGGCAGCGCAAGGCTGCGCATCGGCTTCACGTTCGCGCACGGCACCGACGGCGCGCTCTCCGCGACAATGAACAGCCTCGATCAGGGCACCGGCGAGATGAAGGGCGATCACGCCTCGTTCGTCGCTCCGAAGGTGGAGTTCGATCTCGGCAAGCTCGGCGTGCACTACGTCGGCTCGCTCGGCAACGACACCATCACGGGGACCTTCATGCAGGCGGGCCATGCATTCCCGCTCGTGCTGAAGCACACCGGCGCGTTCGAGAAGCCGAAGCGACCGCAGGAGCCAAAGCGGCCGTTCCCGTACCGAGAAGAGGAGGTCACGCTCACGGTGCCGGGGTCCTACGGCCCGCAGCGGGCGAGCGCCGCCGTGGAGCTCAAAGGCACGCTCTCGTTGCCACGGGGGAAGGGACCGTTTCCGGCGGTGCTGTTCATCACCGGCTCGGGTCCCGAGGACCGCGACGAGCAGGTCTTCGATCACAAGCCATTCCTCGTCATCTCGGATGCGCTCGTGCGCGCCGGGATCGCGACGCTGCGCTTCGACGATCGTGGCACCGGAACCTCCGGCGGAACGACGAAGAACATGACCGTCTCCGACAACGCGCGCGACGCGCTCGCGGAGATCGAGTACCTGGCGAAGCGACCCGAGATCGACCGGAAGCGCGTCGGCCTCATCGGCCACTCGGAGGGCGGCCTCATCGCACCGATGGTCGCCGCAGCGAGCAAGGTCCCCCGCTTCCTCGTGCTGCTCGCCGGCACGGGTGTGCCGGGTCGGCAGATCCTCGACACGCAGGTCGCGGCGATGATGCACGCCGAGGGCGCGAGCGCAGCGGACATCGAGAAGGCTCGCACCGCGATGGCGACGTCGCCCGCGATGGCGACGCCGTGGATGCAGGAGTTCCTGGCGCTCGATCCGAAGCCCTACCTCGAGAAGGTGAAGGTGCCGGTGCTGGCGCTGAACGGCGAGAAGGATCTCCAGGTGGACGTCTCGAACCTCACCGCCATCGGGGCCGCGCTCCACGCGGGCGGCAACAAGCAGGTGAAGATCGTCCGGCTGCCCGGGCTCAACCACCTGTTCCAGCACTGCACGACCGGCTCGCCTTCGGAATACTCGCGCATCGAAGAGACGTTTTCTCCCGAAGCGATTGCTATCATCCGCGACTTCATCTCGAGCAAATGAGGCTTCCGTTCATGATCCGTTCTCTTGCTGCGATCCGTTGTCTCGCCACCCTGCTGGTCCTCGCTCCAGCCCTCGCCCTCGCCGCACCGCCCGAGGGCAAGTGGCAGGGCCCGATCGTGCTCGGCAACTCCCACCTGACGATGGGGCTCGAGGTCGCGAAGAGGCCGGACGGCAGCTTCGGCGCGGTGCTCACGAGCCTCGATCAGGGCACGCCCGATCAGGTCGCGGATCGCGTCACGTTCACCGAAGGCACGCTGCAGGCCGACTTCACGAAGAGCGACACCCGCATCGAGGGCAAGTTCGTGGACGCGCACCTCAAGGCCACCTACACGCAGCAGAAGCGCGCGTTCAACCTCACGATGAAGCCGGTCGAGGCGTTCGCGACGCACGCACGGCCGCAGGAGCCGAAGCGGCCATTTTCGTACACCGAAGAAGAGGTCATGGTGACCGTGCCTGGTGAGAAGGGCGCGAAGGAGCCCGTCCAGCTCGCGGGCACGCTCACGCTCCCGGCGGGCAAGGGGCCGTTCCCCGCGGTGCTCCTCATCGGCGGCACGCAGCCCACCGATCGCGACGGATGGGTCGCGCGCCACAAGCCGTTCCTCGTTCTCTCCGACGCGCTCACGAAGGCCGGCATCGCGACCGTGCGCTTCGACGACCGCGGCATCGGCAAGTCCGGTGGGGCGAGCTCGACGCTGGCGGTCCACGCGGACGACACGCTCGCCGAGCTCGACTTCCTCGCGCACCACACCAAGGTCGACCACAAGCGCATCGGCATCATCGCTCGCGCCGAGGGCAGCGTCGTCGCTGCGATGGTCGCTGCGAAGAGCCCCGAGCCCCGCTTCCTCGTGTTCGTCGCCGGAGTCGGCGTGACCGGCAAGCAGCAGCTCGCCAAGCAGCAGGACACGCTGATCCACGCGGTCAAGCTCGACGAGAGCATCATCAAGCGCAGCCGGGCAGCGAACGACAAGCTGTGGGCGCTCCTCGAGATGGAGTCCGACGACGCCAAGGTGCGCGAGAAGCTCAGCGCGGAGATGGGCGGCGACAGCCAGATGCTCGCCATGGCGCTGCAGCAGATCTCGCACGGCTCGGTCGCGCTGCGCGACTGGCTCAAATCCAATCCGAAGCCCGTCCTCGCGAAGGTACGCATCCCCGTGCTCGCGCTCGGAGGGGACCTCGATCTCCAGGTCGACACACCGACGAACCTCGCGGCGATCGCCGCGGCGCTCAAGCGCGGCGGAAACAGGCACGTCACCGTCGAGGCGCTACCGGGCCTCAACCACCTCATGCAACATGCGAAGACCGGCCTGCCGACCGAGTACCTCGTCATCGAGGAGTCGTTCGCACCCGAGGCGCTCGCCAAGATCAGCGCGTTCGTGCTCGCGCGTCACTGACAGTAGCCGTTGCCGCTCTTGTCGCCAGAGATGGGGTCGACACAGACGGTGCACGTGGCCTGTGCGGTGCACATGATGTTGCAGACACCGTTCGCGCAGTAAGTCCCAGCCGAGCACGAGGACCCCACCAGCGTCTCGTCGCAGGGGAGGCCGTTCGACGACTGGCCGTCGAAGCGGCAGACGCCGTCGAGCGTCGTCGCGGTGGCGCCCGCCGGCACGTGGCCAGCGAAGTGACAGCTGACCGGCGGCTTCGTCGACATGTCGGAGTTATTGAAGCCCATGCAGTCGCCGGCGCCACTTCCGTTGGCATACGTGCATGGCGGCATGCAGATGCCGAATTCCGTCGTGTTCGTGACGAGCTGGGCGCAGCGCGTACGCTGCTGGCCCGTGCAGTCGACGTCGGTGCGGCACACCTGCTGACACTGCAAGAGGCCCGTCGCGACGTCGGTGAGGCACACCGAGCCCTGCTGGCAGTCGTCGAACCTGCCCAGGGCATCCTGCATGACCGTGC
>JBDTCO010000122.1:0-25620 GCA_039923495.1 Polyangia bacterium
GATTACCGGGCCCGGCGCCAGTACGTCATCGACGCGATCAACGCCCTCGGTGGGCCCAACGAAGCCGAGGTCCCGCTGCCGCCCGATGCCGTGTTCGCAGCGAAGGTCGACCAGTGGATGCAAGAGACCGGCGCTAGCCTCGGCCATGCGGCGCTGTATCGCATCCTGGAAGAGCTGCCGGACCCGAGCGCACAGATCGCCTCCTTGCTCGAGGGTGCGCGTGCAGGTCGCTACGTCACCGATCCGACGCCCGAGGGCCGCTGGCTCGCCGAGCTCGCGCGGCGCCTCTTCGGCGAGCGCGGCCCGGCCGTCATTTCATAGAGGCCGCGAGGCGCGAAAGGCCGTCCTCGAGGTTGATGCGCGGCGCGTAGCCGAGGTCACGTCGCGCCGCGGAAAGATCGAACCAGTGTGCGGTGCACAGCTCGTGCGCGACGAAGCGCGTGATCGGCGGCTCGCGATCGTAGATGCGTAGCAGGCGATACGTGGTCTCGCACATCGCGCCGAGGGCATATAGCAGCGACGGCGAGAACCGTCTTCGAACCGGCGGCAATCCTGCGCACCCGAGCACGCGATCGACGAGCCAGCGCGAAGGCACGGGCTCGCCCTGGCTGATGAAGTATGCGCGTCCTTTGCACCGTGTCGACGAGAGCGCGAGGAGGTGCGCGTCGACCGCGTTGTCGATGTACGTGCAGTCGACGAGCTTGTCGGGCCCGCTCGGCAGCACGACGCGCCCGGCCTTCGCCTTGTCGACGAGCCGCGGCACGAGCTGCGTGTCGCCCGGTCCGAACATGAGGTGTGGGCGCAGCGCGACCGTGGTGAGCGTCGCGCTGCTGGCTGCGAGCACGAGCGCCTCCGCGAGCGCCTTCGTGCGCGGATACTCCGCGAGGTAGGGGCCGCTCGGGTGCGATTCGTCGACACCCTCGAGGTCCCCATCGCTGCTCACGACCGACGGGCTGCTGGTGTAGACGAGGCGCGCGATGCCGTGTCGCACGCACGCGTCGATCACGTTCTGCGTTCCGATGACGTTCGTGCGGTGAAAATCGGCGGGACGCCCCCAGCTTCCGACCCTGGCTGCGGTGTGGAAGACGGCATCGCAGCCGCGCACGGCTGCCTGCACGACGGCTTCGTCTGCCACATCGCCGCCCGCGCTCCGGCTCAGCACGCGCACCTCGTCGCCGCGCTCCTCGAGCCGCCGCACGATCGCCGAGCCGAGGAAGCCCGTGCCACCGGTGACGAGGATTTTCACGGCCGCTGCGCCTCCGCCCACCTGGCGAGCTCGTGGCGGCGGATCTTGGCGTTGTGGCGCGTGTCGACGGGGAAGCCGGGGTGAAAGAGGAACGTCGTCAGACGGTGCGGCTCGCCGATGGCACGCAGCACCGCCACGTCCGCATTCCCCTCGATGCACATCACGGGCTGCGTCGTGCCGTCGCGCTGGACCCCGACGAGCGCCACGCGCTCGACGCCTGGCACGTGCTCGAAGAGGGCCTCCGTGGGGACGGTGTAGAGCGTGCGATCATCGAGCACCACGCGCTCAGACTTGCGACCGTAGAACCAGAGCCGTCCGTCGACGTCGAGGCGTCCCACGTCGCCCATGCGATGCCACAGACCATCGGGCGCGCAGATCTTGGCGAGCGCGGTGCTCTCCGGCCGGCGGAAGTACGAGTGCGTGACGACGTCGCCGTGCACGACGATCTCGCCGATCTCGCCGGTCGGCAGGCGCCTGACGTCGGTCAGCGGCGCGTCGGTCACCTCGACGATCGCGACCTGAACGCCGGGCACCGCATGGCCCAGGCAGATGCCCTCTGCGGACAGTTCGTGTCCAGCGACGAGCGAGACCGGCAGCGCCTCCGTCGCGCCGTACGGCGTCAGGATCTTCGCCGCGCGAGCGAGGCGCGTGGCGAGCGCGCGCACGAGCGCGAGCGAGACCGGTGCGCCGGCCGAGATCACGCGGCGAATCGACGGCACGTGCACGTCGTTCTCCACGAGCCACCGGGTGAGCACGCCGAGGAGGGCGGGCGAGCAGAACAGGTTGGTGACGCCGAAGCGGAAGATGGCGTCGACCAGCTTGCGAGGGTTCGCGGTGATGGGCCGTGCGAAGTCCATCGGCGGCACGATGGTGGTCATGCCGAGCGCGGGATCGAAGAGGGCGAACGGTGGGAACGTGGTGAGGTTCACCTCCTGTTCGCCGAGGTGCGAGATGCGTCGCAGGCTGCGTACCTGCTCGCCGAAGTTGCCATGCGTGTACACGACGCCTTTCGGCACGCCGGTGCTGCCGCTGGTGAACAGGATCGCGGCGGTCTCGTCGAGCTCGACGGGCACGAGCGTTCTCTCGGTCCGATCGCGCCCGATCGCGCGCACCTCGTCGAGCGTGTGGCCGCCGAGGAGGCCCGCGCCACCAACGGTGACGCTGGTGCGGATGGTGTGCTTGCCCCAGCCGAGCAGCACGCGGGCGAGGTGTGCGCGAGGAACGGCGATGAAGGCCTCGGGCGCCGCCTCCTCGAGGCACGTTCGCAGGTTCTGCGTGCCCATGCCGGGGTCGACGAGCACGGGGACCACGCCAGCTTTCGCCATGCCGAACGCGAGCGCGAAGAAGTCGGGGCCGGGCGGCACCATGAGGACCGTGCGCACGCCGCGACCGATGCCGATCGCCGTCAGCCCGCGCGCGAGGTCGTCGCTGTCGCGATCGAGCTCGCCGTACGTGAGCGTGGAGTAGCCGCCGCCGAGGAGACCTCCGTGCCACTCGTGCACGGCGATCGCGTGCGGGTGCTGCTGCGCGCGCTCGCAGAGCGTGACCGCGATGTTGTGCATCTATGGGAGCGGGGACAGCGGGGCGAGCGGGTGCTGCTCGAGGAAGCGGCGCACGTGTGCGGCGATCTCGGGGCCGGCGTCCTCGAGGACGTAGTGGCCGCAATCCGCGAAGCGGTGCACCTCGGCATGCGGCCAGCGCCGGATCCAGTGATCGAGCACCGCGGATGTGAACACGAAGTCGCGCTCGCCCCAGCAGATGAGCACCGGCGTGTTCGTGAACTTCTCGAGCCCGGCCTCGATCTGGGAGACGAGCGCGTACGATGGATCGCTCGGCGACAGCGGGATGTCCTGCACGAAGCGCAGCGTGGCGATGCGGTTCTTCCACGTGTCGTACGGCGCGAGGTAGCCGGCGCGGATCTCCGCCGACATCCCGGTGCGCTTGCAGCCGACGCTGACTGCGCCGCGCGCGAAGACGTTCATGCCGCGCACGCCGAGCGCGCCGAGGCCGGAGTCGCGCACCATGCGCAGCGCGAGCGGCACGCGCAGCTCGGACGGGAGGTGGAACGCCGCGGTGTTGAGCAGCACGATGCGGCCGATGCGCTCCGGGTGCCTGACGGCGTAGCCCATGCCGATCATGCCGCCCCAGTCGTGCAGCACGAGGGTGAGCTTGCGATCGAGCGTGAGCGAGTCGACGAGGCGCTCGACGTCATCGATGCGGCTCTCGAGCACGTAGCGATAGCGATCGTCGCCGGGCTTGTCCGACATGCCCATGCCGATGTGATCGGGCACGACGCAGCGATGATCGGGCCTGAGCGCCTTCACGAGGTCGCGGTAGTAGAAAGACCACGAGGGGTTGCCGTGCAGCATGAGCACGAGATCGCCCGAGCCCTCGTCGAGGTAGTGATAGGCGAGGCCGTCGCGATCGAGCACGTGGCTCTCGAACGGGTAGAGCGCGTGCGACACGCCCTTCACCACAGCACCGCCGCTGCCGTGCAGTTGAGCCCGGAGCCGATCCCCGCGAGGATCACGCGATCGCCAGGGGCATAGCGCTCGGCACAGCTGGCCTTGCTGAGGACCATCGGCACCGATGCGGGCCCGACGTTGCCGAGCTCGGGGTACACGAGGAACGCCTTGTCGAGCGGAAAGCCGAGGGTGCTGGAGAGCGTCTGCGTGTGGAGCTCGGACACCTGGTGCATGGCGAAGTGATCGACGCTGTCGGCGGTCCATCCGAACGTCTTCTGGGCGCGCTCCCACGTGCGCTGCGCGATCGCGACGCCGTGCTGGAGCAGGCTCTTCGTATCGGTGAGGCCGAAGTCGAGCTGACCGCGGCAGAGCTGGTTGTACTGGGTCGCGGCGGTGCTCACCGCGCCGAGAAAGCGATGGCCGCCTGGTGCGAGGTCGGAGCGCGCGAGCAGCATCGCGGCCGCGCCCGAGCCGACGGTGAGCGTGGCGAGCTGCTCCTTGACCATCGCCGCGTCGCAGCTCGGCTGGCTCAGCCGCGCGACGGTCTGCTCGACCACATGGCGGCTGCTCTCGGCGTCGACGACGAGGCCGTAATCGACCTCGCCGCGCTCGATGAGGTTGGCGACGATCTGCATGCCGTCGAGGAACCCGAGGCACGCGTTGGCGACGTCGAAGTTGATGCAGTCCTCGGATAGCGCGAGCTTGTGATGCACGAAGCACGCGGTCGAGGGCTCGACCCAGTCGCGACACACCGACGTGTTCACGAGCACGCCGACCCGCGCGCGATCGAGGCCGCTGTCGGAAAAGAGCTTCTCGCCCGCGAGCGCAGCACCGTCGCTGGGCTGCATGCCCGGGTTCCACCAGCGCCGCGCCCGCACGCCGGTGAGCGGCTCGATGAGGCGCGCGGGCATGCCGAGGCGCGCATACGTGGCGGCGAGGGGCGCCTCGAGCTCGTCGGAGGTGACGCGGATGGGCGCGTCGACGTGCGCGACGGCCGCGATGCTGACGTTCGAGAAGCGCATCTAGCGCGGGCCGCTTCGTCGCTCGGTGACCACGAGCTTCGCGATCTCGATCAGCGTCGACAGATCGTTGGCACCGGTGCGGAAGCTTGGCAGCGCGATCGCGAACGAGTTGGTGCCGGCGCGCAGCGCCAGATCGGCGAGCAGCCCACGATCGCGGTGACCCTGCAGCGACTCCTTGCGCGCGAGCCACTTCAGCTTCTCGATGCCGGAGCGCAGCGCGGGCGTCGCGTCGTCCTTCAATAGTTCTGCCGAAGGGAAGACCTGATCGGATGGGCGAGCGTGGCTGCGGTTCAGGATGAAGCCGCGGAACGGCAGGCGGAGCTGCACGATGCGCTCGTGGAAGAAGTGCGCCTCCACGACCGACGCCTCCGACGGGCTCGTGACCAGCAGGAAGGCGGCGTCGGGCTGCGAGAGGCGCGTGCGCACGTCGAGGAGGTCGGTGTTGAGCGACGCGAAGAGCTGCGAGAACGTCTGCAAGAACGCCGCGAGCTCGTCGGTGAACTCCTGACCGAACACGGCGCTGACGATGCGCGAGATGAGCCCGGTGGCAGCGCGGCTGATGAAGCCGGTGCTCGTGGGCACGAACATGCGGAAGATCGCACCGTCGAGGAAGCCGGCGAGGCGGTTCGGTGCGTCGAGGAAGTCGAGCGCGTTGCGCGAGGGCGGTGTGTCGAGCACGACGAGGTCGTACGCGCCCTCGATGATGAAGCGATGGAGCGCCTTCATCGCCGTGTACTCGTGCAGGCCGGCGACCATCGTCGTGGCCTGCTGGTAGATCCGGTTCTTGAGGATGCCGCGCGCGCTCTCGGGATCGCCCGCGAAGCGCCGCACCGACTCGTCCGCGACGAGCTTCGGATCGAGCATCCATGCGTGCAGCGAGCCCGGCGGCTTGATGCCGGCGGCGTACTGCCACGAGTCGGACAGCGGCACGGGCTCGGGCGGGTTGCGCGAGACCCCGAGCGTCTCGGCGAGCCGGCGCGAGGGGTCGATGGTGAGCACGAGCACCTTGCGACCGCGGCGCGCGGCGGCGATCGAGAGCGCAGCGGCCGTGGTGGTCTTGCCGACGCCGCCGGCTCCGCAGCACACGATGACCCGGCACGTCTGCACGAGGTCGCTGAGGAGCTGCTGATTGGGCTCCATCACGAGACGCCTGCCAGGACGTCGGCGAGCCTCGCCACCAGCGCTGCGCCTGCCAGATCCACCTCGGGCAGGTGCTGGGTCGGCAGCCGCGTGGCGGTGTGGAGGCGCTCGACTGCGCGGCGCGATTCGACGGTGCGGTAGAAGCCCTCGGCGCCGAACAGCGGCTGCGTCTCGATGTACGCCTCGAGCGCGGCTCGCTCGGCCTCGGTGAACTCCGTCTCGGGTACGCGGTTCACGAAGAGCCCGCTGCACGGCACGTCGGTCTTCGCGAGCCCCTCGAGCAGCTCGAGCGCCTCGGAGATGGGTAGCGTCTCGGGCAGCGTGACGACGTACGCGCCCGCCTTCTTGGGATCGTTGAGGTACGACTGACCCTCTCGCATGGCCTCGGCGACCGGGCCGCGCGGCACGAGGCGCAGGATGACCTGCGGCAACGCGGTGAGCGCGAGCGTGTGCCCTGTGGCCGGCATGTCGATGAGGATGAGCTCGTGCTGTGGCTTGCCGTCCGCGTGCTGCGCGCGCAGGTACGTGAGCAGGTGAAAGAACACGGCCATCTCGCGGAACGACGGCGTGGCCATGAAGAGGCGACGCAGCGGCTCGAAGCCGAGCGCCGTGCGCGACAGGAAGCTCGAGCGCAGCACCGACGCGAGGAACTGCGCCACGCCCACCTCGGGGAGGAGCTGGGCGCCCTGGATGCCCGGCGCGATCTCCGTGGCCTCGCGCGGCAGCTGACGCAGCGCATAGAGCTGCGCGAGCGCAGAGTAGTCGTCGCCGCCGTCGCCGATCTCGGTGACGATCACGCGCTTGCCGGCGCGCTGCGCGACCTGCGACAGTGCTGCCGTGATCGTGCTGCGGCCCACGCCCCCTTTGCCGGTGATGAGCACGACCCGCTTTTCGAGCAGGTCTCCGGGCGCGATCAAGCTGCGCTGCGGCCGCGGGTGATCGGCGACGTCATGCGCGAGATGGTGCCATCGACCCCGACGAGGAACAAGGCCTCACGCAGCACATCGTCGCGCTCTTCGTGTGCTCAGGTCCCATCGGTGAGCCAGGAGCGAAGCGCCGGGACGATCGTGCGCTTCCACGTCGGCTTGCAGCGCAGCTCGAGGAAGTGCGCGTAGGCGTGCTTGAGCGCCGCGTCGAGCTCCGTGAGCAGCGCGAGGCGCTCGTCGGCGCGATCGTCTTCCTCTTCCGTGAGCAGCGCCGGGATCTTCACGCGCTTGAGATCGAAGCCGTCGGCGGCGAGCGCGAACACGTAGCCACGCGCCTCGTCCTGCTCGCTGGCGGCGTCCTCGAACATCAGGCGCAGCTCGGCCTCCTTGACTGCGAGGCCACCGGCGAGCGCGTAGCGCAGGTCGGGGCTGATGCCCGGCGACGAGCCTTTCACCGTCATGTCGGTGACCAGGCCCGCGGTGGTCCTCAAGGTGAGCTTGCCGCCGAACTGGATGGTGAACGAGCCGACGTCCCCCTCGCCAGGGAAGCCGCCACCGTCCACGTCCGCGTGGTGCACGAGCCACGTGAGGAACTCGCGCGCAAGGAACGCGAGCTCGTCGAGGGTCTCCTCGCGCTCCTCCGTGGGCGTCTCTCCGGACGCCGCGATCTCCTCGCGCAGCGTGGGCTCGGCTCCCTTTTTCTTCTTCGTGGCCATCTCAGCCCTCCTCGACGATGTTGCCCGTCAACGGGCGGACGCCTTCGAAGCCCATCCACAGCTCGGGCGTGGGCTCGAGCTTGCCGAGCGTCGTCGCGTCGGTGACATCACGCGCCCACAGCGACGGGCCCTCGACGGTGAGCTTCAGCGAGAAGCTGCGCAGGAACAGATCGAGGAAGTACTCGTTCACGGTCTTCGTCTGCGACCACAGGTACAGGCGGCCGGTATCGAGGTTCCACACCACGTCGAACGTCTTCACGCGCGGCAGCGTGCGCAGGCGGAGCTGGCGCGCGATCTCGTCCTTGAGCTCGCGGCGCTCGCGCTTGGTGAGCTTGCGCTTCTCCTCGGCCTCGCCTGCACGCACCTTCGTGTCGAGCTGTCGACGCACCTCGGCCGAGCTGGGCTTGAGCACGTCCATGCGCATCGAGACGCGCAGCTGCTCACCACCAGTCGCCACGAACAGCGTGCTGTCCGCGACGAGCTCCGTGTCCTCCGAGTCGAGGATCGACACCCAGCCGATGCTACGGTCGACGTCGGTCTTCGGATCGATGGGAGTGAACGCGTGCGCCTTGAGCCCGCGGACGAGCTTCTTGCGCGCGTCGGCGGGAAGCTTGTCGGTGACGAGGTAGCGCCGCACCGAGATCGAACCTTTGAGAGCACCCATGGGGCGCGGACTCTATCAGGTGGCGTCGTGAAAGATGATGCCGAGCGTGTGCCTCTCGCCGGATCGCAGCGCGCTCACGCCATGGCGCAGCTGCACGCGATGCACGCCGCGCTTGCCCTGTGCGGGCCGCTGCTTCACGCAGATGATCGCCGCGTCGCCTTGCGAGAGCGGCAGCACCATCGGCCGCGACTGCATGCGTGCGCGCTGCTCGGTCATCACGAGCTCGCCGCCGGTGAAGTCCACGCCGGGGCGCGACAGCAAGATCACGACCTGCAGCGGGAACAGGTGCTCGCCGTACACGTCCTGGTGCAGGCGGTTGTAGTCGCCCTCCACGTAGCGCAGCAGCAGCGGCGTCGGACGCAGCTGCCCGGCGGCGTGGCACTGCGCGAGGAACGCCTCGTGTGTCGGCGGATACACGGTGTCTGACCGAAGCAGTCCGCTCCAGCGGTTCGCAATCGGCACGAGCCGCTCGTACAGCGACGCACGCAGCGCCACGATGCTCGGTGGCAGCGGATACGAGAAGTACGCGTACGTCCCCTGGCCATAGCCGTGCTGCTCCATGACGATGCGCTTCCGGAACCGCGCGTCGTCGGCGTAGATTGCGATCATCTCCGCGCACTCGTCGGCAGAGAGCAGGCCAGGCGATAAAGCCCAGCCCTCGGCGTCGAGCGCCGCGTCGATGCGATCGGTGGGGACCAAGCGCCCCGAGCGTAGCGCGTGCTACATACGCCGTCATGAAAGCTACCTGGAATGGTGTGGTCCTCGCCGAGAGCAACGACACCGTCGTCGTCGAGGGTAACCAGTACTTCCCGGCCTCGTCGCTGAACATGGCGCACTTTTCGCCGAGCGCGACGCACACCACCTGCGGCTGGAAGGGTGTGGCCAGCTACTACGACGTCGTCGTCGCCGACAAGCGCAACGCCGACGCCGCCTGGTACTACCCGACGCCGAAGGAGGCCGCCGCGAATATCACCGGCCACGTCGCCTTCTGGAAGGGCGTCACCGTCGGTCCCTGATGCCTCTGTCGTTCACCACGGGCGCTCGCGACACGGGCTCGCGAGCGCGTCGCGGTCGCCTCGTCACGGCGCACGGCGCCATCGAGACACCCGCGTTCATGACCGTCGGCACGCGCGCCACGGTCACGGGCCTCGAGCCCGCCGATCTGCGCGCGGCCGGTGCGGGGATCTTCCTCGCCAACACGTACCACCTCATGCTGCGTCCGGGCCCCGAGCTGTTCGGGCGCACAGGCGGGATCCATCGCTTCATGGGCTGGGACGGTCCCGTGCTCACCGACTCGGGCGGCTTCCAGATCTTCTCGATGGCCGAGGACCGCGTCATCAGCGAAAAGGGCGCGCGCTTCCGCAGCTACGTCGACAAGCGGATGCACCTGCTGTCGCCCGAGCAGTCCATCGCGATGCAGACGGCCATCGGCTCCGACATCATGATGGTGCTCGACGTGTGCCTCGACTCCACCTCCGACGAGCCCACGACGCGCGCCGCGATGGAGCGCACGCACCGCTGGGCTCTGCGCAGCCTCGCCGCGCGCACGAACCCGGAGCAGGCGCTGTTCGCGATCGTGCAGGGTGGCATCCGCACGAAGCTGCGCGAGGAGTCGGCCGCGTTCCTCACGGCTCACCCGTTCGATGGCTTCGCGATCGGCGGCCTCGCCGTGGGTGACAGCCGCGCCGAGCGCGAGGCGATCACGCAGTACGCCGCCGACCTCCTGCCCGTCGAAAAGCCGCGCTATCTCATGGGCGTCGGCACGCCGCCCGATCTCGTGACCGCGATGGGCGCGGGCGTCGACCTGTTCGACTGCATCCTCCCGACGCACCTCGCGTGGCAGGGGACCGCCTTCACGTTCACCGGACGCGTGAAGCTCACGCGCGCGTATCACGCGGCCGCCGACGTGCCGCTCGACGAGCGCTGCGCGTGCTCGACGTGTCGCCTCTACACGCGGGCCTACCTGCACCATCTCCTCAAGTGCGGCGAGCCCCTCGCGTTCCGGCTGCTCTCCATCCACAACGTGAGCCACTACCACCAGCTGATGCGCGAGGCTCGCGTGGCCATCGACGAGCAGCGCTACGCGAGCTGGGCGAAGACCACGCTCCTGGGCCTCGACCGCCACGAGCAGAGCGGCAACGTCGCCGGAGCCCACGGGTGAGCTGCGAGGTCGTCACGACGCGCGGCGGTGCTCGCGCGATCCTCGATCACGCGACCGGCGAGGTCATGCACCCGATCGTGGGTCCGCTCGTCGAGGTCCACACCACGTACCTCGTGCCCTCGCGGCTCGAGGCGCGGCTGCGCGAGCCTGGCGACGACCTCGTGCTGTTCGACGTGGGCCTCGGCGCGGGGAGCGTTGCCGTCGCTGCGTGGCAGCTCTCCGAGGGATTGGCCCCGGGATCACGCCGTCTGCGCATCGTCAGCTTCGATCGCGATCGCGCGGCGCTCGAGCTCGCGCTGTCGAACCCCGGCGACTTCGGCTTCGAGGGCGCAGCCGGTGACGCGGCGCGGGGAATCCTGTCGAGCGGCCTTCACGAGACGGCGCGCACCACGTGGCGCTTCGTCGAGGCCGAGCTCCCGGCCGCCTTCGAGGGCGCGGGCGAGGCCGACCTCGTGTACTGGGACGCGTTCTCGCCGAAGCGCAACGTCGAGCTGTGGAACGTCGCGGCGTTCACCGCCGTCCGTCGCTGTTGCAGGCCCGGCAGCCTCCTTTACACGTACAGCGGCGCGACGGCGGTGCGCTCGGCGCTGCTGCTCGCGGGCTTCGTCGTCGGCGTCGGGGTTCCGGTGGGCGCGGGAAAGTTCGGCACGACGGCTGCCGTGCCCCCGTCGACGGTCGATCAGCCGCTCGACGGTCGCTGGTTCGAACGGCTCGCGCGCTCGTCGGCGCCGTTCCCTGCCGACGCACCGACGAACGCGCTGGAGCTCGTCGCGGCCCTACCGCAGCTCGCCCAGCGCCACGGCATCCCGTAGCGGGAGGCGAATGGCGAAGATCGTCGGCAAGCGCTCGGTCTCCTCGATCCAGATGGTGCCGCGCTGCGCCTCGATGGCGAGCCGGCAGAAGTAGAGGCCGAGGCCCACGTTCGTCCGGCCCCGACCATCGACCCCGCTCTGTCCGAACTTCTCGAAGAGCTGAGCGCGCGCGTCGACGGGGATGGCGACTCCGCTGTTGCCGATCCTGATCTCGGCGCAGCCGTTCGCCTCGCGCAGCTCGACCTCCAGCCGACCCGCGTGCGGTGTGTAGCGAAACGCGTTGTCCAGCACGTTCTCGAGCACCCGCACCAAGAGGTCGGCGTCCGCGCTGACGACGAGCTCGGGTGCAGCGGAGAGCTCGAGCACGATCGCGCGAGAGCGAAGGAGCATGCGTCGTTCCTCGACGACCGACTCGATGAGCTCGCCAAGCACGACGTCGTTCCGCTTCGGTGCGAGCGTGCGACCCTCGAGCCTCCCGAGGTCGAGCAGGTTCTCGAGCAGGCGCAGCATCCGCCGGCCCGCGCTCCGCGAGTCCTGCAAGGCATCGAGGAACTCCCCGGCCCCCTCGTAGCCTTCGACCAGGTACTCGTAGTTGGCCATGATGACGGACAGCGGGCCCTTGAGATCGTGGACCAGCATCGCCGCGACCTCGTCGCGGGCCTGCCCTTCTTCGAGGAGCGTGCTGTTCGTCAGGTCGGACTGTTCCAGCTGCTTCTCTCCCGCCGAGATCAACCCAAGCAGGCGCGCGTTCGAGGCGCGCAGGCGCAGCTCGAGCTCCACGGTCCGCGTGACGTCGCGCGCAGAGGCGTAGACCAGGCGGTGCCTCGGCGACGGCGTCGCGCACCACTCGAGCCAGCGGTAGCGTCCATCCTTGCAGCGGTAGCGACTCTTGAAGCGGTACACCGCGTAGCCGTCGCGGATGTCGAGCGCTTCGTCACTCGCCTTGATGCGGTCGTCGGGATGCACCCAGTCGAGCTGCGGCGCTGCGCACAGCTCCTCGACGGAGTAGCCGAGCGCGCGCGTCCAGGCCGGGTTCAGCATCTTGAAGTAGCCGTCGAAGCCGATCACGGCGAGGAGGCCAGGCGAGACCGCGAAGAAGCGATCGACCTCGATGGGGCCGAGCAGCGCGGAGCCGAGCCGATGGTCATCCGCAGCGGGCACGACCTCGGGGGAGACGCCGACGCGCCGGTCCAGCTCCTCGAACATCCTCGAGCAGCGCAGCGGCTTCTCGAAGAACCACGCGGCGCCTTCGTTCAGCGCGCGAATCACGGTCCCGAGGGAAGACGTGTCGGAGATGAAGATGACCGCGACGGAGGGCGCCTCCAGCTTCCATTGGCGCATCAGCTCGAGCGCAGCACCGTCCGGGAGGCCGAGGTCGAGCAGCGCGATCTCGGGCGGCGATCTCCGGACGAAGTCGATCGCCGCCGCGGCCGACGTCACGGACTCGATCCGGTAGCCTCGAGCTGCGAACTCGGGGGCGAGCGAGCTCACGAAGGTCGGGTCGGGATCCACGATGAGCGCGCATCGTGAAGGCAGAGCGCTCAGTTCTGTAAACAGACGAAGCCCATGAAACCATCGTAGATCGCTTTTCGGGAAAGCGACATCGCCGGCGCACCGTGAGATCGACGTCTACTTCTCTTTGACCGTCGCGAAAATGCCGTCGACCAGCAGGTAGCGCTCGCCCGTCGGCTCCCTGTGTTTTCCCGCGTCGTCGGCGAGCGCGACACCGGCGACCTTCGCGGCGACGAGCTCGGCGTTCACGTTGCGGCAGAGCACTCCGCGAGCGACCTCGCCGGATCGGGATGCTGGCGACGCTCGGCTCCTTCAGCCCGACGACCGCGCAGCCGGCGGCTTCTGTGGTACATGGCGCGCCAGCCGTTCCTCGCTTCGTTCCACCAGGAGATCCCGTGAAGCTCGCCGACTTCGTCAAAAAGTATCAGTGGAGAACCGTCGAGGCGAACGTCGAGGGTGAGCAGGTCGAGTTCGTCGTGTTCGACTGGGCCGTCATCAAGGACCGCGAGGAGGACGGCAAGACGAACGTGTGGGAGTACTTCGTCGGCAAGGACACCGAGGCAAAGAGCAAGGTCGACGCCGGACACTGGATCCCGCTCGCCGCGGGCGGCATGGATCAGGCCTCGCTCCGTCGAGACGGCGGCTTCAAGGAGTCGGGCAACGAAGGCATGCTGTTCGCGGACGTGTCGAAGTCTGCCGACGAGCCGATGGTCGTCTACTTCGATCTCGCCGGCGGTGAGGCACCGTCGATCGTGGCTGGCTCGCTCACCGACCTACTCGAGTAGTAGGATCGGAGCCATGGCGACGAAGAAGAAGAAGCCCGCGAAGAAGGCCCCGACCAAGAAGAAGGCGGCCAAGAAGGCCCCGGTCAAGAAGAAGGCGGCGAAGAAGACCCCGGTCAAGAAGAAGGCGCCGAAGGCCAAGAAGAAGGCGCCGAAGGCCAAGAAGAAGGCCGCGACCAAGAAGTCGGCGCCGAAGGCCAAGAAACCGATCAAGCGACGCGACGCGATGGGTCACCTGAACCCGCAGTACGAGCGCGACCTGCTCAAGAAGAGCCGCGAGAACGCAGAGCACGACGACGATCGCGGCTTCCTCGTCGGCAAGAACAAGAACGACGCGCTGGGGCAGGAGCTCGGTCGCGAGTTCGTCGAGACGGTGACGAGCGGCGAGGACGAGGGCACGGAGCTCCGCGACGAGGACACCGACGAGGAGGTGGGCGGCCCGTTCGTCATCACGACGGACGCGCAGGAGCTCGCCGATGGCGAGGACGAGTCGAACCCGGCGGACGCGACGCGCGAGCCGTTTCCGCGCAGCTAAGGGCTCTTTGCTCCGCCTGGCGTGACGGCCCATGCGTCCATCGGCATGCCGGTGGCCATGGAGTAGGCCGTCACGCCGATGGTGCCATCCGCGCGCTGCTGGACGTCGAGCCAGCCGTACTCGCCGGAGACCAGCGGTGCGCCTGCGTTGCCGGCGATGACGGAGTTCGTCGTGAGGTGCCTGTACTCGTGGATGTGGCCGAACAGCCACAGCGTCACCGGATGACCGGCGATGATCGCGTCGGAGGCCGTGACGCCGGCATTGGTCGGCGTGGTGCCCGCGTCGGGTGATGGCGTGTGGCGCACGATGAATGTGTAGGGGGTGCTCACGGCGAGGACCTGCGCGAGCCACGCTGCCTGCGCGCTGTTCCACGCGTTCGCGGCCACGAAGACGAACTTGGCGTCCCCGAGCGACGTGTGCACGATGAACGAGAACCACGGGACACCGTTCGTCCACGGAATGAGCGTCGACAGGTACGTTCGGATGTTCGCGCTCTCGTCGAGGTTCGGGCAGTTGAGATCGCTCAGGCTGTTGCACTCGTGGTTCCCCATCGCGTGAAAGATAGGCGTGACGATGCTCTTCTCGGCGTCTGCCAGCTTGGCCAGCTGTTGCTGCGCGATGCTGCTCGAGAACTCCGCGAACATGTAGTCGCCCGTACCGATCACGAACTGCGGCTGGGCCTTGGCCATGCCGGAGAAGATCGCGGACGCCACGGTGGACGGGTATTGCAGCACGTCGTCGGGGAGCGGGGGCCGGATGTCGCCGAACGTCCCAAAGTGCAGGAGCCCGACGGTGCCGCCACCACCGCTCGGGTCGATGTGCTCGACGAGGGCGAGGTCGGGCGTGGAGGCGAGATCCGGGCTCTCGGCGGGGTGCGCAGCATCGACGCCGGCGTCCGTGACGGCGAGAACGGGAGCATCGTGCTGGGCGTTACAGGCCACCAGAGAGACGGCCAGCGCGAGCAGCGTGCGTTTCATCGTGTCCACGGCGCATCGTAGCGCTGCATACTCCTTCAGTCGATGCTTTCCCTGGCGTTCACGTTGCTGGCGAGCCTGGTCCTCGAGATCCCGATGGACCCCGCAGCGCTGGAGCTCGCCGCGATCCAGCGGCGCTTCGGGTCGCAGCCGCGCACGACCTCGGAGGCGCAGCTCGACGGCATCGCCTCGCGCTCGGCGCGTGCCCGCGTGTGGCTCGGCAACCTCGCGCTCGAAGATGGCGACCTCGTGCGTGCGCAGCGCGCGTTCTCCGCCGCGACCGGCGGTACGGAGGCGCCGCTCGCGCTGCGTGGCCTCGGCGATGTCGCGGCTGCGCGTGGCCGCTGGGGAGCGGCCGTGGAGCACTACGATGCCGCGCTCGTCGGTGCGTCTGCACCGCTCGCCGTCGAGCTCCGGGCCAAGCGCGCGGCCGCAGCGCGAGAGCAGCGTCGTCGCGCGATCGAGATCGGCTGCTGGGTCATCTATCTCGGGTTCGCCGCGCTGCTCGTCCTGCGGTCACGAGGCCAGCGTCTCGTGTGGCCTGTCGAGGCCAGCTTCCTTTTGCCGGTCTACGCCGTGTTCCTGGCGGCGGCGTCGACGCACGGTGGAGCGGTCGTCGCCGCGCTCGCCTGGATCGCAGGTGGTTCGCTCGGCGCCGTGGCGCTCGTCTTCGCGATACCTCTCCGTCGCGCCTACGGAGCCCTGCTCCTCGCGCTCGCGATGACCGCGGCGTCGATCTACGTGGGGCTCCATCGGAGCGGCCTCCTCGCGCACCTCACCGCGCAATGATGGATGGTGATGAGCCGGTCACGATGGCTAACGTCGGCGTCCCCGACCTCGTCCGCGTCGAGGGGCTCGGCGGTGAGAAGGCGCGCCGATTCGCCACGCGTGTGGCCGATTGTCAGCCGACCGCATCGCTGGAACGCTGATTCTTCAGGGCCTCGAACGGCGCGCACGATGCACCTTCAGGCCGTCATGACGACACGCACCTTCAGGCTGGAACGCTGGATCTACTACGGGATGGGCCTGGCGCTCGCCGCCTCGGCCGTGCGCACGCTGTATGCGATCGCGCGTGATCGCAGGCGCGTCCGCGTCGTGCGCGTGCCCGATGCGTTGGAAGAGGAGGGGAAAGAGCCCATGCTGCCGACCATCGAGCAGCTCCTCGCGTCTGCTGTCCACGACGACGACACCTTCGACGTGCTGGAGGTGCCTGCGCTGGACGACGGTGCATCGGACTCGATCGAGGAAGACAGTCTCCTCGCCGACGAGCTATCTCGAAACTGACGCGTCACGCGCCCGCAGCCAGCGACAGCACCGTGGCGAGCATCTGCGCACGGACGATCTGCGGTAGAACAGCCGTCAAGACTCGTCCTCCGGAGGCACGACCATGGCCACGCTCCTCGATCAGCTCAAGCAGTACACCACCGTCGTCGCCGACACGGGCGACATGCAGTCGATGGAGAAGTTCAAGCCGACGGACGCCACCACGAATCCGTCGCTGCTCACGGCGGCCGCGCAGATGCCTGCCTACCAGCCCATCGTCGACTCGGTGCTGAAGCAGGCCCGAAAGGACGCCGGCGCTGGCGCCAACGACGAGGCCATCGCCGCGCAGGCGTTCAAGACGCTCGCGGTCGCGTTCGGTCGCAAGATCCTCGACATCGTTCCCGGCCGCGTCTCCACCGAGGTGGACGCGCGCATGAGCTACGACACCGACAAGACCATCGAGGTCGCGCGCGACATCATCGGGCAGTACGAGAAGGCCGGCATCGACCGCAAGCGCGTGCTCATCAAGATCGCGTCGACGTGGGAGGGCATCAAGGCGGCCGAGGTCCTCGAGAAGGACGGCATCCACTGCAACCTCACGCTCCTCTTCGGGCTGCACCAGGCCATCGCGTGCGCCGAGGCCAAGGTCACGCTCGTCTCGCCCTTCGTCGGTCGCATCCTCGACTGGTACAAGAAGGACACCGGCAAGGACTACCAGGGCGCCGAGGATCCGGGCGTCAAGAGCGTCACGACCATCTACAACTACTACAAGAAGTTCGGTTACAAGACGCAGATCATGGGTGCGAGCTTCCGCAGCAGCGGGGAGATCAAGGAGCTCGTGGGTTGCGACCTGCTCACCATCGCGCCCAAGTTCCTCGAGGAGCTGCAGAGCACCGAGGGCGAGCTTCCGCGCAAGCTCGATCCGAAGAACGCCGAGTCGATGAAGATCGAGAAGATCCCGATGGGTAAGGCGACCTTCGACGCGATGCACGCCGAGGATCGCATGGCGCACGACAAGCTGAAGGAGGGCATCGAAGGCTTCTCGAAGGCGCTCGTCGAGCTCGAGGAGCTCCTCGCCAAGCGCCTCAAGGAGATCTGAGCACGGCCTGCATGCGCGCGCTGGCTAGGTCAGCGGCGCGGGTAGCTGGCCCTTCAGCGCGTTCTCGACGAGCTGCTTGAGGTCGGCCGGGAAGTCCTTGTCGAGGATCCAGCGGAGGTAGCCGGGCTCGTCGGTGGTGAGCGTCTGCAGCGACTTGCCCGCGTGCTTGCCGAACGTGATGCGCGCGGCGCCGTCGCGCCAGGCGATGCGGCCGTCGGACGTGAGCCAGTCGCTCTGACGGCCGCTGCACCAGTCGGCGAGCCCGTCGAGGGATGAGGGGAGGGCGGGGTAGCGATCGAGCTGCGCGACGAAGACGTCGATGGTGGCGTCGACGTCCTCGCTCGCGCGGTGGCCGCGGTGTTCGCGGTCCGCGTAGAAGCGAACGGCCGCCTGCAGATCGCGACGCTCGTGGCGGTGGAAGATGGTCATGATATCGACGATGCGCGCTCGATCGAGCGAGTGCGTGGCGCCGCAGCGGCCGAGCTCGACGGCGAGCAAGCGCAGGTCGAACTTGCCGACGTTGAAGCCCGCGATGTCGCACCCCTCGAGGAAGCGCGTGACCTCGGCGGCGAGCACGGAGAAGCGCGGTGCGTCGGCGAGGTGCTCGTCGGTGAGGCCGTGCACGTCGGACGCGCCGCGCGGCACCGGCATCCCGGGGTGGACGAGCGAGGACAGGCGCAGGACATCGCCACCCGGCAACACCTTCACGACCGCGATCTCGACGATGCGGTCGTTCTCGACGGAGACGCCGGTGGTCTCGAGGTCGATGAACGCGAGCGGCCGCGACAGGCACAGGCGGCGAGCGAGCGCGGAGAGGACGGCGTCACGGGCGAGATCCATGCTCGCAGTGTAGCCAGCGAGGTCGCGCTGTCACCCGCTCAGATTGAACGGTCTGACCCGCGCTGTCACACCGGTTTTACGGGCGCTCGAGCGTGACGACGCAACCAGGCACGGGCAGGTGCACGACGCCGGTCCCGCCGAGACGGTGCGCCCATACGCCGAGCTGCGTCGCGTGGTTGCGTGCGCGCAGGAGCGCCTGCTCGCGTTCGTCCACGAAGGCACGATGGTCGATGACGAGCGCACCGCGGCTGGACGCGACGAACAGATCGATGGTGCCACGGTGACGACGTGAACCGACGGGTACATCGCGGCGCCACGTTCCGTCGGGGCGTGCGGCGAGCACCCAGGCGCGCAGTCGCTCGTGCGCCTCGACCAGCGCGGCTGGATCGTTGAGCCCGAGGAGGCCGCGCGCCTCGAGGATCCTGCGCGCGACCGCGATGCGCTGGGCGGTGCCGAGGTCGAGCGGATCGGCCGCAAAGAACGCATGCACCGCGATGCTCATGCGATCGGCGTCCTTGGCCGCGAGCGGGAGCCGACCTCCGAGCTCGTGCACCTCGATCGCCCACTCTCGTACCGGCTCGCTCGACGCCGCGATCGCGCGATGAGGCCTGGGACCGGCGAACGACGCGGCGCTCCGGGTCACGGCATGCAGGGACCCGCCGGCACGCGCGGCCAGCTCCCCGAGGAGCACGTGCGGGGGATCGCCGGTGAGCTGCATCAGCACCGCCTGCTCGGTCGCAAAGAGCACCATGCGCCGCGCGGCTTCTTCGCGTCCGGCCCGCTCGCGATCGGGGTCGGCGAGCTCGACCGAGGCGGCCCGCAGCGCCGAGCGCTCGCGCTCCGTCCACGGAGGGGGGAGCGCGGCGACGTCCTCGCCACCACCCCACACCACGACGAGCTCACGCGTACGGAGCAGCGCGGCCGGATCGTGGATCCGATCGACGTCGTCGAACATATCTTGTGATGGAGGGGCCGCATGCAGGTCGATGAGCACGGCGCGGTCCGCGTGCTGCGCGAGCAACGACTCGGTGGCGATCTCCAGCTCGGCCTGGGTGGCGCACTCGACGACGAGGAGCGAGCCGTCGCCTTCGAGCCACGGCACCGTGCCGCCGTGGCGCACGTGGTGTTGCATGCGGCCGAGATCGGTGCGCGTCGACGCCGCGTCGTTCGTGGGCGAGACCTGCGCCACGAACACGCCCTGACGCGTGATCGCGTGCAGCACCTGACGCACCCGCCGCGACAGCCGCGAGAGGGGATCGACGATCTGCACGCGCGTGTAGGGCACGCGCGCCCCTGCATCGAGCTCCGCGAGCACGGCGACCCAGCGATCGCAGACGCCCTGCGGCAGGGAGGGGACGGTGGGTTCGTCGGTGGTGGCCCCGATGGCTTCGGCCCACGCGAGCGCCTCGAGCCGCGCGCTCCCGTTCATGAGCGGTCCGCCGTTCCATCCGCCGAGCACGAGCGCATCACGCCACGACAGGAGCGTGCGCGCAGTACCCGGTGCATCGCTCGCGAAGGGCTCGGTCCAGAAGAGCCGCCCACCGTGTCTGCGAGCCACCGCTTCGAGGCGTTCCGCGTAGCTTGCGACCCGAGCTTCGTGCGCGGCGTCATCGCTCGTCAGGCCGAGGCGTCGCTCGAGATCGCGCAGCAAGCCCTCGGGTCCCAGCACGAGCGTGCCGACCCTCGTCTCGTCCACCCCGAGGTCGGCGAGCTCGCCGACGTGCGGACCGTCGAGCGCGATACCTAGCGTCACCTCGAGCGTCATGGCAGCCGCGAATCGTTGCCCGCTTGTTCGTGGAGATCAAGATTTTCCCGTTAGGAAAGTAGTGACTACGCGTGCGGCGACGCAGGCGAGCGAGTAGCCTCTGGGCCATGATGAATGCCGCGTTCAACCAGATGAAGAAGCAGCTCGGTCAGCTCGACAAGTGGCTCGATGCCGCGTCCGCGTACGCCGACAGCAAGAAGTGCGACTCGAAGGCCTTCGCTGGCCTGCGGCTCGTCGTGGACCAGCTGCCGTTCTCGTTCCAGGTGCAGTCAGCCTGCGACACCGCGAAGCTCGGTGCGTCTCGCCTCACCGGCAAGGCTGCGCCGTCGAACGCCGACACGGAGCTGACGATCGAGGAGCTCAAGGCGCGCGTGCGCAGCACGATCGAGTACCTCGGTACCCTCGGCGAGAAGGACTTTGCAGAGGCCGCGACGCGCTCGATCACGCAGCCGCGCTGGGAGGGCAAGACGATGACGGGCGAGGACTACTTCCGCGAGCACGTGCAGCCGAACTTCTTCTTCCACCTGACGACGGCGTTCGCGATCCTGCGCTCGAATGGCGTGCCGCTGGGCAAGCGCGACTACCTGGGGCAGCTCACGCAGGCGGCGGCCAAGTAAGCCGGAGGCGCCGGCTACTTCTTCGTCGGGGGTGCCGGTGCCCTCGTCTCCACCTTCAGACCCTCGTGGATCTGCTCCCCCGGGAGCACCACGACCTCGTCGGACGGCTCGAGCCCCGACGCGATGGCGATGCGGTCACCGAGGTCGTTCTCGACCTCGACGTGCTTCCAGTGGATCTGGTGGTTCGCGACCGTGGCGACGCGCGTGCCCTTCGCGGTGACGTTGAGCGCCGTCGCGGGGACAAGGAGTGGCTGCTGCACGCGGTCCGTCTCGAGCGCGACCTGCGCGTACATGCCGCTGATGAGCGCGCCATCCTTGTTGTCGATGTGAACCTCGGTGCGGAGCGTCCGCGTCGTCGAGTCGAGCTCGCGGGCCGTGCGCTCGACCTTGCCGATGAACACACGGTCCGGGTACTCGCGGATGGAGACCTTCGCCACCTGCCCGACCTTGACGCCCGGTGCGTAGAGCTGCGGCACGTTCACGAAGAGGCGCATCACGTCGACCTTCGCCACCTTGAACATCGCCTGCCCGGTGGACAGGCCGGTGGTGACGAGCTGCCCGTTCTCGATCGTGCGTGACGTCACGACCCCGTCGAACGGCGCGGTCACCGTCGCGAAGCGCTTGGCTTCCTCGTAGCGACGCACCGTGGCCTGAGCGCTCTGCACCGCGGCCTCGGCGGCCGTGACGTTCGCCGTCTGCACGTCGAAGCTCGCGTTCTTGTCCTCGAGCTCCTGCTTCGAGACGACGCCCGCGGGCGCGAGCACGCCATAGCGCTGCTTCGTGGTGCGGGCGAAGACCTGCTGCGCCTTGGCCTGCGCGACCATCGCCTTGGTCTGGCTCAGCGCCGCCAGCGCGGCGTTGAGCTGCTGATCCACCTCGGGCGTGTTGATGGTGGCCATGACCTGGCCCGCCGTGACGGTGTCGCCGATGTCGACCTTGTACTTGTTCACGTAGCCATTGGTCTGCGCGTAGACGATGGTCTCCTGCAGCGGCTGCACGGAGCTCGGCAGCGACGCGCCGCTCGCCTCACCACGCGTCGGGTGCGTGACGATGACGCTGATGTTCGACGCGTCCATGCGTCGCTCGTCCGCCGCGACCTCGTGCCGGTGCGAGACGCGCGGGACGATGCCGACCACGAGCAACGCCGCGACCACACCCACGGCTGCGAGCACGCTTACTGTCAGCGTGCGCCGGCTCGGACGATGCTCGGCGGGGTCGAAGACCGCGTCGTGATCGTTCGCGGAGCGCGAGGCCGTCCCCCGGGAAGGGGTGTCAGTGGGATCCGTGGACATCGAGCTCCTCTTCCTCCAGCTCCGACGAAGGCTTCTCCGGCGGCTTGGTGCGCAGGACGGCGTACATGACGGGGACGAACACGAGCGTGGCCAGCGTCGCGAGCGAGAGCCCGCCGATGACCGCGCGTCCGAGCGGCGCGTTCTGCTCGCCGCCTTCACCGATCCCGAGCGACATGGGCAGCATGCCGATGATCATCGCGAGCGCCGTCATCACGACGGGGCGCAGTCGCGTGATGCCGGCGAGCCACGCGGCAGCGCGCGCGTCCTTGCCCTCGTGGCGCAGATCGTTGGCGAACGTGACCATGAGGATCGAGTTCGACGTCGCCACGCCAATGCTCATGATGGCGCCCATCAGAGCCGGCACGCTGATGGTGGTGCCGCTCGCGAAGAGCATCCAGCAGATGCCCGCCACGGCACCCGGGAGCGCCATGAGGATGATGAGCGGGTCGAGCCAGGACTGGAAGTTCACGACCATGAGGAAGTAGACGAGCACCACGGCGAAGACGAGGCCGTAGCCGAGCCCGCGGAACGACGAGTTCATGCTCTCGACCTGTCCCCGCATGACGAGCGTGGTGCCGCGCGGCAGCGTCTTCTTCGTCTTCTGGATGATCTTCTCCACGGACTCCGCGACCGATCCGAGATCGGTGCCCTGCACGTTGGCGAGGACGTCGTACACGCCGGCCGCGTTGTAGTGCGTGACGTTGACCGGACCGCTCGTGCGCGTGATGGAGGCGAGGTTTCCGAGCGTCTGCGGCGTCGTTGCGCCGGCGATGCGCACCGGCGTGGAGCGAATGGCCTCGAGGTCGTCGACCTTGTACTGAGGCGTCTGGACCGCGACGAGGTACTGCACGCCGCGCTTCGGATCGAGCCAGAAGCTCGGCGACACCTGGGCCGATGAGCTGAGCGAGACGAGCACGTCGCTGGCGATGTCGCGCTGTGTGACGCCTTGCTGGTTGGCCTCGGTACGATCGATGTCGACGTCGAGCTGCGGTACACCGACGGCCTGCCCGAGGTGAACGTCGACGGCGCCGCGCACGGCCGCGACCTGCTCACGGAGATCGCGCGCGATCTCGAGGTTGCGCGCCTGGTTGCCGGGCGGTCCGACGATCTGGAGATCGATCGGCGCCGAGAGGCCGAAGTTGAGCACCTGCGTCGTGATGTCCGGCGCGAGGAAGAAGATGTCGAGTGACGGGAACTCGAGCTTGAAGCGTTCGCGGAGGCGCCTGGCGTACACCGCGATCGGTCCGTGTTGCTTCTCGTCGAGCGAGATGAGGATCTCGCCATCTGCGGACGAGATCATCGACGGATCGCCGAGGATCATGTTCATGCTGCTGGCGGGCAGGCCGATGTTGTCGATGAGCGTGCGGAGCTCGTCCTTCGGGATGACCTCGCGGATGACCTGCTCCACCCGACTGAAGTTGCGCTCCGTCTCCTCGATGCGAGTGCCCGGTGGGCAGCGGACGTGCAGGCGCAGCTGCCCTGCGTCGACGGCGGGGAAGAAGTCCTTGCCGAGGAACGAGTACAGCGCACCGCACGACACGATGACGAACCCGAGGAAGCCGACGATGATGATCGGCTTGTTCGACAGCGCCCAGTCGAGATATCCGCCGTAGAAGCGTCGGAATCGCTCGAACTGCACGTTGAACCTCGCGTGCACGCGCCAGATGATCGTGCGCTTCTGTGCCTCGCCCGACGCGTCACCGGTGTAGAGCGCGACCTCCGGGGAGAGGAGGTAGTGGACCATCGTCGGAACGAGCGTTCGCGACAGGACGTACGACGTCATCATCGCGAAGACGACGGCCATCGCGAGCGGCGTGAAGAGGCTCTTTGCCGCCCCCGTGATGAACACCACCGGGACGAAGACGATGCAGATGCAGAGCGTGGCCACGAAGGCGGGCGTGGCGATCTGCTCGGCGCCGTCGAGGATGGCCTTGATGAGGGGCTTTCTCATCGCGATGTTGCGATGGACGTTCTCGATCTCGACCGTGGCATCGTCGACGAGGATGCCGACGGCGAGCGCGAGGCCGCCGAGCGTCATGAGGTTCAGCGTGTGACCGAGCGCGGCCAGGATGATGATGGACACGAGGATCGACAGCGGGATCGACACGATCACGATGACGGTGGATCGCCAGCTACCGAGGAACAGCAGGATCATGAGGCCCGTCAGCGTGGCAGCGACCGCGGCCTCCTTCACGACGCCCTCCACGGCAGCACGCACGAAGACCGACTGGTCGAGGAGGATGTCGAGCTTGTATTCCTTCGGCAGCGTGTCGAGCGCGGCGGGTAGAGCTGCACGCACGCGGTTCACGATGTCGAGCGTGGACGCGCCTGCGCCCTTGAGGATGGTCACGAGGACACCGCGCTTGCCGTCGGCACGGACGATGCTGGTCTGCGGTGCGTAGCCGTCACGCACGTGCGCGACATCGCCGATGGTGACGGTCGCGCCGCGCACCGTGCGGATCGGCAGGCTCGCGAGCTCTGCCACGGTGGAGGGGCTGGAGTTGAGCTTGATGAAGGCCTCTTGCGCCCCGAGCTTCGCGGTGCCCGATGGCAGGATGAGGTTCTGCGCGACCACCGCATCGAGCACGTCGCGCGGCGAGAGGTTCTGCGCCTGCAGCCTCTCGAGGTCGAGGTCGATCATGACCTGACGCATCTTGCCGCCGTACGGGTACGGCATCTGCGCTCCCTGCACCGTCGCGAGACCGATGCGCAGGAAGTTCGAGGTGAGATCGAACAGCGACTGCTCGGGCAGCGTGTCCGAGTGCACCGACGCCTGCAGGACCGGCACGTTCGAGGCGCTGTACTGCATGATGAGCGGCGGCGTGATGCCGGGCGGGAACTGCTTGAGCAGCGTCTGCGAGATCGCCGTGACCTGCGCGTTCGCCTCCGAGATCGGCGTGCCCTTGTGGAAGAAGACCTTCACCACGCCGGCGCCGAGCACCGTCTGGCTCTCGATGTGCTCGATGCCGTTGACCGTGGTCGTGAGCGCTCGCTCGTAGTTGCTGGTGACCCGGTTCGCCAGCTCCGCCGGGATCATGCCGCCGTACATCCAGACGACCCCGATGACCGGGATGTCGACCTCCGGGAAGATGTCCGTCGGCATCCGCATGATCGTGAAGATGCCGCCCAGCAAGATGCACAGCGCCATCACGACAAAGGTGTACGGGCGCCGCAGCGCGAGCCTGACGATCCACATGCGTAGCGCTGATGTGTATTCTGTTGAGCAGCGTAGTCAAGACGCGGCGTCTCGAAATTCCGGGCCTCTCCGTCGATGAGGCGCGGGTGGTGATAAGCTCCGGGCGTGTCCTCGAACGAGACGTCTCCACCCAAACCCCGCGCCGTGCTGGTCGCCGTCCACCTCCCCGAGGTGTCGGATGCGGACTTCACGGCGGAGCTCGCGGAGCTGGGCCGTCTGGCCCACACGCTTGGTTACGAAGTCGTCGGGACCGTCACGCAGCGACGGCAGAGTGTGTCCTCTGCGACCGTCATCGGCGAAGGAAAGCTGAAGACCCTCGCGGCGATGACGGGCGGATCGGGCGAGGTCGGGAGCGCCGCACCGGAGGTCAAGAACAAGGCACGCGCCAAGTGGCAGGCAGAGAGTGCGCCCGAGGAATTAGTGGACGCCGAGCCTGAAGTCGGTGAGGAGCTTGTCACCGGCGCGACGATCGTCATCGTGGACCACGAGCTCTCGCCCAGTCAGGCGCGCAACCTCGAGCGCGCGACCGGGGCCGAGGTGCTCGATCGCACCGCGGTCATCATGGACATCTTCCACCGGCACGCGAAGAGCCG
>JBDTCO010000123.1:0-4737 GCA_039923495.1 Polyangia bacterium
CGCAGCCTGCGTCTTCGTGATCGCTGCCGTCAGCGTCGTCTTGCCGTGATCGACGTGGCCGATCGTGCCGATGTTGACGTGCGGCTTGTTGCGGACGAATTTTTCCTTCGACATCGTGGGGCTCTCCGGATGTGGGGCGATCGCAGGGGATGGAGCGCGGAGCGATACAGTGAGCTCACGTGCGGGATTGAACCGCAGACCTCGTCCTTACCAAGGACGTGCTCTACCAACTGAGCTACGTGAGCGAAACGGCGACTTCCTTACACCGGACTCGCACCCGAGACAATCCCTTTTTGCCAAGCGCGCTCCATCGCGGTGCTGCGTCATGGCCGCGTCGCGACGATCGCCGGCTCCATGGCTCGTTCTCGCCTGTCCACGACAGGGAGGATGGCTTCTGCATCCTCATGGAACCGCGATCGCGACCAGCCGCACTGTCGAACTGGATAGTCGAACACCACGACAAACTTCCCCAACCCATCACCGCCGAGATATCCATCGACCGACGTCATCTGGCCCAGGTCGCTCTGGCGCATGTCGGCGGTTCGCCCGGACGCCGGTGGCAGACGGTGCCCAGCCACAGTGGAGGCTGGCAGCGCGACCCTGCAAAGATCGCCGAAGATCGTGCCGGGTAAGGCTTTGCAATCCGAGATCGCCCACCCGGCTCGCTTCGCGAGACTCACGTCGATCACCGTGTGATCGGTCCCGGTGTCGAGGAGGAAGCGCCCGGTCACCTTGCCGATCGACATCTCGACCACACCCCAGTGGCCCGTGAAGAGCGACATCGGCATCGCGTGTGGAACCGCGTGGCTGGTTCCAGTCGTTCCACAGCCCATCGCGTACATCAGCAGTGCAAGCGGGAGCGCACGCCTCGACCCTGAGCTCATGACACGCTTCTAACACATCGATCGCGCGCTACCGACGAGTGGGAACGCGCTTCAGTCCTGACGCGGCACGCCAGCGGATCGACTTCAGCCACGCGGTCCCCAGGACGCAAGTCCGACGCACAGGAGGCAAGCTGGGACCGACGCCCAAGGTGCAGCGGGCGTCGGTCAGCAAGTCCGGTCGCGCGAGGGCGGCCTTGCCGCCACAGCACGAGGGGTTCGGGGGAATCCCCCCGACGAACAAGGTGAGAGCGGGCGACGGGGCTCGAACCCGCGACGTCTAGCTTGGAAGGCTAGAGCTCTACCAACTGAGCTACACCCGCATGATGGTGTGGTGCGACGTCGCTACACTACTGGTGGAGGGAGATGGATTCGAACCATCGAAGGCGTACGCCGGCAGATTTACAGTCTGCTCCCTTTGGCCACTCGGGAACCCCTCCATTTTTGGAGGACGTTTCCGTCCCCCCTCGCTCGACAAAGCCTCGCGAGTCTCCCCCACTGCGCGTTTCTCGCGCGCGTTCTGGATCTTCGACTCGAGCGTTCTCGCCTCTCGTCGCCGACCTTGGTACCTGCTCGCTCGCGCTTCGTGCTCGCTTGCACCGTCGGTGCTTGCTTGCGCTCCGCGCTGGCTTGCGGTTGGTGGGGGTCTTTGAATTTCAGAGAGCTGGCGGTCGGACTCGAACCGACTACCTGCTGATTACAAATCAGCTGCTCTGCCAGGTGAGCTACGCCAGCGAAATATTGGATTCTGCTGCTCCTACGGACCCGTGCAGCCGTAAGGGAGCGCCCATATACTCAAAATTCCGCGGCACGTCAATCTGCTACACGCGCTGGAACCTACGCTCGCGCACGCTAGCGGATGAAACGTGCGTGCAGGGCTCGGACGGCCGGGTGATCCGGCGCGAGGGCGTCGAGCCGCGCGAGGACCAGGTCTCGGCGCTCCAGGTCGCCGATGATGTGATGATACACCGCAAGGGCGACGAGCGGCCGCACCGCGTTGGGGTTCTGCGTGACCATGCGCTCGAGCTCACGAGACAGCTGGGCTCGATCGGCGCCTGTGCCGAGCGCGCGTGCGACCGAACCGTCGAGCGAGCGCGGATCGAGCAGGCCGTACGCGAGGCGCGAGGCCAGCTCTGCGTGCGCGTCACGCCGCACCCAGACGGTGGCGGGATCGCTCCAGCCGACCAGCGCCCAGGCGGGATCATCGCGCAGGAACGGCGTCGTCAGGCGACCGGGCGTGTTCACCGCGACGACGACGGTCGCGCGATCCTCTGCTCGCATCGCCTCGAACGTCGGGCGGTCGTGCTCGGCCTCGAGCGCGCGCGCGAAGAAGCTCGGCGGGTACAGCGTCTCGTTGCGACCGTCGATGAGCACGTGAACGTGCGCAGCGTCGCGCCACACGAGGTAGCCGCCGAGCTCCAGCGCGTTCGCCACCCTGTCGCCGAGGTGCTCGGACTCGAGGAGGTCGGCTGCAGCGCGTGGCACGCGCCCAGCGTCCTCACCCATCGCAAACGGTCCGCCGTGCGTCGCCACCACGCACGCGATCCCCGCCGCGGTGACGAGGAGGGGGACGAGCCGAACCTTCGGCGAGCGTTCCCACGCGTGCATCCTCGCGCAGACCTCGAGCACGACGAGCTGGCAGGCGACGGCCGCGAGGTACGGCACCCAGCGCACGCTGTCGAGCGTGGCACCGACGAACAGCGCGAGCAGCCCGAGGTGCCAGAGCCCGAGGACACGGCGCACGACGAGGCTGCGCAACGTCAAAGCGAGCGCGAGCAGCCCGAGCAGCATCGCGACGGGGAAGTGCTGCACGAGCGCGACGGGCGTCATGCGCGTCCACTCCGAGATGGAGCTACGCAAAGAGGTCCGCTCCACCACGCCGATGCCCGACAAGAGCGCCGCAAGCCCGCCGGGAGACAGCAGCGTGAACGCGAGCGTGAGCACCGCGGCGGTCCACGAGAGGCCGAGCGCCACGCGTGTCGGACGCGGTCCGAGATAGCGCTCCGCCATCGCTGACGGCAGCACGTACGCGACCGTCGTGTAGGCCGCGAACAGCCCGACGAGCGGGATCGACAGGAGCCCGCCGCGGTGCAGCGCCATCCACGCCCACGCGCAGGCGACGACCGCGCCGAACTTCATTGCGATCCGCGGCTCGTGCAGCGCTCGCCTGGCGCGCTCGAGGAGCGCGACGAAGAGCGGGAAGACAGCAACGGTGAAGAGGTTCGGTCGCTCGACGAGGCGGATCGTCGCCAGTAAGACGATGGTGCCGACGAGGGTGACGAGGACGCTGCGCTGCCGTCGCGGCTGGGCGATCCAGAGGGCTGCCCCCTGCATCGCACCGGCGAACGCCTTCAGCAGCACGAACCACGCAAAGCCGAGCAGGAGATAGCCGCGATACAGCACCTGCTCGGCCAGCGCATCACGGTGCTGCAGGGCGGTGCCCGCGTACGAGTACGAGAAGTGATCGAGGTTCGCGTGAACCGGATCGGCGATCGCGAGGCGCGCGGCGGCAAGGTGCCACCAGAGATCGGGATCACCCGTCGGCGCATACGCGGCGATGCTCGCGAGTACGACGACGGATATGAGCAGCAGCGCGCGCTTCATCCTGGCTAGCCGCACGGGGCGGACGGTGACGGGCTCATCGGGGCGTCACGATAGCCCGACGGCAGATCGAGCGACAATCGACCCCAGCTCCTCACTCGACCGGCCACCTGGCATGGGCGCAACCCATCGAGATTCCTGAGACGGTTCGTGGCACGGGGCCTGCTCCGACCACGCGCGTGCGCAGGCCGATCTTCGTCACCTTGTTCTCGGGCGCCCTGCTCCTCGGCGGCGTCGCCTCCGCCGCGCCGATCTCACGCGCGGCGGCAACCCAGGCTCGCGCGCACGCGACCGTGCAGGAGACGACGCACAGGTCGGTGGTCCACGGCGACCACCGGCTCACCGTGATCCTGCCGCCTGGCTACGACCCGAAATCGTCGCGGCGCTACCCCACGCTCTACATGCTCGATGGGCAGAACCTGCTCACGCACGAGCACCACGCGGGCGGCTGGCGCGCAGCCGAGGCGCTCGAGAGCGTCGCGCATGGCCACGAGGGCGAGCCGATGATCATCGTGGGTGTTCACGCGAAGGACCGCATGAACGAGTACACGCCAGCGGCCGATCCCGCGCACGGCGGCGGCAAGGCGAACACCCTGCTCCGCTACCTCTCCGACGAACTCATGCCGCACGTCGAGGCCACATACAAGACTCGCGGTGCTGCTCGTCGCGCGCTCGGCGGCTCGTCGCTCGGTGGCCTCTTCGGCACGCACGTGATGGCGACGCGGCCCGAGCTGTTCTCTTCGTACTTCATCAACTCGCCGTCGGTGTGGTGGAACGGCAAGATGATCCTCGGCGAGGTCGCGAAGGCCAAGGACCTCGCCACCAAGCGCGTCGTGCTCTACAACGGCGGCGACAGCGACGGACGCATCGATGCCGAAGAGCTCCGTGATCTGCTCGCCACGCGCGGCCTGCGCTTCGGCTCGAACCTCTTCCACTGGACGCAGCCCGACGCCGGCCACGACGAGGGCGCGTGGGCGAGCTACATGCCGCGCGGGCTGAGCCTGCTGTTCCCGCGAGACACGAAGAAGAACTAGCCGAGCCTCGCGTAGGTGTCGTGGGCCTCGCGGACGAGGTTCTCGACGATGGTGCTGATGGGCTGCACGTCCTCGATGAGGCCGACACCCTGGCCCGCGCTCCAGATGTCGCGCCAGCGCTTCGAGCCGTCCGGGCTGCGATCGGGCGTGAAGCCCTCGGGCACCGTGTCCTTGAGAAAGTTGGCGTGGATGCCGGAGACGGCGTCGGTGTAGACGATGTC
>JBDTCO010000124.1:0-14251 GCA_039923495.1 Polyangia bacterium
TCGAGGAGTATCAGAGCATGTCGAGCGCGCCACACGAGCCACACGTCGAGAAAGACCCCGTCTGCGGCATGACGGTGGATCCAGCAACTGCGAAGGGCACCGCGATGCACGCGGGCGCTCGCTACTATTTCTGCAATCCGAAGTGCCTGGCCAAGTTCGAGGCCGACCCCGAGAAGTATCTCACGCCAGCCTCGAGTCCGCCGCCGGCCCCGAGCGCGGGCCTGTACACGTGCCCCATGCACCCGGAGATCGTCCAGGAGGGTCCTGGCGCGTGCCCGATCTGCGGAATGGCGCTCGAGCCCATGACGATCGGCGTCGACGATGGGCCCGATCCCGAGCTCGTCGACATGAAGCGCCGCCTGCTCGTGTCGGGGCCGCTCGCGCTCGCGACCCTCATCGTCGCGATGGCGGAGATGATCCCCGGCCATGCGATCGACCGGCTGCTTCCCGGATCGACCCGGGCGTGGGTGGAGCTCGCGCTCTCGACGCCGGTCGTGCTGTGGGGTGGATGGCCGTTCTTCGTCCGCGGCTGGAAGTCCGTCGTGACGATGCACCTCAACATGTTCACGCTCATCGCGATCGGGACGGGCGCTGCCTTCATCTCGAGCGTGGCCGTGCTCGTGATCCCGGGTCTGGCTGCGGCGACGCACGCGGGTCACGGCGGTGGACCGCCCGTGTACTTCGAGGCCGCTGCCGTGGTCATCGCGCTCGTGCAGCTCGGGCAGATCCTCGAGCTGCGGGCGCGCGGGCAGACGTCGCTCGCGATCCGCGGGCTCCTCGATCTCGCCCCGAAGACCGCGCGCCGGGTCCGAGATGGAAACGAAGAAGACGTGCCGCTCGACCAGGTCCAGGTCGGCGACAAGCTGCGCGTGCGCCCAGGCGAACGGCTCCCCACCGACGGCACCGTGGTCGACGGCTCGAGCACCGTGGACGAGTCGATGCTCACGGGCGAACCGATGCCCCAGCAGAAGAGCGTCGGCGACAGCGTCACCGGCGGCACCATGAATGGACGCGGCGGCCTGCTCGTGGAAGCCAAGCGCGTCGGCAAGGAGACGCTGCTGGCGCAGATCGTCCAGATGGTGGCCGATGCGCAGCGGAGTCGCGCGCCCATCCAGCGCCTCGCCGACAAGGTCGCCGGCATCTTCGTGCCGGTCGTCTTGATCATCTCCGTTGCCACGTTCATCGTCTGGTCGCTCGTCGGTCCCGAGCCCAGGTGGGTGCATGCGCTGCTCAATGCCGTCGCGGTGCTCATCATCGCGTGTCCGTGTGCGCTCGGACTGGCGACGCCCATGTCGATCATGGTCGGCACGGGACGCGCCGCGCAGGTCGGAGTGCTGTTCCGGAACGCCGAGGCCCTCGAGGCGCTCGAGCTCGTCGACACGCTCGTCCTCGACAAGACCGGCACCCTCACGGAGGGCAAGCCCAAGCTCGTGGCGATCGAAGTGCGCCAGGGGAAGGAAGACGAGCTCCTCCGCCTCGCCGCCAGCCTCGAGCAGTCGAGCGAGCACCCGATTGGCGCGGCCATCGTCCAGGCCGCCAAAGATCGAGCGCTCGCGCTCGGCGCCGTGAGCGACTTTCGCTCGGTGACCGGTCAGGGGATCGAGGGTACGGTCGATGGTCACAAGGTGGTGATCGGCAACAAGTCGCTGCTCGGTGACTCCACCGAGTCGGGGCTGCTCGACGCGTCCGCCGGCACGCTACGAACGAAAGGCCAGACCGTGGTCCTCGTCGCGATCGATGGTGTGCCGACCGGCCTCATCGGCGTCGCGGATCCCATCAAGGAAAACGCGGCGGAGACGATGCGGGGCCTGAAGGCGCTGTCGATCACGCCCGTGATGCTCACCGGTGACAACCACGCGACGGCCATCGCCGTGGGAACAGAGCTCGGGATCTCGGACGTACGCGCAGACCTGCTCCCGGCCGACAAGCAGCAGGTGGTCAAGACGCTGACGACCGAGGGCCGCGTGGTGGCGATGGTCGGTGACGGCGTCAACGACGCGCCCGCGCTGGCCGCAGCCCGCGTCGGCATCGCGATGGGGACGGGCACCGACGTGGCGATCGCCAGCGCCGGGGTCACGCTGCTCCGCGGCGACCTCGGCGGCATCCTGCGCGCGCGCACGTTGAGCCACGCGACGATGCGCAACATCCGCCAGAACCTGTTCTTCGCGTTCGCGTACAACGCCGTCGGGATCCCGATCGCAGCCGGGGTGCTCTACCCGTGGCTCGGGCTCACGTTGAGCCCCATGATCGCCGGTGTCGCCATGAGCCTCAGCTCGGTCTCGGTGATCACGAACGCCCTGCGGTTGCGACGAGTCGCGGTGTGAACGTCGAGCCGTCGGCGGAGCAGGTCATCGCGGCGTTGCTCGAGCACCGAGGCGAGTTCGCCGGCTTCCTGCGAAGTCGCCTCGGCGGTGATCACGCGCTCGTCGATGACCTTCTGCAGGAAGGGCTGGCGCGAGCGCTGGAACATGCGCGCGAGCTCGAACGACCCGAAGCGCTCGTTCCGTGGTTCTACGGCATCCTTCGCAACGCGGTCGTCGATCATCATCGGCGTGCCGCGTCTCGAGCGCGCGCGCTGGTCGCGCTGGCCGCCGAGCTCGATCACGTCGCGGCGCCACTCGTCGACGAGCGATCGGTCCCGTGCGCATGCGTAGGTGGCATCGCGAAGACGCTGACGCCCGACCACGCGGACGCGATCGAGCAGGTCGACGTGCTCGGTCTCGCCGTGAAGGACTACGCGTCCGAGCGCGGCCTGACCGCGTCGCACGCGGGCGTCCGTTTGCACCGCGCGCGCCGGACCCTTCGCGCCGGCGTGGTCGCGAGGTGCGGCGCCTGCGCAGCGCGTGGCTGTGTGGATTGCACGTGTGTCACTTGACGAGCGTGTGCTCCGAGTGAAGGCTCTCGTCGTGCGTCGCTTCGCATCGGTCCTCGCGATCTTCGTCCTGTTGCTGCTGCAGCTGGGAACGGGGCCCGCGTGTCGGGTGGCGATGCGCGCGTGCTGCTGCAAGCCGGTCCCCGCCGATGCCACGATCTGCAAGGCGTCTTGCTGTGCGCAGCCGGCGGGGACGCGTGTTCTGGTGCGCGCCGACGTGGTCAATGCCACGACCACCAAGCTCGTCGCCCTGCACGGCGCAACTCGACTCGACCTGTCGCCGCGCGGTGTGAAAGCGGTCCTCGTCGTCGTCGATCGGCAGCCTCCGCCCGGCATCGGTTGCGGCCCTCCGTACCGCCTCCGCGTCTAACGATCCCCGAACGCACGTGCATCGAGTCACGCCGCCCTCCGCGCGCGTGACCGCTCGTTCCTTCCCTTCGGGAGCTCTCATGATCCGTTCGTCGACGGCGCTTCACGCCGTCTGTTGCTTCCTCGCGATCCTCGTCGCGGGCTGCGCTGCTGAAAAACTCGATACCCGCGACCCGCATCGAGGCCCCGCGGGCGACCAGAGCCACGCGTCTCCCATCGTTCATCCCACGGACCTGCAGACCACCGAGCAGCAGATCGCGGCGCACGCGCCGCCGCCTGCCGAGCCGGTGCCTGCCCGGGGCGAAGACCTCGTCTACGTGTGCCCCATGCACCCCGAGGTGCAATCCGCGCATCCCGGCTCGTGTCCGAAGTGCGGGATGACGCTCGTGCGGAAGCAGTCTTCGCCATGAGGCGCGCCGGGTGGTGCGCGGTGATCGCGCTCGCGCTCGCGGGCTGTCGCGTGCCCGTCAAAGGTGGGCTGACCGACGTCGACCGGATGCTGCAAGACCGTGGCCTGAGCGCACTGCGCTGGAACCAGTCGCGCAAGGAAGAGGACGACACGCGACAGCTCCTCGATCGGATCCTCGCTGACGAGCTCACGGCCGCGCGCGCGGTCGAGGTCGCGCTCGCGAACAGCCCGCGCATCCAGGTGATCCTCGAGAGGCTCGGCGTCGCGCAGGCGGACGTCGTTCAGGCAGGCCTCTTGCACAACCCGTCCATCGGCTTTCACCCGGGCATCCCGTTCGGCCCGCCCGCCAGCGGCGGCATCGCCTGGGAGGTCAACCTGTCGATGAACATCCTCGATCTGTTCGTGATGCCGCTGCGCAAGAAGCTCGCGCGGCTCGAGTTCGAGCGGGCCAAGCTCGAGGTCGCGTCCGCGATCTGGTCCACCGCGCTCGAGGTCCAGAGCGCGTACTACGACGCGCTCGCAGCCAAGCTGAAGCTCGCCTTGCAACGAACCGTGACAGAGACCGCCGCGGCGGCCGCCGAGTTCGCGCTGCGTCAGGAAGCGGCGGGGACGCTCTCGGCGCTCGGGCTCGCCACCGAGCAAGGGGGCTACGTGCAGATGCGCATGGATCTCGTCCACGCCGAGAGCGCGGCGGTCGCCACGCACGAGCGGCTCGTGCGGCTGCTCGGCCTGTGGGGCAGCCAGACCGCGCTGAAGCTGCCCGATGCGCTACCGCCGCCTCCCGAGCGCGAGCTCGCGCTCGACGACCTCGAACGCTACGCACTTGCTCATCGCCTCGATCTTCTTGCCGCCGAGCGCGAGGCTGCGATGTTCGACCGCGCCGTGAAGAACGCCAAGCACACGCGCTTCATCACGGCGCTGTCCGTGGGAGCGGATACGCACAAGGAGATCGACAACCCCAAGGTCGCGGGCCCTTCCATCAGCCTCGAGCTCCCCATCTTCGACCAGGGGCAGGCGAAGATCGCGCGGCTGGTCTCGGAGACGAGGCGCGCGCGGCGGCAGGCCGATGCGCTCGGCGTGGACGTGCGGTCCGAGGTGCGCGAGCAGGCGACCAAGCTGCTCGGCGCACGCAGCCTCGCCGAGTACCTGCGACGCACGGTCGTCCCGCTGAGAGAGCGCACGGTGGCGCTCGCGCAGAAGCAGTACAACGCGATGCTCATCGGCGTGTACCAGCTCCTCGCCATCAAGCAGGCCGAGGTCACAGCGTGGCGCGACTACCTCGATAGCGTGAGGGACTACTGGGTCGCGCGCGCCGAGCTCGAGCGCGCAGCCGGTGCGCCGCTCGTCGAGTCGACCTTCCCCGAACGTACGACGACCAAAGGAGGTGCTCCATGATCAAGCGACGTGAGCTCTTGGCAGGTGCGGCCGCGGTGGTCGCCGGATGGCGGGGTCGCAAGGCGCTGGCGGCGGGCGGCAAGGATGAGAAGACGACGGGTCCATACAGGCCTGTCGTGACGCCCAACGGCTCGACGCTGCCGTATCGCATGGTCGGTGGGGTCAAGGAGTTCCACCTCGTAGCGGAACCTGTGAAGCGCGAGCTCGCCCCCGGGCTGGTCATCAACGCGTGGGGCTACAACGGGCAGACGCCGGGACCGACGATCGAGGCGGTCGAGGGCGATCGCGTGCGGCTCCTCGTCACGAACAAGCTCACCGAGGGCACGAGCGTGCACTGGCACGGCATCATCCTGCCGAACGGCATGGACGGCGTCGCGGGGCTCAACCAGCCGCACATCATGCCCGGCGAGACGTACGCCTACGAGTTCACGCTGAAGCAGCACGGCACGCACATGTATCACCCGCACTCCGACGAGATGGTGCAGATGGCCATGGGGATGATGGGCTTCTTCGTCATCCATCCACGGAGTGCGCCGTCGCCACGCGTCGACCGCGACTTCTGCATCTTCTTGCACGAGTGGGCCGTCGATCCCGGCACGGCGACCCCGAACCCGAACATCATGACGGACTTCAACCTGTTCACGTTCAACAGCCGTGTGTACCCGGGGACCGCGCCGCTCGTGGTGCGAACGAACCAGCGGGTGCGCGTGCGGCTCGCGAACCTGAGCATGGACAGCCACCCGATCCACATCCACGGCCACGTCTTTCGCGTGACCGGCACCGATGGCGGGCCGGTGCCGCCATCGGCTCAGTGCCCCGAGACGACCGTCAACGTCCCGCCCGGCACGACGCGCGACTTCGAGTTCGTCGCCGACAACCCGGGCGACTGGGTGCTGCACTGCCACAAGAGCCATCACACGATGAACCAGATGGCGCACGACGTGCCGAACACCATGGGCGTCTCGCAGCAGGGGCTCGAGCAGCGCGTGCGCAAGCTCCTGCCCGGCTACATGGCGATGGGCGAGCACGGCATGGGCCAGATGATGGACATGAACATGGGCGGACCGAAGAACTGGATCCCCATGATGGCGGGCGAGGGGCAGTATGGTCCGGTCGGCATGGGCGGTATGTTCACCGTGGTGAAGATCCGCGATGGCATCCCGAGCTACGATGACCCCGCCCCGTACCAGCCGCCCCAGGGTACGCTCGCGTCGAAGGTATCCGGCTGAGCGAGACCTTCCCCCATCACGTCCCACCCAAGGAGCACCTCATGCGCAATCTCGTTCTCGGACTCGTCCTCTGCTTCGGTAGCGCCGCGTACGCCCACGACGGCAAGCACGACGCCACTGCCCCCAAGGCGGCCGCGACCACCACGCTCACGGGCGAGGTGATCGACCTCACCTGCTACGCGGGCCACGCCGGTCAGGGAAGCAAGCACGCCAAGTGCGCGCTCGAGTGCATCAAGAAGGGCAATCCCGTCGCGATCCTCTCGAACGACATCCTGTACGCCGTCATCGCGAGCGACCACGAGTCCCCGAACGCGAAGCTGGCGAGCTTCGCCGGCAAGCAGGTCATCGTGACGGGCGAACAGTCCGAGAAGAACGGCATGCACTTCGTCGACCTCAACAAGGTCGAAGAGGCGCCTACGAGCGTGAAGAAGTAGTACAGCGGTACACGCGGTCGGACAGAAGCGGTCGCGCTTCCTGCTGGAAAGGAGGCGCGGCCCATGAAGAGCGACGCCGAAACGAATGACTCCGTTCGTGATCGCGAGCGCTGTGGCCACGCTCCATGAAAAGCGCCTGGCTCATCCTGCTCCTCTCGTCAGCGACTGCCCGTGCCGATGGCGCGTTGACGCTCGACGACGCGCTTCATCAAGCACGTGTGGCCAACGCGCGCCTGCCCGTGGCGGCCCTCGACGTCGATATCGATCGCGCGAGAGTCAAGGAGGCGCGCGCCCGTCGATGGGCGACCTTCCATCTCGATGGAGATCTCCGCTACGCCCCACCGGGCGCGCGCTACAACGGAGCACAGACGGCCAACGAGGAGCGACTGCAGGTCGTCGCGCTCCAGCCTCTCTACCAGGGTGGTGGAATCCGTGCGGGCATGGCGGTCGCTGATGGCCAGCTCAGCGCGACGACATCACGCTATCGCGCGGTCGAGAAGGACGTGGACCTCGAGGTGCGCACCCGCTTCAGCGAGCTCGTCAAGGCGAGCAACGAGGTCCAGCTTCGTCGGGAGGGTGTCGATCGCCTGCGCACGTATCTGAGCGGGATTCGTTCCCGTCAGGCCGCTGGTCAGGGCATTGCCGCCGATGCTTTCAAGACCGAAGTGCGCCTGGACAACGAGGAGGCCAACATCAACGACACCCAGCGCCGGATCGACGAGGCGCGCCTCGAGCTGAACGACCTGATGGGCCGGGATCCCGCCACGCCCCTGCAGGTGGCGCCGCTGCCGTTTCCGACTCCGCCCGTCGTCGCGGGGAGGGACGATCCGTGGAACACGGCCCCCGAGCTGCAGGTGGCCGCCGCCGAGCTTCGCGCCGCCGTCGCCGCCATCGCTGTGACGCGCGCGCAGCGACGACCCCACTTCGACCTCGCCATCGACGCGGGCCTCTGGGGGTCTGGCCTCACCGACGATCCGAGGGGCGTCGGCTTCGTGGGCCGGCTGCGCAACGACCTTGGCGTCTCGGCGACGCTGTTGTTCTCGTGGGCGTTCTGGGACTTCGGTATCTATCGCGCGCGGCTGCGCCAGGCGGAGCTGGGGCGCGACCAGGCGCGTGCCAATCAGCTCGTGGTCATGCGTCATGCGCGCCTGGAGTCACGGCGCGCGGGCACCGACCTCGAGAACCTCTTTCGCGAGATTGCAGCGCGCGCGCGGACCATCCCGGCTGCACGTGACTCGTACCTCGAGGCCGAGAGTCTGTACCGAGGTGGCGCGGGGACAGCGCTCGAGGTGCTCGACTCGTACACGCAATGGATCGCCGCCCAGAACGCGTACCAGGTCGCGCTGCTGAGCTATCGCATCGCAGCGGCGACCGCGCTCCGATGGGGGACGCCATGAGTCGGTGGTGGTTCGGTATGGTGCTGCTCTCCGCCTGCGGAGGCCACGGAGGGCCGGCGAAGCACGACGACGGGGGGGCGTCCGGGACGCCGGTCAAGGTAGCCGTGGTCGCGCGCGCCGACCTGCAGGTCCTCGTGACGGGTCCTGGGCTCACCGACGCCCTCGACCAGCAGAAGGTTCGCTCACCCTTCGCCGGCACCCTCATCGATCTCACGGTCGAGAACGGAGACCACGTCAGGACGGGGCAAGTCATCGGTCACGTGGTCTCGCAGAACAGCGAAGCGGCGCTGGTGGGTGCGCGCAGCATGTTGCAGGCGGCGCACACCCCGGCCCAGCAACGAGACGCCCGGCGCGCGGTCCAGCTCGCCGAGCAGGGCATCGTCGAGACGCCACTACGAGTGCCCGAGGCGGGCGTGGTGGTGGCTCATGGCGCCGAAGAAGGCTCGCTCGTGACCACGACCGCGGACATCTTGAGCCTGGCGGCCGCGGATTCAATCGTGTTCGTGGCCAAGATCGTGCAGAACGCACTGCCCGCAATTCACCCCGGGCAGAAGGCCACTCTCCGGCTGGCGGCGATCAAGGCGCCCATCCTCGGTGTGGTACACGTGGTGCTGCCCGCGGCGACGGGCAATGACCTGACGTCCCCGGTTCGCATCGATTTCGCACCGGCACAGGTACCGACGGCGATCGGGCTGTTCGGCACCGCGTCCATCGTCGTCGGCGAGCACCGTGCCGCTCGCGTGGTGCCGGAGGCGGCGCTGCTCCGCGACGACATCAGCGGCGTCACGCGCGTGGCCACCGTGGGCGCGGACGGCAACGCCCACTGGGTCGAGGTGACGACGGGGCTCCAGCAAGATGGTGTCGTCGAGGTCGTGACCCCTTCGCTACCTGACGGAACGCGGGTCATTGTCAGCGGGCAGGTCGGGCTACCCGACGGCGCGCCCGTGCGCTTCAAGTGAGCCTCGTCGGTGCAGCGCGATCGCGGGCGGTCGCGATCTACCTCGTGATCGCGCTCCTGGCCGCAGCCGGCGTGTACGAGGCGACGACGCTGCCGGCCGGCATCTTTCCATCCGTGACGTTCCCGCTCATCAAGGTCATCGCCAGCGTTGGAGACGAACCGGCGGCACGCATGATGCCGACCGTGACCCGACCGCTCGAGGAGGCGATCCTGCGCGTCCCCGGCGTCGAGAGCGTGCGCTCCACGACCTCGAGAGGCTCGGTCGAGATCGCCGCGCTCTTTGGCTGGGGCGTCGACATGGAGGTCGCGCGGCAGCGGGTTCAGTCGGAGACCCAGCGCGTGCTGCCCGATCTGCCGCCGGAGACGCGCATCGACGTCGAGTGGATGAACACCTCGGTCTTCCCCATCGAGGGGTACGCCCTCACGTCGGACACGCTGTCGCAGGCAGAGCTGCGCACGCTGGCCGAGTACACCCTCAAGCCTGCCCTCTACCGGATCCCCGGGGTCTCGCAGGTGCAGATCCAGGGTGGCCGCAATCGCGAGTTCGAGGTGCACCTCGATCAACAGGCCATGCAGGGGCGCAAGCTGAGCGCCGCCGACGTCGTCTCGGCCATCCAGAAGAATGACATGGTGCAGTCGGCAGGGCTGGTCGAGCGCAACCACGAGCTGTACCTCACGCTGGTCGATGGGCGCGTGCACACGCTGGCCGAGCTGACGGCGCTGGCCTTGCCCGCGCAGCCCGGCGACGCTCCGGTGCGGCTCGGCGACCTGGGGAAAATCGAGGTGAGCGACGAGATCTCGTACGTGCGCACGACCGCGAACAACAAGCCGGCGGTGCTCATCAACCTCATCCGCCAGCCCCAAGCCAGCACCATCACCATCGCCGACGGCGTGCGAAAGCTCCTGCGCGATCACGCGGAGCTTCTACCGAAGGGCGTCGAGTGGAGCGTGTTCTACGACCAGGCACGCTTCGTCTCTGGCTCCATCGCCGGCGCGCGCGATGCCATCGTCATCGGCATCGGCCTGGCCGCGCTCGTCTTGCTCGTCTTCTTGCGCAGCCTGCGTCTGACGGTCATCGCGGTCGTCGCCATCCTGCTATGCATCGCCGTGGTCGGGCTCGGCCTGGCGGCGCTGGGGCAGACCTTGAACCTCATGACGCTCGCCGGCGTGGCAGCGGCGCTCGGCCTCATCGCCGACGACGCCATCGTGGTCATCGAGAACATCCACGCCCACCGCGAGGCCGGGCAACCGAACCCGGCCGCCAGCGGCACACGCGAGCTCCTCCCCGCGCTCATCGGCTCCAGCCTGTCGACCACGGTCATCTTCCTGCCGTTCGCGTTGCTCACCGGGGTCACCGGCGCCTTCTTCAAGCCGCTGGCGCTGACCATGGCGCTGGCGCTGACGGTCTCGTTCCTGCTGGCGCTGTTCGCGGTGCCGACCTCGGTGGCGTTGTTCGGGCCCAAGCCGGACGCGGCGCCGACGGACCCGGGGCGCCTGCGCGCCTGGCTGTCGGCGCGTATGCGCCCGCTCGCTCGGCTGTGGGATCACGCCAGCCACGGCTACGGGCGAGCAGCGCGGTTCACCGTCGCCCATGGCTCCATCGCCGTGGCAGGAATCGTGCTTCTCCTTGTCGCGAGCCGGTTCCTGTACACGCGGATGCAGACCGACTTTCTGCCGCACATGGACGAAGGCGCGATCATCCTCGATTACTACACGCCACCCGGCACCTCGCTCAGCGATACCAACGCGATGCTCGACGAGGCAGAAAAGGTGATCTCGGCGACGCCCGATGTCGCGGGCTACTCGCGCCGCACGGGCACGCAGCTCGGCTTCTTCATCACCGAGCCCAATCGCGGCGACTACGTGATCAACCTGAAGCCGCGAGCGCAGCGCCGAGCTGTCGACGAGGTCATCGACGACTTGCGCAGGAAGCTGGCGGCGACGGAGCCGGGCATCCACACCGACTTCGGCCAGCTTCTCGAGGACAGCATCGGCGACCTGACGGGAGGCACGCCGCAGCCCATCGAGATCAAGATCTTCGGCGCAAGCCAGACCGAGCTCGAGGCCAAGGCTCGCGCCGCCGCGCTCATCCTGTCCAAGGTCCCCGGGGTCGAGGATGTGTTCGACGGCGTCGTCATCGCCGGACCGGCGCTCGACATCCGCGTCGATTCGACTGCAGCCGGACGATATGGCCTCACCACCAGTGACGTCCGTGCCGCTGTGGTGCCAGCCCTCGTGGGAAACGTCGTCGACCATGTACGGGTGGGCGAGCGCCTCTATCCGCTCCGCGTCTTCAGCGGTGACCGCGCCGCGGACCTGACCACGTTGCCGATCCGCACCCCGTCGGGGGCGCTCGTGCCGCTCGGCAACGTGGCCCAGGTGACGACGGGCAAGCCCGAGTCCGAGATCGATCGAAAGAACCTGAAGACGTTCATCGGGGTCACCGCGCGACTGTCGGGTCGCAGCCTGGGCCAGGCGGTGGCGGACATCCGCCAGCACCTCGAGCACGAGCTCCCGCTCGCGTCGGGAATGACCCTCGAGTACGGCGGCCTCTATGCGCAGCAGCAGGCCTCGTTTCGCAATCTGCTCTACGTACTCGTGGTCGGACTCCTCCTGCTCTCGGTGGTGGTGCTGTTCGAGTTCGGCGACTGGCGGGCACCGCTGGTGACGGCGCTGTGCGCGCTCGCGGTGCTCTCGGGCGTCTTTCTGCTGCTCATGATCACGGGCCAGACCCTCAACATCTCGAGCTACGTCGGTGCGATCATGATCGTGGGCATCGCCGGCGAGAACGCGATCTTCGTCATCCACGAGGCGCGCCTCGGGCTCGCCGCCGGCAAGACGCCGCAGGAGGCCTGGAGCGACGCGGCCGTGCGGCGCGCGCGGCCGGTCGCGATGACCATCCTGGCAACCACCTGCGCGCTGGCGCCGATCGCGATGGCCATCGGCCAGGGCTCACAGCTCATGCAGCCGCTGGCGATCGCGGTCATCGGCGGCTTTGCGCTGTCGGGGCCGGTGGTCTTGCTGCTCGTGCCGGGCCTCTACCATCTGATGGATCCACGCGGCCGGCTGGGACCGAACCGACCGTGACTGTCGAAGCCGGCGGCGACCCATCGTGAGCGAGCGTGTCGCGCTGCTGGCATCGCGCGCGGACACGCATTTGTGCGTCGCACAATCGCGCTGCGCGCGGACCGATCCGTTCACGTCGGTGTTTCGCTGCGCCTCGGCTGTGCACTCCCACATTGCGTTACTCGCGCTCGGTGTCGATGCCCACGACCTCGCCCGAATTGGCGTCGAGGTTCACTTCCTTGGCGAGCTTGACCGCGAGCCTTTGGCTTCGCTGGTTGCCGGCATCGACGCCTCGCCCTATGCTCTACGAAGGTTGATGGCTCGGATCCCTGCACTGGCGCTCGCTGTCCTTATGGCCCTGTTCGCGGTGGCTCCCGTCGGTGCGACCCACCGCTGCCTGCGGATGAACCGGCCGATGCCGCCCGCGCACGCCTGCTGTCCCCGGACGACCTCCGCGGTGTATGCGGCCGACGAGCACGCAGCCTCGATGAGCCGCCCGTGCTGCGAGAGCATCGCCGGGCACGTGCTCGACGCATCGGAGCCAGCGAGTCGTCCTGATCACGATCTTGCCGCTCCACAGCTCGTGGGTCTCATGGTCGCGCTCGCGCCTGTCGACCTCGACGTTCGCCCGCTTGCGTTCGAGTTCTCCGCGTGTGGTCGCGCGCCGGGAGAACGTCTTCATCGCCACAGCTCCGTCCTCCGCGTCTAGATCTCCCGCTCGTCGCGTTCCTTGCTTCTTGCGATGGCGACCGTGGAGGTCACATGCGTGTACGGATCTTATCCGGCTGCTTCTTTGCAGCCGCGGCACTGTTTTCATTCCCGGCGAGCGCCGATGACCTTCCGTCTCCGCTGACGCTCGACGACGTGGTCGAGCTGGTCGGTCCACGAAACCCGGAGATCACGGAGCGTCGTTCTGCCGCGGACGCCGCAGCATTGCGACCGCGCGCCGCCGGTGTGCTCGACGACCCGATGCTGTCGCTCGAGTGGTGGCAGCAGCCCGTCAACTTCGCATCCATTCCAGTGATGCTCACGGTGCGACAGCCGATCTCGTGGCCGGCGAAGCTGCGCGCGCGCCGCACGGTCGCACAGCGGGAGGCGACCACGGCACACGACCGCGTCTCGGAGACGGCGCTGCTCGTGCAGGCCGACGCCAAGCGCGCCTACCTCGACCTCTTCCTCGCGGAGGAGAGCCTCACCATCAACGACCGCGTGAAGGCACTGCTCGCAGCGATGGTCACAGCGGCCGACGCGAAGTATCGGGTTGGAAAGTCCGCGCAGGCCGTGATCTTGAAGACGCAAGAGGAGCTCCTCACGGTCGAAAATGATCGGCTCGATCTCGAGCGAGCGCGCGAGGAGGCGAAGGCACGCCTCAACACGCTCCTCGACCGGGCGGCGGATGCCGTGTTGCCGCCGATCGCGCACACGTTCCAGCCGACTTCGATTCCCTCGTCGGACGAGGCATTCGAGCGCGCGCTGTCGAACCGCCCGGAGCTTCGCCTGGCCCGAGACGCGCTTGCCGAGAGCGACGCGCGGCTCGCCCTCGCGAGGCGCGAGACCAATCCCGATCTCGCGGTCTGGGCGGGATACATGGTGAACATCCACGGGACCGACACCTTCACGGCGGGCGTCTCGTCGACGCTGCCGGTGTTCTCCACGGGTCGGCGCAGTGCGCTCGTGCAGGCGGCCGAGGCCGAGGTGCGTGCTCGTCGAGCCGCCCTCGAGGCGGTCACGCGCCGCACGGATCAGGAGATCCGCATCGCGCTCCTGCAGATCGACGCGGCCAGGCGACACGAGCGTCTGCATGCCGACAAGCTCATCCCGCTGGCGGAGGTCGCGCTCAGGTCCGCCGAGGCCGCTTACGAGAACGACCGCATCGACTTCTTCTCGGTGCTCGACGCCGCGCGGATGGTCCGCGATCACCACCTCAACCACGCGCGTTACCTCGTCGAGTATCAGCGGCGCCTCGTCGATCTCGAGCTCGCCATCGGCGAACCGCTCACGGTGCGCCGATGAGGCCCTGCGCGCTCGTGTGGATGGCGTCCATGTCCATCGTGATGGCGAGCTGTACCAAGGCGCAGCATCACCAGCAGTGGACCTGCCCGATGCATCCGCAGTACCTGAG
>JBDTCO010000125.1:0-13607 GCA_039923495.1 Polyangia bacterium
CCTACCACGAGATCCCCGGCTCGCGCGCGGCCGGCTTCGCGATCGATCATCACGACCTCGTCGACGTGTTGCGCGACGTCGCGAGCAAGAAGCCGGGCGTCGAGTACCGGTTCGGCGAGCGCGTCACCGAGCTCGTGTACGATGAGGAGCGCGTCGTCGGTGTGAAGACGGCCGTCGGCGAGTACCGCTGCGACCTCGTGCTCGCAGCGGATGGCCGGCACTCCAAGATCCGCGCGCTCATAGCGATGCCGGAGCGCGCCCGCCTCATCTCGTACACCGCGGCGATGCGCCTCCCGGACTGCGCGCTGCCCGAGCCTGGCCACGGCCACATCTTCCTCGGCGCGCCGGGCCCGATCCTCGCGTACCCCATCAGCAGCACCGACGCGCGCACCTGTATCGATCTGCCCGCCGACATGGACCGGGGCAAAGATGCCGTCAAAAAGGCCATCATCGAGAAGTACCTGCCGGTGCTCCCGGACGTCGTGCGACCTTCGTTCGATCGCGCGCTCGCCGAACAGGAGCTGGAGCTCGCGGCCAACTACGCGATCTACACCGACGAGTGCACGGTGCCGGGCGTCGTGCTCGTCGGCGACGCGTGCGGCTGCTCGCACCCGCTCACGGCGACGGGCATGACCATCGCGCTGAACGACGTGCGCGAGCTCGAAAAGGCGCTCGACGGCGTACCGCTCTCGTCGCGCGCCGCGCTCGACGACGCGCTGCAGGTCTACCAGAAGGCGCGCTACCGCTTCGTGCGTGCGCGAGAGATCCTTGCCGACGCGCTGTACGAGGTGTTCCTCGGCGCGGAGGACGGTACGCGCGCGATCCGCGAGGGCATCTTCCGCTACTGGACCGGCTCGGTCTCGAACCGCGCGCGCTCGATGGCGCTGCTCTCGGGCCACGACAGCCGCCTCGAGACCTTCCTGCGCGAGTACGTGAAGGTCGTCGGGATGTCGGCGTCCACCGCGGTGATGGGTCGCGTCAACGAGCCGTCGCTGCGCGGTCGCGTGAGCACGCTGGTCGGGCTGGGAAGAAAGACGCTCGAGAAGGCCACCATCGCCGCGCGCAGCGTGCGGCAGGGATACCTCGCGTAGCGCGTCGCGCGCTGCTACTCGTCACGATGATGCTCTCGACGACCCTCGCGCACGCCGACACCTTCGCGACGAACCTCTACGCGACGCTCGCGAAGAGGCCCGGCAACCTCTTCTTCTCCCCGGCGAGCGTACGCCTCGCGCTGTCGATGACCTACGCGGGCGCGCGCGGCGAGACGGCTGCGCAGATGAAGAAAACACTCGAGCTGCCCGCAGGTAGCGCGGCGCACGAGGCCTTCGCAGCGCAGCTCGGCCGGTGGAACACGCTCGCGAACCCGGTCGACGACAACGCGCAGCGTGCCGCCGATCCGAGCATGCAGAAGTACTACGAGGACGAGCTCGCTCGACGGTCCATCGTGCTGAGCGTCGTCAATCGCCTGTGGCTGCAGCGCGGCAAGCACCTCGTCGCGGACTACACCCAGCTCGTGAGGCGCGACTACCACGCGGGCGTCGAGCAGCTCGACTTCGCCGCGTCGGAGCCGAGCCGCGCGATCATCAACAAGTGGGTCAGCGACGCGACGCACGGGAAGATCAAGACCCTCATCTCGCCGGGCGTCCTCGACGCAGATACGAAGCTCGTGCTGACCAACGCCATCTACTTCAAGGCGTCGTGGACCTCGCAGTTCCAGGCCGCGCACACGAAGCAGGGCCCGTTCACCACGAGCGATAGGCCCGTGCAGGTGCCGCTCATGCAGCAGGTCGGTCACTTCTCCATCGCCGATCTCCCGACGGCACAGGTCCTCGAGCTGCCGTACGGCGACGGCGATCTCGTGATGGACGTCGTGCTGCCGAAGAAGAGCCTCGCTGACGTGGAGCCGCACCTCGCATCGCTGCCGTCGTGGCTGGGAGCACTGAAGCCCGCGCGCGTCGACGTCACGCTGCCGCGCTGGAAGACTACGTCCGCGCTCGAGCTCGGAGGGCCGCTGCAGGGGCTCGGCATGAAGGACGCGTTCCACTACCCCGCTGCCGACTTCTCCGGCATCGACGGCTCGCGCGACCTGTACATCTCCGCCGTCGTCCACCAGGCGGTCGTCGAGGTCGACGAGCAGGGCACCGAGGCCGCGGCAGCAACGGCAGTCGCCATGCGCGCGGGCGGGCGACCGCCATCCGACGAGCCCGTCGTGTTCCGCGCCGATCACCCGTTCGTCTACGTCATCCGCGACGCCAAGACGAACGCCGTGCTGTTCATGGGTCGGCTCAGCAATCCCTTGTGACGACACGCACGAAGTAACGGCGGGCGCACGCCACGCATCCAAGCGCGTTCGTGACGTTTCGCACGCCGTGGGTTCCACTGCCCTCCCACGACGGTGAAGAACTCGATAGAGTGGAGCGTCGCTGTTCCGAACCCAACGCTCGCTCATGGAGGCTTTGATGCTACGGCTGTTCCCCACACTCGCGCTCGCTGCAACGCTCACCGGCTGCGTCGTGCGCGGCAACGGGGGTCACGTTCAGCAGGCGAGCTGCGATCCCCCGGCGTTCACCAACTCGCACGACGCGTATCCGATCTATCACGTGGAGCCGGACGTCTCGACGTCCTTCGACGGCAGCGATAACCGTCCCACCTACGCGCTCACGGCGAGCTCGGGCAGCGTCTTCCGCCTGGTGTGGAGCGACCCTGTCGGTGCTGCGACGTGCTTCCAGGGACTCATCACCATCGACGGCAACTTCTCGCAGGGCGCGGCGGGATACTCCGGCCACGAGAACATCGTGTTCAACCAGAGCAACCAGATCGCGTTCTCGTCGATCCCCGGCAGCAACCTCGACGGCGTCGACTTCGTCGCCGACACGCAGCCGGTCTACATCGACGCCTTCGTCGACAGTGGCACCAGCACGACCATCTACTACACGGACTCCATCAGTGGCTTCGAGACGGACACCGGAAACCAGAACGTCGCCGCCTTCACCTCGCCGTAGCTCGTGCGCGCGGTCGTCGTCATCGCCGCGCTGTTGCTGATCGTCGCCGGGTTCTTCCTCGTCCGCCGACCTTCTCCTCCCACGCCGCTCGCAGAGCAGGCCACCGGCTCGACTTCCGCCGTCGCACCGGTGCGCCCGCGCGTGCGTCGTAGCACCGACGGCGGGAGCCACACCGCGCTCGCACACGACACCACACCCGTGGCGCTCGGCTGGGGCTCGGGGCCCGGACAGGTGGGCCGTCGTCGCGATCCCGAGTCGGTGAGCGAAGGCCCGATGTCGTTCACGCACGGCAAGGACGGCATCCTCTACGTCCTCGATCAGGTGAACGGTCGCATCCTCCGTCGCTCCATCGACGGCACGTGGCTGCCGCCGATCAAGCTCCAGGGCATCACCGCGCAGGATCTCCGCGTGGACGCGACCGGCGGCGTCGCGGTGCTCGATCGCCTGGGCGACAAGTCTCTCCAGCGCTACGACGCGGCCGGGAACGCGCAGGGCAGCGTGCCGCTCATGCAGCTCGGACTCGTCGACGCCGCGGGCGCGACGGGGCTGTTCGACGACGACCGCGGCGGGCTCTTCGTCGAGGAGTCGCTGCAGGGTCAGGGCAAGCGCGTGGTGCACTCCATCGATGGTGGCCCCGTGCTCGCCGGTCGTCCGAGCCGCGACGGCACGCAGCTCGTCAGCGCCGCGATCGTCTCGCGCACCGCGGGCCAGCTCGTCGTGCGCGCGCTCGACGTGGCCGGCACGACCCGCTGGGAGAGCCCGATCGTCGTCACGCCCAGCATCCTCAGCATCATCCTGTGCGACACCGACAGCGACGGGAACATTTATGTAGGCGTCCTGCACGCAAGGCCGACCACGGGCTCGACGGAGCTCTCCGACGAGGAGCTCGACGTGTGGAAGCTCTCGTCCAGCGGCGCAACGGAGGGTCACGCGTCGCTTGCGCACCCCGCGAGCGGGCTCGACACGCTGCACGAGCTCAGCGTCGGCGCGGACGGCACGGTGTGGTGGATGCACCCGGCAGCAAACGATCAAGGCGAGGTCGTGGAAGCGATCCCGCTCTGACATTGAAGTGCGAGGCTAGCTCGCGCCGTGATCAGACGCCGAAACGCACGACGACGCGGATGTCCATATCGGACATCGCGTCGTTGCTGCGGTGACTGAGGCGGTAGGTAAAGTCTCGGCCCCGGGCGAGACCGACGAGGCCGGCGATGGCGATTCGCGAGCTCGATCCGCTCGTGGCAAGGCCACGCGGGATCGACGAGACCAGCTACTTCGACTTCTTCTGCGCGTTCTTCCTGCGACGACGGGTGACGCCGTTGCGCGGGTTCGAGCGCGACTTGATGCGACGCGAGCGCTCACGCTTGGTGTGCTTGCGGTGAGCCTTGCTGCGGTTCTTCACGCGACGCTTCGTACGGGCGGCCATGGGACTTCTCCTGCAGAATTTCGAAAGGGTCGCCTGTGTACCAGCTTCTTCAACGTCACGCCAGCCGAGAAGCCGCCTGTCGGTCGCACACGATGACGAGGTTCCCCTGCGTTGGCCGGACGTCGCGCAGCGGCACCGCGCCGGGTGGCCCGTTCACGGCCTTGGCGAGCGACTCGGCCTTCTCCGCGCCGGTGACCGTGACGAGCACGAGGCGCGCGGCATTGATCTTGTCGTACGTGAGCGTGAGGCGACGCACGCCGAGGTGCGGCGCCTCCGTGGCGAGCGCGACACCGTGCTTGGCGAGCTCCGCAGCGCCAGGAAACAGCGACGCGGTGTGGCCGTCGGGGCCCATGCCGAGCATCACGAGGTCGAACGTGACGGCCTCGACCTTGCCGGCGTAGCGGCTCGCGGCCTCGTCGGGATCGAGCTCCCCCTCCATGCGCTCCACGTGGCCCGCCTTTATGCCCTTGGCCAGCAGCGGATCGAGCAGCGCGTCCTTCACCATGCGGTAGTTCGACTGCTCGTCCGTCGGAGGAACGCAGCGCTCGTCGCCGAAGTACAGCGCCGTACGGCCCCAGTGCACGTCGCCCGAGTGCGGGCCGCCGAGCAGGTGGTACGCGGCCTTCGGCGTCGAGCCGCCGGCCATCGCGATGTTCACGCGCTCGCCGCGCGAACACACCTGGATGAAGCGTCGGACGGCATCGGCGGCGACGGCAGCCGCATCCTCGAGGACGATGATCTCGGGCGCGGTCACGAGCGACGCTCCGCGCGCACGAGGCCCACGGCGAACTTCAGCGCGTCGTGATAGTTGCGATCACGCCCCTTGCGTCCGAGCGCCTCACCGACGCGCTCGACGAGCGTGTGGCTGCGCGCCGGCTGGGTGCGGACCGGCAGGCCGGGCGCGTGGACCTCGATCTTCTGGTTGTCCCGATCGAGCGACCATCGACGATCCTTCGACACGAGCTCGAGCCTGCGAACGCCGTGGCGCGCACCGTGCTTGTCCACCTGGATGCGCAGCATCACCCGTCCTCCATCTTCGCGCTTGCACGAGAAGCTGCGGGCCTCGCCCGGTGCGGGCGCGAGCTCCTTCCAGCCGAGGCGCGAGCCCAGCCAGCCGAGCATGAGGAGCGCGCGCGCCTGCACGCCGGGAACGCCGGAGGTGACGATGACCTCGTCGAGCTCCGCCAGAGGCCCGGGGTCGCAGGGTGGATCGAAGAGTGCCGCACAGAGCCCACGCAGAGGTGAGATGCCGAGCCACGCCAGATCGGCGAGCTCGAGCTGCTGATGACGGTGCGACAGCGCGAGCAGCACCTCGAGCCCGCGCTCGCCGTCCTCGGCCGAAAGGCGACGCGTGTCGAGGATCAGGCGATCGATCTCGCCGATGAGCCCGCGCGACACGTGCTCGGCGGGAGGCGGCGTGCCAATCCATGCGAGCGCCGTCTTCGAGTCGGGCACCAGCAACGAGCGCACCACCGAGGGGATACGCGACAGCGACTGCTTCGCGAGCTCACCCTGGCCACCGACCTCGAGCGTGACCTCATCGGCGCCGACCGAACCAGCGCCGTGCTTCGCGATGTTCGTCTCGACGTACGCGTGCAGCAGGCCATCGCCCTCCTGCGGCTCGGCGAGCACAATTGCGCGCGTCGGCGACTCGGACACCAGCTCGTCGACGAGCGTGCGGGTGACGTCGGGTGGCCCCGTGAGGATCACGTTCCACAGGATCGCGCGCGTGACCGGACGGCCGTGCGTGAGCGCCGCGGCCTCGGCGAGCTTGCGCCAACGCTCCGACAGCGCGGCCTCGATGCAGTCGGGCGCGACCTCCGTGCGCTGCGACGCCTCCTCGGTGGAGAACGGCGTCACGGACGCCTCCACGTGCGGCCGTCGCGGGCGATGAGCTCGTCGGCGGCCTCGGGGCCCCACGTGCCTGCGGCGTAGTTCGGAAACTTCGCGGGCGATGATGCGGTGAATGCCTTCTCGATGCGATCGATGAAGCGCCACGAGGCCTCGACCTCGTCACCGCGCGTGAACAGCGTCGAGTCGCCGAGCATGCAGTCGAGGATGAGGCGCTCGTAGGCCTCCGGCGGCTCCGCGCCGAACGACGTCCCGTAGCGGAACTCCATCGGCACCGGCACCGTGTCCATCGTCGGGCCAGGGACCTTCGACAGGAACTTGAGCGAGATGCCCTCGTCGGGCTGGATGCGAATGTTGAGCACGTTCGGCTCGTGCCCCGACTCACCGCGGCCCGGGAAGATCGTGTGCGGCGGCGTCTTGAAGTGGATCGCGATCTCGGTGACGCGCTTCGGCAGCGCCTTGCCCGCGCGCAGGTAGAACGGCACGCCGGCCCAGCGCCAGTTGTCGATGAAGACGCGCATCGCGACGAAGGTCTCGATCTTCGAGTCGGGCGCGACGCCCTTCTCCGCGCGGTAGCCGATCTGCTCCTTGCCCGCGACGGCACCCGGCGCGTACTGCCCGCGCACCACCTCGCGGAACAGCGCCGCGGGATCCTTCGGCATCGGCCGGATGGAGCGCAGGACCTTGAGCTTCTCGTCGCGCACGGCCTCGGCCTCGAACGCGACCGGGCACTCCATCGCCATCATGCAGAGCAGCTGGAACAGGTGGTTCTGCACCATGTCGCGCACGATGCCGGCTGACTCGAAGTAGCCGCCTCGGCCCTCGACGCCGATGCTCTCTGCGACGGTGATCTGGACGTGATCGACGTACTTCGAGTTCCACAGCGGCTCCCACATGCCGTTGGCGAAGCGGAAGACGAGGATATTCTGCGTCGTCTCCTTGCCGAGGTAGTGGTCGATGCGGAAGGTCTGATCCTCGCGCAGCGCCTCGTGCACGTCGTGGTTGAGCGTCTGCGCCGAGACGAGGTCACGACCGAACGGCTTCTCGATGATGACGCGCGTGCTCGGGCCCGTGCGCTCCTTGTTGATGAGGCCGGCCTTGCCGAGCGCCTTGATGATGACGGGATAGTCGTCGGGCGGGACGGAGAGGTAGTACACGCGGTTCCCACCGGTGCCGCGCTGCACGTCGAGTTCGTCGAGGCGAACCTTGAGGCGCTCGTACGTGGCCGGGTCCTCGAACGTGCCCTGGTGATAGAAGAGCCCCTGCTCGAAGGCGCCCCACAGCGACTCCTCGATGGGCCGCCGGCGCGCGAACTGGTTCACCGACTCCTTCATCTGCGCGCGGAAGCCCGCGTCCCCGATGTCACGTCGCGCCACGCCGACGACGCTGAACGCCGTCGGCAGCTGGCGATCCCGCATGAGCGAGTACAGCGCGGGCACGAGCTTGCGCTTCGTGAGATCGCCGGACGCGCCGAAGATGACCATCGTGCACGGCGCCGGGATGCGCTCACCGGAGAGGCCTTCGCGCAGGGGGTTCTGTGCGTCGAGTGATTCGGGCATGCGTGACTCCTTCAGGTATTTCGCGGGACGGCGAGTGCGTCGGGCGCGTTCATGTGCAGCGGGTGACATGGGCCCCCGCAGGTCTTGCAGCGATCGGCACCTTCACTCTTGTCGAGGTACGCCTGCACGACCTCGATGACCGTCGCGTGGCTCCACGTGAGCGGTGACACCGACATGGGCGCGTTGGTGAAGGGGTTGACCTGCTCGGCCAGCACGCCCGACGGCAGCTTGCGCGAGTCGACCCACTCGAGGATCTCCTTCGCGCGACCCAGGTCGGCCGGAGTCTTGGCGCGCGCGATGTCCCACAGCGCCACCCACATCGTGCAGATGAACCACGGGTTTCCAGGAACGCGCGCCTTGTCGTCGCTGACCGCGTGGTAGTAGTCGCCCTGGTAGCGCGCGATCCCGCCCACGTCGGTGCGGACGGTGCACTTGTCGATCACGATCTCCATCGTGGCCACGACGCGCGGATCATCGGCGGCGTACACGCCGAAGCCGAACAGTCCGTAGAGCGACGAGTCGACGACCTCATCGACCTCGATGGAGCCATCGGGACGGACATTGATCATCCGCGCGAAGCGACCGAGCTCGGGGCGATAGAGGTGCTTGTCCATCGCGTTCTTGATCTCGAGCGCGGCGGCCTCGTAGCGCTCGGCGTGATCGTCGTCGCCGAAGAGGCGCGCGAACGCGGCCGCGGCCCCGAGGCCCGCCACGACGGCCGAGCACGTGAACGAGAGGATGCCGCGGCGCTCCTCCCACAGGTCATAGGACGGCGCCGGCAGCCTCGTCGTCGGTTCACGATACGAGCACATGAACTCGGCGGCCTTGCGAACGAGCCGCCCGTACAACGGCTTGATCGCGTCGAGATCGCGGTAGCGCAGGTAGTGGTGCCACATCGCCCAGATGACGAGCGCGGTCTCGTCCTCCTGGATCGGCAACTGCGCGGGCCCCGGCGCGTGCGTGCCGGGCAGCGGCGCGGCGGCCCACGGGTGCCACGACGACGCGAGCGAACGGTCGGGGTTGTACTTGTGGAGGAGGTAGCCGTGCTCGGTGATGACGTCGGCGCAGAACTGAAAGAAGCGCAGCGCGTGCTCGGGATAGCCCGCGCGATCGAGCGCATGCGCCACGAGCGCGCCATCACGCGGCCACACGTACGAGTACGTGTCGCGTGCGAACTCGAGGATGTCGGAGTCGTTGGCAGCGATGATGCCGCCGCCCTCGTCGATGTTGGTGCGGACGACGAGCAGCGAGCGCTTGTAGAGATCGATCAAGGACGGCGAGAGATCACCGAAATCGATGAGCTCCTTGTTCACCCACTGCTTGAAGTACGCACGCGTGCGCGAGAAGAACACCTCGGGACCACGCTGCACGATCTTCGCGTTGACCTCGCGCGCGCCGTCCCAGCTGCCCTCCCACTTCTTCGCGCAGACGATCCACTGGTACACGCTCGTCTCGCCGCGACCCGGCACCGCGACGTGCGCCGCGATGCACGAGTCGACGGAGCCCTGCGAGATCGGGTTCATCCCGAGGACGCCATCTTCAGCGTCGCGCCACGTGCCATCGCGCCCCTGGCCGCGCTGACCCGTCGCGAAGTCGTTCACGCCGTCCTTGCCGTCGACCATCGTGTTGGCGAGGAAGTAGCGATAGCCCTTGTAGTGCACGACCGAGCGCGTCGCGGGATCGTAGGCCGCGGTGTCCCCGACGTCGGTCTCCGAGATGCGGAAGTCCTGGTGCCAGAACAGCCGCACCTGGCGCGCGCCCTCTCGCAGGTTGCGGACAACGACGCGGCGCAGGAGCACCGTCTCGTGGAAGTCGACGCAGTCGGTGCAGGACAGCTCGAGGCCGAGCCCCTCGTGGCGACGCACGACCGCGGTGACGAGGGTGTCACGCTCGTAGCGGCGCTCGACGCTCCAGCCGCCCTCCTTGCTCACCCAGGCAAACTGGCCATCTACCCACGCTCCAAAGTGGAACACGTGCCCACCGGCGTGGTTCTCCTTGCCGACGTTCGGGTAGTAGAGGTCGCGGAGCTGGTAGTCCGTGTCGAACACGACGAGCAGGTGCTCGTTGCCGATCGGAAGGTCGCGGGGCATATGGCCACGGAGCGTACACCGATCACCGCTCGGTTACGCGGCGTGCGCCACCGACGCTACGGCGCGCAGGTGCCGGCGGCCGACGACACGCCCGTCGTCGGGCCGGTGGCGTAGCCCGCGGGGAAGCCACAGCCCGCGTTCACCGGCGTGCCGCTGCAGCCGCAGTACGACTCGAGCGCGTAGCACTGGATGCCCGTCGGCTTGGCCACGCACTCGCCCTGCGCCTCGCAGCCGTCGGCGACCTTGTAGACGCACGACGAGCCCGTTCCGCAGTCCGAATCCTTCACGCACTCGGCGCTGCCACCGCACGCCGCGAAGACCAAGACCAGACCGATCCACAATTTGCGCATGCGGTTCCTTAGCGAGATCGCGGCCACAGCGCAACCCGTCCGGGATCGGAGTTACGCGGGCCGGTCCGGATGCGCCGGATCCTGGCTTCTCGGCGACATCTCGAGCATGCGGTCGATGGGCTTCTTGGCGGCGATGCGGAGCTGCTCGTCCATCTCGATGCGCGGCTGAAGATCGCGGAGCGCGAGGTAGAGCTTCTCGAGCGTGTTGCGACGCATGTACGGGCACTGGTTGCACGCACACGTCTCGTCCTCCGGCGGCGCGGGGATGAAGGTCTTGTCCGGTGCGTCGCGGCGCATCGAGTGCAGGATGCCGTCCTCGGTGGCGACGATGAAGGTGCTCTTCGGCGACGCGACCGCGTACTTGAGCAGCGCCGTCGTCGAGCCGATGAAGGCGGCGTGGCGGAGGACCGCCTCCGTGCACTCGGGGTGGGCGATGAGCTCGGCGCCCGGGTTGCGCACCATCAGCTCGATGATGCGCTTCTCGCTGAACGTCTCGTGGACGATGCACGAGCCCGGCCACAGGATGAGGTCGCGGCCCGTCTTGTCGGCGACCCAGCGACCGAGGTGCTGGTCGGGCGCGAACACGATGGGCCGGTCCTTCGGCAGCGCGGCGACGATGGCGACCGCGTTCGACGAGGTGACGATGACGTCGCTCATCGCCTTCACCGCCGCCGAGCAGTTCACGTAGCTCACGACGGTGGCGCCCGGGTGCTTGTCGAGGAAGTGGCGGAAGGCCGCAGGCGGGCAGCCGTCGGCGAGCGAACAGCCGGCCTCGAGATCCGGCAGCACCACGATCTTGCCTGGGCTCAAGATCTTCGCGACCTCGGCCATGAAGTGCACGCCGCAGAACACGATGACGTCGGCGTTCGTGGCGGCCGCCGAGCGCGCGAGCCCCAGCGAGTCTCCGACGTAGTCCGCCAGGTCCTGGATGTCCGACTCCTGGTAGTAGTGGGCCAGGATGACGGCGTTGCGCTCCTTCTTCAGGCGCTCGATCTCGCGCTCGAGGATCTGCGGATCCGTCGGCGCGGGGGCACGCGTCTGCTGGTCTGCCACGACGGGGAGATGATCGCTCATGCGATCAGATGTAACACGCGCGCTCGCGCTGTCATCGGCGGGCGTCTACGAGGCGAGGTCAGCCGAGCTGCACGTCGACGTCGTCCTCGGGGATGAGCTCGAGCACGCTCGCCATGAGGCACTCGAGGCAGCGGCGCGTCTCTGGACGCAGCGCGCCCATCTCGAGGCCGACGCGATAGAGCGTCTCGGCGTCCGGATCGAGCGACGGCAGCGCGCGCTGGTTCACGACGTGGCCGTGGAGGATGAGCAGCTGGTCGCCGTTGGTGTCGGGCACGGTGATGTCGAGCTCTTCGTACAGCACGAGGGGCGCGGAGACCGTCATCGACAGCGTGCCGACCGCGATGTCCTCGAGGATGCCGCGCAGCTCGTGGAGGTTCGCGAAGCCGATGTCCATGCGCCGCGCGACGCGTGACGTGCGACGCGCGTGCGTGCCCGACGTGGACAGCAGGACCTCGATGAGGTCGAGTAGTGGCTGGCGCATATCCTCGGCGACCGCATCGAAGCGACACGCGACGGTGTCGCCTTCTGGCCCCGGCGTGGCACGGATGATCTGACCGCTCACGATGATGTCGAGCCCGGACAGCGACGGCAGGAACAGCTCGATGGCCGCGCCGTCCTTGCCGACCGACTTGCCGACCACGAAGCGCGCGCCGCCCTTCGATAGGTCCTTCAGCACCGCCGCGCGTCGCTCGCCGCCGCTCGCGCTCGCGACCTCGATGCTGGTGGAGACCTGGATCCGTGCGTGGACGCGCTGCTCTTCGGAAGACATGGTGCTCACCGTCACGATATCACGTTCGGTCTCAGTGGGTCCTCGGGCCACTTGTGGCGTGGATAGCGACGGCCGAGCTCCTTGCGGATGGCCGGGTAGTGACGCTCCCAGAAGCCCGCGAGATCCTGCGTGACCTGCACCGCGCGCTTGTTCGGCGCGAGCAGATGCAGCGTGAGGGCGACACGTCCCGCGAGCTTGGGACCATCCGACATGCCGAAGAAGTCCTGCAGCCGCGAGGCCACGAACGGCGGCTGTCCACGCGGGTACTCGACCTTCGTGCGACGTCCTCCGAGGACGATGGAGTCGGGCGCATCCCGATCGAAGCGCGCCGCGACGGCCGGCGGGAGCTGCGCCGTGACGAGCGCGTGCGCGGACATCCCTGCCACCTCGTCGAAGCGCGTGGCGCCCTCGACGGCAGAGGCGAACAGCGCACGGAGCGCGTCGCCGCTCGTCTCCTCGAGCCGTGGCGGCTCCTCGAGGCTCAGCTCCGGTAGCGCGCTCGCGAGGAACGCGAGGCGATCGAGCGCTCGACCGAGGTGCTCGCGCAGCTCGCTGAGCCTGCCACCGCCCGAGCGAAGCGACTCGGCGAGCGCGGCACCGAGCGTGTCCGCGATCTTCGCGCGTGCGGAGGGATCGTCGGTCATACGCGCAGGTGCCCGGGTCTCCTCGAAGGACACGATGCCGTAGCGGAGCGCGCGGACCTCGTCGACACGCTCGGCGCTGCGATTCCACTCGTAGCGGATCTCGTCGACGATGCGCTCCAGCTGATCTTCGAGCAGCCAGTCCGCATCGATGGCGGCCGCGCCGCGCACCAAGACACCATCGGCAGGACGACCGCCGGCGACCTGGCCGCTGCGCTCGGTGACGTCGTATGCGACGAGCAGCTCGGCCGATCGCACCACGCTCTGCGGGTCGAGCTTGCCGGAGCCGCCTTCGGCGAAGGCGATGTCGGGACCGCGCGGCTTCAGCCGCTTCGCGACGCGATCGGGGAACGCCGCCAGCAGCGCGCGCAGGAGCGCACGCTCCTCGTCGATGGATCCCGCCGGCAGCGCGCGCACGTTCGACGACGCGTGCCGCACGAGCTGCTTGCGCGTGCGATCGATCTCGGCGAGGCGCCCCGTGTCGAGTCCTTCGTGGCGCGCGCGATCGAAGTCGATGCGATCGCCGCGCCGCACCGCACGGATGGCCTCGACCTCCTCGAGCAGATCGGCCGGACCGTCGACATCGTGCTTTCGTCGCGACCCACCGCGATCGCCACCCTGCCCCAGGATCGCAGCGACGAGCGCACCGCCTTCGATGGCGCCGCGCTCCCCTGCCGCGAGGAGCAGCCGCGCTGCGCGAGGATGCACCGGCATACGCGCGAGCTTGCGGCCCACGTCGGTGATGCGGCCGTGCTCGAGCGCGGAGAGCCGCTCGAGCAGCGTCTCTGCGGCGGAGAGCGCGAGGTCTGGCGGCGGCGTGAGCCAATCGAACGTGGTGGGATCGAGCC
>JBDTCO010000126.1:0-10469 GCA_039923495.1 Polyangia bacterium
CGCGCACCGAGCCCGCGAGCTGGATCGCCCCGCCCGCGCGCAGGATCTGCTCGGTGAGCGTGGTCTTGCCCGCGTCGGGGTGGGAGATGATCGCGAACGTGCGACGACGGGCGATCTCGGCGCCGAGCTGCTGGGGGTCCATGGGGCGGGTAGACTAGCCCCGGATCACGAGCGGCGGTAGCGCCCAGCGCTAATTCGAACTCTCGGGCTCGTACGTCGTGACGTTGAAATCAGCGAGCTGCATGGTTGCATCGACGACGACCTTCTCGCGCGCGCCACCATCGGGCCACACCGACGTCGCGTAGGCCACGAGGCGACGATCCGCCGAGGGGATCTCTGCGCGCGTCCCGATCTTCATTCGTGCACCGCCGAGGTCGACGGTGGTCAGCCACGCATGCGGCGTCTCCACGTTCAGCCTGCGCAACCACGCCTTTCCCTCGCCGGTCGCAGAGAACGTGCTGTCGATGACGGCCGAGAGCAGCGTGTGACTGGGCTCCGAGTAGACGCGCACGCCCTCCGTGATGAGCACGCCCGGGGAGACGTAGACGATGGTTCCGCCTCTTGCGCCGAGCGCACCTGATACATGCAAGAGCTCCGGCGTCGAAGGCGCTGATGTGGCGGTGCTCGTCTTCGTGGCGGCCGAAGCCGAGGCGGCGAGCGTGAGGGTCACGATGCTGGTGAGGAGTCGCATGACTGGAGCCTCCAAAAACTGGAATCCCACCGATAACACGGCATCGAACCTAGACAAAAGTTCCTGTGAGGGCCACGCGAGACGAGCACGTCTTCAGGTTCCGATCGCCGGGTTCCTGTGGCCCTACTTTCTCAATCGAAAGTACGCGCCTCCGAGCGGCGGCAACGACACGGCCGCAGACGCGGGCTGGCCGTGCATGGGCTCGTTCGTCGCCTGGATGCCGAAGTAGTTGCCGACGTTGCTGCCGCCGTAGACCTCGGCATCGGTGTTGAGCAGCTCGTCGTAGTGCCCTTGCTGCGGCATGCCGATGCGGTAGTCGTGGCGCGGCACCGGTGACAGGTTGAACGCGCACACGACGGTTTCTCCCGTCGACGGTGCCCTACGGAGGAACACGACCACGTTGTCGTCCGCGTTGTTCGCGTCGATCCACTGCATGCCGGCCGGATCGATGTCGGCCTCCCACAGCGCGGGCGTGCTGCGGTAGAGGCGGTTGAGGTCACCCACGAGCTGGAGCACGCCACGATGGTCGGGCTCGTCGAGCAGGTGCCAGTCGAGGCTGCGGTCGTGGTTCCACTCGCGCCACTGCGCGAACTCGCCGCCCATGAAGACGAGCTTCTTGCCCGGGTGCGCCCACATGAACGAGAAGAGCGCGCGCAGGTTGGCCATCTTCTGCCAGCGATCGCCGGGCATCTTCTCGACGAGCGAGTGCTTCCCGTAGACGACCTCGTCGTGCGACAGCGGCAAGACGAAGTTCTCGGAGTACGCGTACACCATCGCGAACGTCAGCTTGTTGTGGTTGTAGCGACGGTAGATCGGATCCTTCTCGAAGTAGTCGAGCGTGTCGTGCATCCAGCCCATGTTCCACTTCATGCCGAAGCCGAGGCCGCCCGTGTACGTGGGCCGCGAGACGCCGGGCCACGCGGTGGACTCCTCAGCCATCATGATCGCGCCGGGGTGCTTGGCGAAGACGCGCTGGTTGAGCACCTGCAGGAACGACACCGCCTCGAGGTCCTCGTGGCCGCCGAACTTGTTCGGGATCCACTCGCCTTCTTTGCGGCTGTAGTCGAGGTAGAGCATCGAGGCGACGGCGTCGACGCGGAGACCGTCGATGTGGAAGTCATCGAGCCAGACCATGGCCGACCCGAGCAAGAAGCTGCGCACCTCGTCGCGACCGAAGTTGAAGACGTACGTGCCCCACTCGGGGTGCTCGCCGCGCTTCGGGTCGAGGTGCTCGTAGAGCGCGGTGCCATCGAAGCGCGCGAGCGCGAACGCGTCCTTCGGGAAGTGGGCGGGCACCCAGTCGACGATGACGCCGTAGCCGCGCTGGTGCAGGAAATCGACGAACCAGCGGAAGTCGTCGGGCGTGCCGAAGCGCGACGTCGGCGCGTAGTAGCCGGTGACCTGGTAGCCCCACGACCCGGAGAACGGGTGCTCCATGATCGGCATGAGCTCGATGTGCGTGAAGGCCGTGAGGTCGAGGTAGTCGGCGATGAGCGGCGCGAGCTCGCGGTACGAGAGGAAGCGATCGGGGTTGGCGGGATCGCGCTTCCAAGAGCCGAGGTGCATCTCGTAGACGGAGAGCGGCTTGCGCAGCGGATCGCCCTGGTCGCGCGCGGCCATCCACTTCTGATCGCCGAACACGTGCTGCGACTGAAACACGACGGACGCGGTCGCAGGCGGCACCTGCATGTACGCAGCGACGGGATCCGTCTTGAGGAAGCGGCCGCCGTTGGCGCGGATCTCGTACTTGTACAGGACGCCGTCCGCGAGCTCGGGGATGAAGAGCTCCCACACCCCGCTCGAGATCTTGCGCATTGGCGCGAGGCGACCATCCCAGCCGTTGAACTCGCCGACGACGCTGACGCCGTCCGCGTTCGGTGCCCACACCGAAAACGCGACGCCGGGCTGGCCCTCGTGCGTCATCATGCGCGCACCGAAGTGGCGGCTCATGTTCTCCTGCGTGCCCTCGGCGAAGAAGTGCATGTCGGACGCGGACAGCGTCGGCGCGTAGGCGTACGCGTCGCGCAGCATGAACCGCTTGCCGCCGGGGTACGTGACCTCGAGGCGATACGGTCCACGCGGACCGCTCGTCTCGACCTCGAAGACGTCGGCCGCGTCCTTGCGCGCCGTCATCGCGACCGGCTCGCCGACATCGGGGACATAGCGCATCCCGATGGCGTCGGGCCGGTACGCGCGCACGAGCAGCGTCTTGCCGTTCTCGTGCACGCCGAGGAGCGCGTGCGGATCGCGGTGACGACCCTCGCGGAGGGAGATGATCTCTTCCGAGGCCTGTGTCATTTCGGGTCGGTATCCTTGTCCTTGCCGTCGGGATCGTGCGCAGGCGGCGGCGGACCGCCCCGGGGCGGACGCGACGTGGTGGTGCCCGGTGCAGCGGTCGCCGCGTGGAAGGCGACGTCGAGGCCGTCGATGCCGAGGAGCTGACCGATGCCGTGGAGCGGGATGCCGACCCAGTCCGGCCGGTTGTTGAGCTCGTAGTTGAGCTCGTAGAGCGCCTTCTCGAGCAGGAACGTGCGCGTCAGCGTGTCCAGCTCCTCGCCGGTCTGCGGCATGAACAGCGTTCCGGCCGCGTGGTCGACGTAGCCCTTGAGGAACTGCTGACACGTCCAGCTCTGCCACACCTCGGCGAAGCGCACCGACGATGCGAGGTCCGCGACCGTGCCGACCTTCTGCGCGTCGAGCAGCGCCGAGAACGCCGCGTAGTGGAACGAGCGCAGCATGCCCGCCACATCGCGCAGCGCGCTGCGACGACGACGACGATCGACGAGCGTGCGCGCGGGCTCGCCTTCGAAGTCGACGATGACGAAGTCCTTGCCCGTGTAGAGCATCTGCCCGAGGTGCAGATCGCCGTGGCAGCGGGTGCGCAGCACGGTGAGCTTGCGCCGCATGAAGTCCTCGAACGCACCGGACACGCGATCGTGCGCCGCGAGCAGCGCCTGCGATGCTTCCTTCGTGGCCGGCGTCATCGTCGAGAGCCGCTTGACCAGCGTGCGCAGCACGTCGCCGCTCAGGTTGCGGAACGACTGGTACTGCGAGCGCTGGTACAGCGTCGAGTACGCCTCCGGCAGGAACGCCGGGTGCTCCGCGTCACCGACCATCGCGCGGTGCAGCTCGGCGGTGCGCTGACCCATGAGGCGCGCCGCGTCGAGGTACGCACCGACCAGATCCCTCACGCCCTGTGGCGGCACGAGCACGAGCTGCTCGGTGAAGGTGCCCGTCGCTGGCTGGAGCTGCTCCTTGCTCGCCGCCGCGCGCTCGTAATAGCGCTGCAGCTCGTCGCGCGTGTACCTCCACGCGTCGCCCTGGTTCGGCACGAAACGCTGCAGCACCGCGAGCGTGCGGGGCTCACCGACACGACGGACCGCCTCGATCCAGCCGACGGTCGTGGCGACGTCGGGGAGCCTGCCGGTCTCGGACAGGTAGCGGCCGATCTCGAGCTCGGGGCTCACGCCCTCGTCGACGCGCCGGAAGAGCTTGAGCACCATGCGGTCCGTCGACTGCTGGCCCGAGCCCTCGAGCGGACGCGAGCTGTAGATGATGGACGAGTTGGACTGCTCGCCCTTGAGGAGCCGCGCCTCGACGAGGTCGGGGCCCTTGACCTGGCCGTAGAGCGGGCCGGTCTGACCGACGATCGTCATGTGCTCGCCGCGCAGACGCTGGCCGCCCTCCATGACGAAGAGCAGCTCGGCGTCGAAAGCGGGATCCGCGACGGCGTCGAAGAGCAGGCCCTTCCGCGGCGGATCGCCTGCGATCTCGAGCTCGCAGATGGCGCGATCGGGCGTGCGCTGGCGAGCCTGCGCCGCATCCTCCCCCTCGAGGTACGCGAGCGGCATGACCCACTGGTCGGGATCGCCGTCGTGATAGTCGACCTCGACGAACGTGAGCACCGCGCCGTCCTTGCCGATGGGCACGGGCTCGAGCAGCCGCACGCGCTTGATCGAGCGCGCCTTGCCGCCGAACCACCGCGCGCGACTCAGGAAGTCGGGGAGGATGGCCTCTAGGCGCTCACGTTCGGCCGAGCGTAGCAGCTCCGCGAGCGGCGCCTTGACCGACAGCGTGACGAGCGGGTGCTCGGCGACCGTGGCCACCGCGTGCTTCGCCTGCGCCGGCTCGATCGAGAACCAGTAGAAGCCGTGTGCGCCGAGCGAGATCGGATACGGCGTCGTGCCGATGACGGGGAACGGGCTGCGACCCGACAGCTCGATGGGCAGCATGCCCGCGTAGCGCGAGAGATCGAGCTCGGTGGCCTGCGGGAAGCGCGAGAGGTTGGCGACGACGACGATCTTCTCGTCGTTGAAGACGCGGACGTACGCGACGATCTTGGAGTTGTCCGGGTTGAGGAACTCCATCGTGCCGCGACCGAACGCCTGGTACTGCTTGCGGAGCGCGACGAGCCGGCGCATCCACCACAGCAGCGAGCTATGGTTCTGCTCCTGTGACTCCACGTTGACGGTCTGGTAGTGGTACTCGAGGTCGATGACGACGGGCAGGATGAGCTTCTGCGGATTCGCCGTCGAGAAGCCGGCGTTGCGATCGCCCGACCATTGCATCGGCGTGCGCACGCCGTCGCGATCACCGAGGTACACGTTGTCGCCCATGCCGATCTCGTCGCCGTAGTAAAGGACGGGCGTGCCGGGGAGCGACAGCAAGAGACCGTACTTCAGCTCGATGGTGCGACGGTTGTTGCCGAGCAGCGGCGCGAGCCGACGACGGATGCCGACGTTGATGCGCATCCGTCCCTCGGAGGCGTACGCGCGGTACATGTAGTCGCGCTCCTCGTCGGTGACCATCTCGAGCGTGAGCTCGTCGTGGTTGCGCAGGAACAGCGCCCACTGGTTGTCCGGATCGATGGCCGGCGTCTGCGCCCACACGTCCGTGATCGGGAAACGATCTTCCATGCGCACCGCGAGGAACAGGCGCGGCATGAGCGGAAAGTGGAACGCCATGTGGCACTCGTCGCCGAGGTACGCGACCGCGTCCTCGGGCCACTGGTTGGCCTCGGCGAGCAGCATGCGGTCGGCGAACTCGTCGTCGACGTGCTTGCGCAGATCCTTCAGGAACTGGTGCGTGCGCGGGAGGTTCTCGCAGTTCGAGCCCTCCTCCTCGAAGAGGTACGGCACCGCGTCGAGGCGCAGGCCGTCGACGCCGAGGTTGAACCAGAAGTCGACCACGTCGAAGAGCGCCTTCTGCACCGCCGGGTTCTCGAAGTTGAGATCGGGCTGGTGCGAGAAGAACCGGTGCCAGTAGTTCTGCTTGGCGACGGGATCCCACGACCAGTTCGACGGCTCGGTGTCCGTGAAGATGATGCGTGCGTCCTTGTACTTGTCGGCGGTGTCGCTCCACACGTAGAAGTCGCGCTCGGGTGAACCGATGGGCGCACGACGCGCGCGCTGGAACCACGGGTGCTGATCGGACGTGTGGTTGCAGACGAGCTCGGTGACGACGCGGAGGCCACGACGGTGCGCCTCGGCGAGGAACGCCTTGAAGTCGTCGAGCGTGCCGCAGTCCGGGTGCACGTCGGTGTAGTCGGCGGTGTCGTAGCCATCGTCGCGCATCGGCGACGGATAGAACGGCAGGAGCCACAGCGTGTTGATGCCGAGGTCCTGCAGGTACGGGAGCTTCGCGGTGAGGCCGGGGAAGTCGCCCACGCCGTCGGCGTTCGAGTCGTAGAACGAGCGCACACGCAGCTCGTAAAAGACCGCGTCCTTGTACCAGAGCGGCTCGTTCGGCATGCCATTGGAGATGCGGGTCATGGGGCTCAGCGCCTCTCGATGCGGAAGATGTGTGCAGGCTCGTCGTTGGGATCGAGGGCCACGTAGTTGTCCTGTCCCCACTCGTAGTGCTGCCCCGACAGGAGATCGTTCACGGTGTAGCGCTCGCCCGGTTGCACGCCGACGACCTCCGGCGCGACATAGCAGCGCCCGTGGTGCTCCGCGATCGGATCGAGGTTCACCACGACGAGGATCACGTTACTCTTGTCGGCGTTCGAGCGCGCATAGGCGAGGATGTGCTCCGACTCCGTCCAGACGAACTCGATGGGCACGAGCCGGTGCAGCGCGGGGTTCTCGCGACGGATGGTGTTGATCCGCGCGATGAACGCCTTGAGGTTGCCCGGCGCGTCGTAGTCGCGGAACTTGAGCTCGTACTTCTCGGAGTGCAGATACTCCTCGCTGTCGGGCAAGGCTGCGCCTTCATTGAGCTCGTACCCCGAGTACACGCCATAGCTCGGCGACAGCGTGGCCGCGAGCACGAACCTTTGCTTGAACGCCGCGGGCGAGCTCGTCTGCAGCATCTTCGGCAAGATGTCCGGCGTGTTCACCCAGAAGTTCGGGCGGTAGAAGTCGTTCATCTCGCCGACGAGCTCGGTCATGTACTCGACGATCTCGTACTTCGTCGTGCGCCACGTGAAGTACGTGTACGACTGCGAGAAGCCCACCTTGCCGAGGGCGCGCATCATCTTCGGCCGCGTGAACGCCTCGGCGAGGAACAGCACGTTCGGGTCCTGCGCCTGCAGCTCCGCGATGAGCCGCTCCCAGACGTAGAGCGGCTTCGTGTGCGGGTTGTCGACGCGGAACACCGTCACGCCGTGCTCGAGCCAGAAGCGCAGCACGTCACCGAGCGCGACGATGAGCGCCTCCACGTCGGGCGTGTCGAAGTTGACGGAGTAGACGTCCTGGTACTCCTTCGGCGGGTTCTCCGCGTACTTGATCGAGCCGTCCGGACGACGGAAGAACCAGTCCGGATGCTGCGTCACCCAAGGGTGATCGGGCGCGCACTGGATCGCGAAGTCGAGCGCGATCTCGAGCTTGAGGCGCCTGGCCGTCGCGACGAACGCGTCGAAGTCGGCGATCGTGCCGAGCCTCGGGTCGATCGCGTCGTGGCCCCCCTCGACGCTGCCGATGGCCCACGGGGAGCCGGGCTCGCCGGGCTCCGACGTGAGGCTGTTGTTGCGGCCCTTGCGATTGACCTTGCCGATGGGATGAATCGGCGGGAGGTAGACGATGTCGAAGCCGAGGTCCGCGATCTCGGGGAGGCGCTTGGCCGCCGACCTGAACGTGCCGTGCTCGCCCTTCTTCTCGCCCTGCGAGCGCGGGAACAGCTCGTACCAGGCCGAGAACGCCGCGAGCTCGCGGTCCACATAGAGCGGGAACGCCGCGGAGCGCTCGATGTCGGGGCGGTCGCCGACGCGCGCCATCAGCTCCACGAGCGCTGCCTCGGAGGCGATGGTCACGGCCGCCGCGTCGTCGGGCGCGAGCTGCATGAGCGTGGCGTAGCGACGGAGCTCGGCGGCCTCGTCCCTGCGCCCGGCCTGGCTCAGAGCCTCGGCGGTGCGCGTGACGAGCTCGTGCCCCTCGAGCCGATCCGATTTCACGTCGCGCTTCGCCGCGACCTTCTTGCCGAGGTCGCGGAGCCACGAGCCGTAGTGATCGGTGTACGCCTCGATCTCGAAGTGGTGCATGCCCACGACGTCGAGCGCGATCTGCGCGCGCCAGCGATCCTGCGTCGCTGCCGACAGCGGGATGCCGTGCTCCAGCATCGGGCGCATCGGGACCTCGCGGATCGTGCCGGCCGGATCGGTGAGCCGCAACAGCGCGCGCAGGCTCGCGTGACCGTCGCGAAAGATGTCGGCCTCGACGGTGAGCGTGTCGCCGACGATGCGCTTGGCGGCGTGACGTCCGCCCTCCACCGTCGGCGTCACGCGCTCGATGAGGGCAGGACCTTTTTTCGGAAGGGTCGGTTTCGGAGACGGGGCTGCGGTGGCGTGCACGGGGCTTCGATGCTACAGACGGACAAGGCGTTGTCCACACCCCAGGAACCAATGTCTGCGTCTTCTCTTCAACAGGATACCGTCGCTGACGCGCTGCGTGTGCTCGGCGTCGAGCGGCTCGTGCTCGCCATTCACGATCCATGTTTCCCAGCCGGCACCGATGATGTCGGCGTGGGCACACCGTACAGCGCGGCCGGCCGCGAACTCTTCCGCTACGCGCGGCGGCTCGGCTTCAACGGCGTGCAGCTCGGACCGCAGGGCGACACCACGCCCACGAACCCGTCTCCCTACGACGCGACGCTGTTCTCGCGCGCGACGATCTCGGTGGCGCTGCCGCCGTGCGCAGACGAGCCGCCGGCGCCGCACCCCGAGCGCGCCGACTACGCCGACGCGTGGCCCCGGCAGCGCGCGCGGCTCCTCGCCGAGTTCGCTCTCGCCGACGTCGAGGAGCCCAACGCGTGGGCCGCACGACAAGGCCCGTGGCTCGAGCGCGAAGCTCGCTACGACGCGCTGACCGAGCGCTTCGGCACCGACGACTGGCGCACGTGGCCGTACGAGGCGAACGTCGAGCGCTCGGCTCGCTTCGTGTTTGCGCAGTGGCTGTGGGCCAAGCAGCACGACCAGCTGCGCGCGCTCTGTGGCGAGCTCGGCCTGCGACTGTGGGGTGACCTCGCCGTCGGTGTGTCGCACCGTGACGTGTGGTCGATGCAGCCGCTCTTTCTCGCCGGCTATCGCATGGGCGCGCCGCCGAGCCGCACGACGCCGGAGGGTCAGCCGTGGAACTTCCCGGTGCTCGATCCGGCGCAGCACGACGCGGCGGCGGGCGAGCTCGTCGAGGCGCGCATCACGAAGATGCTCGACGAGTACGACGGCATCCGCATCGATCATCCGCACGGGCTCATCGATCCGTGGGTCTATCGCACCGACCAGATCGACGGGCCCGCCGACGCGTTCGTGGCGGTGCGCGCAGGCGGTCGCCTCTTCTCGTCGCCCGATCACGTGGATCACCCGCAGCTCGCGCCGTTCTCCGTCGCCAGGCCCGACCAGATCGATCGCACGCGCGATCGCTGGCACGATGGGTGGGTCAAGGAGATGGACGACGCGCAGGTCACTCGCTACGCGATGCTCTTCGACCGCGTGATCGCGCGCGTGAAGGCAGCGGGCAAGCGCGTGGAGGATCAGCTCTGCGAGGTGCTCTCGACGTGGCCGTACCCGCTGCGGCGCGTGATGGAGCGCCACGGCCTCGGCCGCCTCGTCGTCACGCAGAAGGCCAAGCTCGACGACCCCAGCGACGTGTATCGCACCGAGAACGCGCACGCGGCCGACTGGGTGATGGTGGGCAACCACGACACCGCGCCCGTGTGGAAAGTCGTGAGCGAGTGGCACGGCACCGAGGCGGGCCGCGCACGCGCGCGCTATCTCGCCGAGACGCTCGAGCCGGAGCAGGGCCGTCGCGACGCGTACGCCGAGATCCTGTGCCGCTCGTCATCGCACCTGTGCACGGCGATGTTCGCGGCGCTGTTCGCGTGCGAGGCAACGAGCGTCTCGATCTTCTTCGCCGACCTGTTCGGCATGACCGCCAGCTACAACGTGCCCGGCACCGTCTCGAAGGAGAACTGGTCGCTGCGCCTGCACCCGGAGTACGCGGAGAACTACGTGCGGTTGCTCGCGAACGAGGCCGGTCCGCTCGCGCTCGACCTCCCGCTCGCGCTGCGCCTCGCGCTCCACGCCCGCGGCATCGACGACAGCGACCTCGCGCACCGCCTCGAGGCGCTGAGCCCGCACGCGCGGACGTGGGCCGCCGAGCTGTCCCACCCGTAGCGCAGCGCTCGACGATCACGCTCGACCTGCGGTAAGAGAAGCGCCATGGGACGCATCTTCGAGACTCGCAAGCACACGATGTTCGCGCGCTGGAACAAGATGGCGAAGGCGTTCACGCGTGTCAGCAAGGACATCGCCATCGCGGTGAAGTCCGGCGGCGGGAGCCCCGAC
>JBDTCO010000127.1:0-5112 GCA_039923495.1 Polyangia bacterium
GCCGAGCCGACGCCGAGCTTGCCAAGCGTCTCCGCGAGCTCGCGCGACTGCTTGCGCACCTTGCCGGGCGCCTCGATCTTCGCCGCGGCGAGGCGAGGCGTGAGCTGCTCGACCAGCGCAAAGAAGCGCGCGCGATCCTCGGGCAAGAGGCGCAGCTCGCCGAGCTGGCGCGCCCGACGAGCGAGGCGCGTCACGTTGTCCGTGAGGTTGTCGACGGCGCCCTGGATCGCGGCCGCCGGCGAGTTGATCTCGTGCGCCACGCCGGCAACGAGCTGTCCGAGACCGGCCATGCGCTCCGAATGCACGAGCGCGGCCTGCGCCTGCTGCAGCGTCGTGAGCGTGTGCTCGAGCTCCTGGTTGGCGAGCACGAGATCGACGGTGCGTTCCTTGACCTTGCGTTCGAGCTCCTCGGACGCCTTCTGCACCGCGTCGTAGAGCTGCGCGTTGGCGATCGCGGTCGCGGCCTGGTTGGCGAACGTGACGACGAGGCGCTGGTCGCTCTCGGAGAATGGCTGTGACACGCGACTCAGGAGGAGCAACCCGAGCACGCGCTCCTTCTGCTCGAGAGGTACCGCGAGCAACGCGCCGTGCACGCCCGCGTTCTTCGCGAGGAGGCGCAGCTCGGGCTCGTCGTCGACGTCGTTGAGCCGCACGGGTCCGCCACGCTTGCGCAGCGCCTCGCCGAGCACCGCGATGATCTCCTTGCCCGCTTCACCGACGCCGGCCGCGAGCTCGAGCTCACCGCTCGAGCGCGGCAGCAACAGCGCCGACCGCTCGGCGTGAAGAACCAGCGCAACCTCCGACGCGATCTTGTGGAGCACCTCGTCGAGGCCGACGACCGCCGTGACGGCGCGCGTGATCTCGTGGAGCGTCACCATCTCGCGCATGCGCGCGGCGAGGCCGTCCCGGTGTTCCTTCACGGCGCGCGTCATCTGCGAGAACGCCACGGCGAGATCGCCGATCTCATCGCCGGTCTCGGGCGTGATGCGGTGATCGAGATCGCCGCGAGCGACGGCGAGCGCGCCGAGGTGGAGGTGCTTGATCGGGCGCGTGAGCCGGCGCGAGAGGAACGCGGCGAGCGCGAGGCCGAAGACGAGCGCCATGCCGCCGCCACCGAAGAGGGAGAACAGCGCGCGACGTCGTGCCTCGATGAGCCGCTCCTCGTCGAGCGCCACCGCGAGCATGCCGAGACGATCGCCCTCCGCGTCCTTGAGTGGCGACAGCCCGACCGAGTACACGTGCTGGAACTCCTCCGAGTCGAGGAGCTGGCTCATGCCCGCGCGCACGCGCGTGGCCACGTCCACCGGCACCTGCGGTCCGACCTCGCGCCGACCGTCCGGCGTCAGCAACGATGAGGCGACGGGGTCGTTGCCCGAGTACACGACGATGTCCGCGGCGAGCTGCGCCTTCAGCTGATCGGTGAAGCCGGCGTCGAGCGGCACCGTGACCACGACCGCACCGCGCAGCCGCCACGAGTCGTCGACGACGGGGGTGCTCGCACGGATGGCGAGGCCTTTGCCCGCGCGCACGATGGTGACGCGACGCTCGTACTGCAACGCGCGACGGATGGGCTCGGCATCGTCGCTGACGCCGAGTCCCTGGGTCTGCGTGCCCGGCGCTGCGTACACCGACACGAGCCGCCCTTCGGCGTCGGCGAACTCCGCGAGGCCACCGCGGAACAGATCGTCGTGTCGCGCGAGCATCTCCTTGATCGACGCAGGGTCGAGGAACAGCAGGTCGGGCAGCTCCGGCAGCGCGGCGATGCGGTTCGTCTCCTCGAAGACGTCCTTGACGCGCGAGATGACGAGGTTGAGCGCGACGCGCAGCGTGCGCTCCGTCTGCGCACGTACGCCGGCGCGCAGGTTCTGCACGACGAGCCGCGTGGCGAGCAGCGCCGCGACGGAGATGGGCGCGACGGCCGCCAGCGTGATGAGGAGCGCGAGCTTGTGCCGCAGCCGCAGCCGCCCGAAGAAGCCCACGGGTCGAGCGCGGACGTAGTCACTGGCGCGGCGCCGCGGGACGCCTGCCCTCATCGCAGGAACACCTGCTGGAAGAACATGAGCGACGACGGGTGCACCAGCAGCCCACCGACGGACGTGCGCGTGGCGACCACGACCTCGGCGTGCGCGATCGGCACCCACGGCGCCTCGCTGCCGATGAGGTCCTGCGCGCGCCGATAGAAGCGCTCGCGCTCGTGCTGATCGGACGACTCCTGCGCCCACGTCAGGATGCCGTCCAGCTCCGCGTTCTTGTAGAACGCGACGTTGCGCGCGTTCCCGATCTCCGTGTTGTCGGAGTCGAACAGCATGTAGAGGAAGTTGTCGGGATCGCCGTTGTCCGCCGACCAGCCGAGCAGGCACAGGTCGTGCTCGCCGCGCTGGACGGCGCGCAGGTGCGCGTCCATGTCGTTCGACACGATCTCGACGTCCATGCCGACGTCGTGCAGGTTGTGCTGGATGATCCGCGCCACCGTCTCGGGAGAGGGCATGTACGGCCGCGGGTTGTCCATCGTGTACAGGCGCGGTCGTCGCACCGGTTGCTTCCAGCCGGCGTCGGCGAGGAGCCGGCGCGCGTGCGCTGGATCGTACGCGTACGTGGGACCTGGCTCGTGTCCCCACAGCGATGGCGGCACGGCGGTCGTCGCCTCCTCCGCGAGGCCCTGATAGATGAGCTTCACGATCGCCGCCTTGTTGACGGCGTAGTTCACGGCGCGACGCACGCGCACGTCGTCGAACGGCTTGTGCTGCGTGTTCATCGCCATGTAACCGACGTTGGTACCCGGCGTGCGGTGCAGCTCGAGGTCGGGGTGCAGCGCGACGAACTGCAGGTCCTGCGGCGACAGGTTCTCCGCGACGTCGATGGCGCCACCCTCGAGGGCGACGAGCCGCTGGCGCGCGTCGCGGATCACCGAGAAGACGAGGTTCTTGATCTTCGGCGCGCCATCCCAGTAGCTCGGGTTGGCCTCGAGCGTGATGCGCTCGCCGACCGACCAGTCGACGAAGCGAAACGGCCCGGTACCGACGGGGTGCTTCGAGAAGTCCGCACCCCAGCGCTTCACGGCAGCCGGCGAGACGATGGACACCGGGAACATGGCGAGGTTGGAGAGGAACGGCGCGTACGGCCTCTCGATGGTGATGCGCACCGTCAGCGTGTCGACCTTCTCCACGCTCTGGATGTTGCGGAACGTCGTCTCCCAGTAGGCGAAGTCGGGGAGGTGGTACGGGTGGTGCGGATCGCGCTGACGGTCCAGCGAGAACACGACCGCGTCGGCTGTGAACGGTGTGCCGTCGTGGAACGTGACGCCGCGGCGCAGGTGGAACGTCCAGACGCGACCATCGGCGGAGACGTCCCACGCCGTCGCGAGGCCGGGCTCGATCTCAGTGGAGTCATGCCGGTAGCGCACGAGGTGATCGAAGATCTGCTCGGTGACCTGCGCGCTCTCCGAGTCGGTGATGCGGGCAGGATCGAGCTGGAGCGCGTCGGCCGCCTGGCCCACGCTGATGCTCGCGGGGGTCTGCGCCGACTGCTGACACGCCGTCAGCGCTGCGCCCATCGCCAAGATGGCAAACGTGGCGACCGCGCGCGCGACGAGATGGCAAAACCAGCCCCCGTCGGTGACAACCTGTCTCGATCGGCGCATGTCCGCGTGAAGCATAGCTCTTTTTCTTCGCGCCGAGCGGCGGACACAGGTAGCGTGGGCACGCGTGACCACCCGAAACTCTTTGTTCGCCGTCCTGGCGGCCTCCCTGCTCCAGAGCGGCTGCTACGAAGCCATCTACAAGGCCGTCGTCGACGATCCCGACCACAAGGCGGGCGGCACCCTCGTCACGTCGCTCGCGGGCGTCACCGTGGGCTCGACACCCGCGCTTGCGACTGCCAACCCCATGAGCATCGACGGGGGCAACATCGTGAAGTTCATCATCAACATCACCGCGGGCGACGACGTCAACGGCGCCGACGCGCACACCGCGCTCGCAGTCGCCGGTGCGACCATCTCGCTGCCCATCGACCAGACCTCACGGTCGAGCATCATGCTCAGCTACGGCGGCCGGCGATGTCGCGCCACCGCCGGCGTCATCGACCTCAGCACGGACACGGCGCTCCTCATCAGCGGCTCGTTCGACGCGACCGGTTTCATGGTCGACGACAACGAGCCCTGCCAGCTCAACGGCACGCTGACCTCCGTCCCCCAGGTACGCTAGACCAACAGGACGATCAGCGCTTCAGCTCGTACTTCTTGAGCAGGTCGTGAAGGTGCCGGCGGTTGAGACCGGAGCGCCGAGCAGCCTCGGTAACGTTGCCTTCGGATGCCTCGAGCAGCTGGCCGAGGTAGTTCGCCTCGAAGCGCGAGACGAGCGCCTCCTTGGCCTCGAGGAACGGCACGCCGAGGTCGATGTACGACGTCGACGCTGCGGCCCTCGCCTTGCGAGCGCGCACGTGGAGCGAGAGCTCACGGAAGCGCGTCTTCGCCGAGCCCGCCTGGGCGAGCCCGCGCTGCAGCACGTTGCGCAGCTCGCGCACGTTGCCCGGCCAGTCGTGCGCCGCGAGCTGCTGCAGGTTGGGTCCATCGACCGGCCCAGCGTCGGGGACGCCGAGCTCACGGAGCACGCCTGCGATGATCGTCGGCAGATCGTCGGGACGCTCGCGCAGCGGTGGAAGTGCGACATGCACGACGGCCACGCGGTAGTACAGGTCCTCGCGGAACGTGCCCGCGTCCACCGCCTCGTCGAGCTGACGGTTCGTCGCTGCGACGACGCGCACGTCCACCTTGCGCGACGTCGTCCCGCCGACCTTGCGGACCTCCTGCGTCTCGAGCACGCGCAGCAGCTTCGGCTGGAGGTCGATCGCGAGCTCGCCGAGCTCGTCGAGCAACAGCACGCCGCCGTCGGCCCGCTCGAACGCGCCCTCGCGCTGCTCCGTCGCGCCGGTGAACGCGCCGCGCACGTGGCCGAACAGCTCGCTCTCGATGAGGGCGGCGGGAATCGCACCACAGTCGAGCACGACGAATGGCTGCTTGGCTCGGTTGCTCTCGGAGTGTAGCGCGCGTGCGACGAGCTCCTTGCCCGTCCCCGTCTCTCCTTCGACGAGCACGCTCGCGTTCGAGTCGACGAC
>JBDTCO010000128.1:0-62122 GCA_039923495.1 Polyangia bacterium
GGCGGGCCGGCTCCTGTCGTACAGCGCGACGCCGCTCGAGCGCGCGCGGCGACTGCGCGACTCGGCCGCGCTCGAGGCTGCGACGGGGAACGAGCTCGCGGCGCGCGAACGCCTCGCGTCCGCGCACGAGCTCGATCAATCCGATCAGGAGACGCTGGCCGGCTACAGCGCGCTCCTCGTCAAGCAGGGCGATGACGATGCCGCCGCCGTGCTGCTCACGCGCGTGCTGCCGCAGCTGCCACCGCCGACCGACCGTCGCGTACGCGCAGCGATGTGGCAGCGGCTCGGCGAGGTGCGCGAACGCCTGCGCGACGTCCGGGGTGCGGCCAGCGCGTTCGAGCGCGTCCTCGAGTTCGATCCTGATCGCGCGCCGCTCCGCGCGATGCTGCTCGAGCGCTACGGCGAGGATCCCGCGTACGAGGCGCAGGCGGCCGCGCATCGCCGCATCGTCCTCGAGCACGATCCGCTCAACCTACCGTGTCTGAGCGCGCAAGAGCGACTCGAACGTCGCGCGGGTCGGACGGGCCGCGCCGATGTGCTCGCACAGCTCCACGCCGTCGCGACCTCGCTGGCCGGGCAGGGTGCGCTGCCGCCGAGCGTGGGGGACCCTCCTGCCCCGCCGCCACTGAGCGACTCCGAGCGACTGCTGCTCGATCATCCCGAGGCCGTGGTGCTGAGCGAGGTCTTCGCGGCGCTCTATGAAGGCCTCCCACCCGATCAGCTCGCGGATCTTGCCGCGCTCGGCGTCGACTCCAGCATGCGCGTCTCCGCGATGAGCGGAGGCGTAGCAGCGACGGTGTTCGCGGAGGTCGCCCGCTTCGTCGGCAACCGCCGCACCGCGCTCTACCTCAAGCCGGGGCTCGTCGCGCCGCTCCTCGTCGTGCGCCCACCGACGGCGATCGTTCTGTCGCCCGAGCTCGCGGCTCGACCGCGCGCCGAGCTCCGGTTCCTCGTGGGGCGCGCCCTGTGGCTCGTGCGGCCGGAGCACGCGCTCGTCATCGGCCTGACGCGCCAGCGGCTCAACTCGATGCTGATGTCGATCGTGCACGCGTTTCACCCGCGGCATGCCGCAGCCCGCGCGACCAGCGACGCCGAGGGCCAGCGCCTCCGCAAGATCCTCCCGTACAAGGTGGTACGCCGCCTCACCGACCTCTTCCAGCGCGAGGTCGACACCGCGTTCTCCTCCGCACGCTGGCGGCGAGGCGTCGAGCACTCGGCCAACCGGGCCGCGCTGGCGGCGTGTCGCGACTTCACGGCCGCCGCGCGGGTGCTCCACGACGAGGGCGACGACGCCGCCCTCGTCGAGCTGGCTCGCTTCGCGCTCTCCGATGCGTACCTCGGCCTCCTCGACCGGATTGTCTGATACCTTCTCGACCGCATGTATCTGGGACGCGTCATCGGCACCGTCGTGGCCACGCAGAAGTACGAAGGTCTCGAGGGCAAGAAGCTGCTCCTCGTGACGCCGCTCGATCACCACCTCGAGCGCAACGGCGACGATCACGTGGCCGTCGACACCGTGCGCGCGGGACACGACGATCTGGTCTACCTCGTGGGCTCGCGCGAGGCGGCGCTGGCGCTCGATCCGTTCTTCGTGCCGGTCGACGCAGCCATCGTGGGCATCGTCGACGACATCGACGTGGCGAAGCAAAAGGTGGCGCCCAAGTGAGGCTCTGTCGCGTCGAGGGCAGCGTCGTCGCCACCGCGCACCACCCGGCGTTCGACGGCAGAAAGCTGCTCGTGGTCCAACCGATGGAGCCGACCGGTGAGGGCGTGCGTCCGATCGGCACCTCGTTCCTCGCCGTCGACGACGTGCAGGCAGGCGCCGGCGATCTCGTCCTCGTCATGAGCGAGGGCAACGGCGTCCGCCAGATCACCAAGCTCGGGCCGCAGACTCCGATCCGCTCGTTGATCGTGGCCATCGTGGACGACGTGCACACGACGGGGACGCACCCATGAGCGACGCGCAGCTCCGCGCCGACGTCGTCGAATACGCGCACCTGCTCGCCGCGCGCGGCTGGGTCGCGAACCACGACGGCAACATCACGATCCGCCTCGGCGATGGTCACTTCCTCGCGACCCCCACCGCGACGGCGAAGGCGCGCGTCTCGCTCGACACCCTGCTCGTCATCGACGACCAGGGCTCGAAGGTCGGCATCGCGGGCGGTAAGCCGTTCTCCGAGTCGAGCCTGCACCTCGCGGTCTACGCCGCTCGCCCGGATGTACGCGCGGTCGTGCACGCGCACCCGCCGATGGCCACCGGCTTTGCCGTCGCGGGGGTGGGGCTCGACACGCCGTTCATCGCCGAGGCGGTCGTGTCCATTGGACCGGGCATCCCGATGGTGCCGTTCGCTGCGCCGGGCGCGACCGCTGCGGCCGCGCTGGTGCCGTACCTCGCCGAGCACGACGCCGTGCTCCTCGGCAACCACGGCGTGCTCACCTGGGGTGCCGACGTGGAGCAGGCGTTCCTGCGGATGGAGCTCGTGGAGCACCTCGCGAAGGTTGCGCTCGTCGCGCACCAGCTCGGTGGTGTGCAGCCGCTCCCCGCGTCGGTGCTGCCCACGCTGGCCGACGCACGCGCGAAGGCGGGCCTCGGACCTCGTGGCCGTGACGCGGCGAGCGCCGCTGCTGTTCCCGGCGCGGCGCCTCGCAACGAGCTCGGCGCGATCATCCGTGAGGAGATCGCCCGGGCTCTTCGCGGGAGCTAGGCGACCGAGTACGTGGTCGCGCGGCGCTGACCAGCCGTCTTGACCTTGCGCTCGAGGCGCAGCTTGGCGAGGCCGACCTTGACGGCGCCCGACGGCAACTGGAGCTCGGCCTGGATCTGCTCGGAGCGCAGACCGGGGTGCTTTCGAATGAACTCGATGATCTGATCGAGAGACGCGCCACTCATCGCATTGCGACGACCAGGCGGACGACCGCGGCGAGCACCGGTGGCGCCAGCCGGGGCGACTGCAGTTCCGGGGCGCAGCACAGTGGCCACGCGAACGTGCTGCATCTGAGCCCAAAGCTCGTCATTCGTCAGATCCTCGATGAGCTTGCCGAGGGTCGTGCTGCTGTTGCGCTCGAAGACCTTCCGCAGCCGGCTGCCGAGGGCTTCTTCGACGATTTCCTGACGACGCTCCGCCGACAGAAAGGAGAGGAGATCGAGGTTATTCTTCTTTGGACGAGCCATTTGGAAACTCCAATCAATGGGACAGAAAAGCGAACCCTACAACAAGTCAGACTGACTCGTATTTATTTTTCTTCCAATGCGCACGGTCAATGATTCCATCGAACGAGAATCCAGTCGCCGAGGCACGCCGTGGTTGTGTAGGCTGCGGGCAACCCGTGCCGTCGCGCACGGGTCTCACGAGCGTCGACTTGCCTCACTTCAGAACCCTACTCGTTCCACTCCTGCTCATCCTCGGCATCACGAGCGCGCGCGCCGACGACAAGCCGGCGCCGGTGTTCGTCGCGCCGAAGATCTCGCACTTCGTCGAGGCCGTCCCGCCGGAGAGCCTCTCTGCGCGCGGCGCGACCGACGTCATCCTCAGCATCGATCTCGACGCCGCCGGCGTGCCGCTCAAGGTCGAGGTGAAGACCTCCGCCGGTGGTGACGACGCCGCTGCATACGACGACCCCGCGGTCGCTGCCGCGCGCGGCTTTCGCTTCTCGCCCGCCACCGCAGATGGCAAGCCCATCCCCTCGCGTGTGCTGTATCGCTACCGCTACGTGCTCAGGCCGCCGCCCGAGCCGACGCCGTCGGCACCATCGGAAACCCCGCAGGTGCCGCAGACGCCGCGCGTTCCGTTCGGCGGCCAGGTCAGGCGCGCGGGAGATCGCACCCCGCTCGCGGGCATCACCATCACGGCCGATGGGGACGACCTCGAGGTCGTCACCGATGACGAGGGCCACTTCTCATTCCCGGCTGTGGCCATCGGCACGCGCACGTTCAAGCTGCGCTCGGCGGACATCGTCGCCGCCGACGTCAAGGCGGAGCTCAAGGCGGGCAAGCGCCTCGAGGTCACCTGGTACGTGTCCGCTCGGCAGCGCTTCGCGTCGACGGTGCGCGGCAAGCGCGTCGTCCAGGAGACGGTCGAGTACACGCTCACCGCCGATGAGGTGAAGCACATCCCGGGCACGCAGGGCGACACGCTGAAGGCCGTGCAGAACCTCCCCGGCGTCGCGCGCTCGTCGTTCGGCGGCGGTCAGCTCGCGGTGTGGGGCTCTTCGCCGGGCGATACGAGGACCTACGTCGACGGCGTCCCGATCCCGATCCTCTTCCACTTCGGCGGCCTCCGCTCGACGGTGAACAGCGAGGTCATCCAGGATCTGCGCTTCCTGCCCGGCGGCTATTCGGCCGACTACGGTCGCGGCACGGGCGGCGTCATCCTCATCGAGACGCGCCGCCCCAAGACGGAGGGCATCCACGGCTTCGTACAGCTAGACCTCATCGACGGCTCGGCCCTCATCGAGGGCAAGATCACGAAGAAGCTCTCGTTCTCCATCAGCGCCAGGCGCTCGTGGCTCGACGTGTTCATCCCGCTCTTCACCAACAGCGACTTCCAGCTCTCACCGAAGTACTACGACTATCAGGGCCGACTGTCCTACCGCGCGACGCCGCGCGACGACATCGACGTCTTCATCTTCGGCTCCGACGACGCGCTGACCCTGAAGCTGCGCGCACCGGATCCGGCGCTGTCGTCGTCGCTCGACTCGCACAACTTCTATCACCGCGGGCTCGTACGCTGGACGCACCGCCTGCCGCACGGTGCGACGCTCACGGTGACGCCGTCGGCTGGCTACGACGTCCCGATCCAGGTCAACGCGAACTTCGGCAACGTCCCCATTCACCTCGACGTACGGCTCGTCTCGTACAACCTGAAAGCCGTCGCGCGCCTGCCGCTCACCTCGTGGCTCAGGCTCGATGCGGGCCTCGACTTCGAGGGCCACCGCTGGAGCGCGTCGGCCACCGCACCCAGCACGGGCCGGCCTCAGGAGGGCGACAATGGCGGACCGAACGCCACGTCGTTCTCGACGGTGAACACGGTGTTCTACACGCACGCGATCGCACCGTATGCGATCGCCGATTTTCATTTCTTCGACAACAAGCTGTCCATCGCGCCGCAGGTCCGGCTGGAGACCTACGTGTTCTCGGACTTCGAGCGTGGCGGGGCGTACAGCCACACGTACGTGCGAGCGGAGCCGCGCCTCCAGATGCGCTAAGATCATGCCGAAGCTGGCCGTGACGAGCGCCATCGGTCTGTACAACCAGATCCCGGATGCGATTGTGCTCGCGCGCGTGTTCGGCTCGCCCGCCGCGAAGCCGCTCGTCGCCGTGCACTACGTCCTCGGGCTCGAGGCGAGGCCGTGGCGCGGAGGCTTCATCCAGTTGCAAGGGTTCTACAAGGACATCTACGACAACGTCGTGCGCGGCGAGACACCGACGTCGCCGAACTACACCAACAACGGGCGCGGGCGCGTCTATGGCGCCGCGCTGCTCGTGAAGCAGGAGCTCTTCCACGGCTTCTACGGCTGGATCTCGTACACGCTGTCGCGCTCCGAGCGAAAGGACGACGCCGAGCAGCCCTGGCGCGTGTTCAGCCTCGACCAGACCCACATCTTCACCTTCATCGCGAGCTACAAGCTGCCGAAGGGCTACCAGATCGGGCTGCGCATGCGCGTCGTGACAGGCAACCCGATCACGCCAGTACGCGGCTCGTACTACTCGGCCAACGACGGCGGGTACTCTCCGATCTACGGCCCCACGTACTCGTCTCGGCTCGCCACGTTCCACCAGCTCGACCTACGCTTCGACAAGGCCTGGGAGTTCAATCGCTGGAAGCTCTCCGTCTACCTCGATATCCAGAACCTGTACTACGCGAAGAATCCCGAGGGCCTCGCCTACAACTACGACTTCACGCAGACGCAGCGGATCACGGGGCTCCCGTTCCTGCCCGTGCTCGGCATAAGAGGCGACTTCTGATGCCAAGGACCCTCCTGTTCTGCCTCGCGCTGACGGCCTGCACCTCGTTCCGACCCGAGACGCTCGTCGAGTCGCTGCGTGTCCTCGACATCAAGTCCGAGCCTGCCGAGGTCGCGTCAGGCTCGATGGCGATCTTGACGCCGCTCGTGGTCGACCTCGATCCGAACGCCGATGGTCGTGCCATCACGTACGAGTGGGCGCTCTGCAACAAGGTGCCGCCGACGGGCGTCGACATCGCCACGGAGTGCTACGACGACGACGTGGCCGATTTCATCACGCCGCTCCCGACGCTCGCGGGCGGCACGTCGATGTTCACGATGCCGCCGCACACGCTCCGCGATCTCGGCACTCCCGACTACACGGGGGGGCTCTACGTCCCCGTGCGGCTGCGCATCTCGGCCGGTACGACGAGGCTCACCGCGTTCATCAAGGTGCGCTGGGCCAACGGCCTCCAGCCCGCGAACCAGAACCCGATGCTCGCCGACCTCGCGTACATCCCGACGGCCGACGACGGCGTGCTCGCCGATCTGGGTCAGGTCGTCGATCCCCAGTCGCTGCCCCTCGACGGCGATCCGCCGCTGGTCCTGCCGTTCGGCGGCAAGCTGCGGTTCCGTGCGACGGCGCAGCCCGGCTCGGCCGAGACGTACACGACCGTGACCGGCAACTTCACCGATCCGTCGACCCTCATGACGGCGCAGACGACGGAGCTCGTGCGTTTCTTCTGGTACGCGTCGGCGGGCAACATCAACAACGCGGTGACCGGCGAGGCGCGGCCCGACACGGTGATCGACACGCACAAGTACGACGAGTCGATCACACGACGCCAGGGTCTCATCGATCTCTGGCTCGTGGCCCACGACGAGCGCGGTGGGAGCGATTTCCTGCACCGCCGCATCCAGACCCAATAGCTCGAAGCGTAAGCGGGACTCCCAAACCCCTGCAATAATTGCGTGTAGATCCCCGTAAGCACCTGTACGTGACAGCCTGGCCCTCTTGCACTAAGGTCCAGACATGTTCGTCAGAGCCCTCGCCACATTTGCCTTCTTCGCTGCCCTCGTCGGCTCCGCCGGTCAGGCGCACGCAGTCAACGAGTGGCACATCCTCGCGATGCAACTGGACGCGCAGACGCGCTCGCTCCAGGAGTCGTACGTCGGCTACGGCGAGCGCAACGGCAACGCGTTCTCGGGCCGCTCGAACTGGATCGATCTACGCCCCATGAGCGTCGGTCGCGTGGGCTCGCAGCGCATGAACACGCCGCGCACCGTCGGTAGGACCAGGCGCGGTCCGCTTCCCTACCAGCGGACGACGAATGTCGGTGGCCTCGGTGCGCACCTCGCCGGTGGCGGTGGAGAGGGCGGCTCCCCGTCGCTCGGTCGCATCACGGGTGGTGGCTCGTCGACGGCTGCTGCGCCGTCGTTCGGCTCACTGCACGAGGGTGGCCCCTCGTTCAGCTTCAGCCGACCCTAGCGAGTCCCGCGACGTTCATGCGTCAGCGTCCCTTGTTGCGGGGGTGATGGACGTCGAACGTGGGCGGCGTGTTGGGATCGCACTGAGGACCGAAGCCGGTCGCGTTGAAGTGGTAGATGAGCCGACCGGAGCCTCGGTGCGGCGGATCCGCCTCCACCTCGACGTCGTGCTCGCCTGCGCGCGCGGGTGAGCAGTACGAGAGCAGGTAGAAGCTGCGACCGTAGTCCTCGACGATCTGCGCGATGTCATCGAAGGCGCGACGGATCTTGGTCGGATCGCGCGAGACGATTGCCTTCGTACGACCGATGGTGCGCAGCTCGCCCGAATCGATCTCCGCGCCGACGCCGATGACGAACACGTTGATCGTGCTGTCGAGCGAGTTCAGCGCGGTCTGCAGGTCGGCGCGGCTCACGCGATGAGCGTGATCCGTGCCGTCGGTGAATACGACGAGGTTACCGATGCGCAGCGGTTGGGTGGAGCGCGCCATCTGTGCCTGCAGCGCCTTCAGCCCCTCGATGACTGCGCCGTTGAGGTTTGTGGACGGATCCTTCGCCTTGTACGTGGACAGCGTCGAGATGCTCTGGCGCACGTTGCCACCGCCGGTCGCGAAGCCCGCCAGCGCGTGGATGTCCTTCTGCCCATCGAACGTCGCGACGCCGACGACCTGCGTCTTGCCGATGCGATCGGTGAACGCGGACGCAGCCTCGATGAGGTCGCCGATGCGGCCCGATTCCGTGACGGAGCCCGACATATCCATGAGCAGCAGCGTGTCCTGCACGACCGCCACCTCGGGATTGAGGATGGTCTGCTTCGACTCGAACAGCGAGACGACCTTGCCATCCTCGTAGATCTTGAACTGATCGGCCGTCATGCTCGCGACGGGGCGCTTCGACGAGTCGGTGACGGAGAAGTAGACGGCGATGTTGGAAGGCTTGTGGACGCTGGCATCGACGAGGTGCAGCGTGAGGCAGCCGGCCTGCGTGGCGACGAGGCCCAGCATGGCGGCGAGGGATGATAGGCGCATGCGGGAACGGTATCAGCGTGGCGGAGCGATCACCAGATCGACCCGCGACTCCTCGTTACTTCGCACCTCCACCGTCTCGCTCGCCGATCGGCACAGGACACGCACGCTACCCGAGGGCACGCCGTCGAGCAGGAAGCGGCCATCGCTGTCGGTCGTCACCGGATCGACGCTGGCGTTGCTCACGACCTTCACCTCCGCGCCGCTGACCGGGTCGCCGCGATCGTCGCGCACGCGCCCGCGCACCTGGCCGCCGAGTTCGACCTCGATGCGGAGATCGCGAAGCGTGATCTCGCCGGGGCGATCGGACTCGGGCAGATCGACGTCGCGCTCGAAGCGCGGGTAGCCGCGCGCTTGCACCGTGAGGCGACACGGACCGCTCGGCAGGCCCGTCATGCGGAAGCGACGACCGTCGAGCGGGATGCTGCGATGATCGTCGCCCGAGGTCCACGTGAGCCGCGCGTCGACGGGAGGCTTGCCCGTGCGCGGATCGTAGAGCTCGCCGTCGAGACCACCGCCGATGCGCAGGACGAGGCGCACGTCGGTGCCGGCCTCGACGGCAGCCAGCGACAGCCGCGCGAAGTCCGGGTGTTCGATGACGACGCGATACGGACCGTCGGGCATGGCCTCGACGAGGAAGCGTCCACTCCCGTCGGTGGTGGCGTGGCTCGCCTCGGCACCGCCACGGGGGGTGATCGTGAGGCGCGCGTTCGCGACGGCGCGGCCCGTCGGATCGGTGACGTCGCCGCCGAGCCGACCGAGCGCGCGGCGCAGCGTGACGTCGAGGACGGCCTCGCGTTGACCGGCCTGCACATCGCTGGAGGCCTCTCCGCGCAGGAAGCCGAGGCGTCGCACCGACAGCGTCACGTGGCCAGCCACGTGGTCGATGCCGAAGCGACCGCCCGCATCGCTCACGACGGTGCGACCGTCCGACGTGGTCACCTGCGCGTCCTCGATGCCGAGCCGCTGCTCGTCGAGCACGCGTCCGACGATGCGCGCGCCGCGGCTGAGCTCGATGCGGATCGTGCGCGTCTCGCCCGCGACGAGGACCACCGGCACGCTGGTCGCGCCCGCGAAGTCCGGATGGCGCGTGGTCACGACCACCTTGCCAGCGGGCAGCTCGGCGATCGCGAACCTGCCGTGCGCATCGGAGCGCGGCTGCCCCGCGGCGACCGAGGACGTCGCGACGGCCGGCACGAGCGGCGGGTACGGAATGCCGCCCGTCAGCACGCCGAGCTCGCCGCCCTCGACGAGGCGTGTCCAGCCTCCGCCCGTCGTCGTGCCTGCCACGGGTGCAGGCATCGCGTCCTCTGCCGCGTGGCCCTCGACGGTGCCGATCACGGCCAGCTCGGCGTTCGCGACGGCGACACCGGCCTCGTCGACGACCACGCCCTCGAGCGCAGCGCCCTGCGCGAGCTGCACGTCGAACGGCGGGCCGCCCGCGCGCACGAGTCGTGGACCGTCGGAGAGGTAGCCCGCGCGGTGGATCGTGATGCGATACGCGCGACCTTTGATCCGACCGGCCGCCGCGATGCGACCGTCGAGCGCCGTCTCCAGCTCGAGCGGCAGCGGGCGCTCCGTCTCCTCGATGCGCACGACCGCGCCTGCGAGCGGCTTGCCACCCTTTCCGCGCACGATCCCGGTGAGGGGCGCAGTGGGCTCGAGGACGAGCTTCACCTCGACGATCGCCGGCTGCTGCGGATCAATGCCGACGTCGAGGCCGGTGAAGGCAGCGAGGCCTTTGTCAGCCGCGGTGATGGCATACGCGCCGGGCGCAACCGCGCCGAGCTCGAAGTGGCCGTCCTCGTCGGCGACGACGGAGCGCACCTTGCCCGGCGTTCCGAGCTTCACCGTCGCGAACGCGGCGCCCTTGTCACCGGCGAGCACCTCGCCCATCACCTTGCGCGAGGTGGCGCGCTCCTCGAGGGGCGCGGTCATCACCGGCGCGAGATCGTGGACAGCCGCATCGACGGTGGGGGCCCGATGCTTGCGACAGCCCGGCAGCACGATCACCAGAAGCGTGGTGATCGAGACGAACGCACCAGAACGATTGCAAGCCCTCCGAAGGGATGATAGTAAGTCCCTCCTTTGGGAGTGCGTCATGGCCAATAAGTGTGAGCTTTGCAACAAGGGCGGTCTCACGGGTAACCGCGTGAGCCACTCGAACATCAAGACCAAGCGGGTCCAGCACCCGAACATCAAGCGCGTCCACGCAGTCGTGGCGGGCAAGCCGGTGCACCTGCGCGTTTGCACGCGCTGCCTGCGCTCCGGCTACATCCAGAAGGCCGCCTAGCAACCTTGGCACGTCGCGGAGCTGCTGCATGACGCTCTTCGACAACGCGACCGAGACCAACCTGCGCGCCTGCGCCCAGATGGTCGAGGCCGCCCTTTCGCGCCGCAACCTCGACCCCGCTGCCTGCCGCCTCGACGGCACACATGCGCATGCCTGGCGTCTGCGTCAGGGCTCGGCCGAGGTGCACGTCTCGCTCACGACGCATCGCGGAGAGCCGAACACCATCCAGGTCGTCGCGCCAGTGCTCCGTGCGAGCGAGACCGCGCTGGCCAGCCCCGCGCTCTTCCGCCGACTGCTCGAGCTCAACGCGAGCGGCCTCACGCAGGCCGCGTTTGGCGTGCGTGACAGCGACATCGTGCTCACCGCCGATCGCTCCACCACGGGCCTCGACACCGTCGAGGTCGAAGAGATGATCCGCCGCATCGCAGACTACGCCGACCACTACGACGACACGCTCGTCGCAGAGTTCGGCGGCACGCGCCACAGCGACCTCGCAGATCCGCTCTAGGCCGCGGTCGCGATCGCGTCGATCTCGACCCGCGAGCCACGCGGTAGCGCCGAGACCTGCACGGTCACGCGCGCCGGCGGCTCGCTCTGGAAGTAGCCGCCGTAGATCTCGTTCACCACGTTGAAGTCACCGAGATCGACGAGGAAGATCGTCGTGCGCACGACGTTCTGCAGCGTCGATCCGGCGGCTTCGAGCACCGCCGACAGGTTGTCGAGCACGCGGCGAGTCTGCACGCGGATGTCGCCCTCGACGATCTGGCCAGTCGTGGGATCGAGCGGGATCTGACCCGAGCAGAAGCACAACCCGTTGGCGACGATCGCCTGGCTGTACGGCCCGATGGCCTTGGGGGCTGATGCGGTATCGACGACTCTTCTGGTCATTTTCGTTTCCTCAGTGGCAGGATTGCTGACGGCTCGCAAAGTTCTCGGCGGACGTGACACCGCCCGAGCCATTGCACGCCCCGCACTCGACGTACGTGCCGAACGCGCCGCACGCGACAGTCGTGTTGAAGCCCTTCTGGTCGTACGTGTAACAAGGCGGCTTGTTGCACAGGAAGATGAACGACTGACCGACGCAGTTGTACGAGCCGGTTATCGGGCTGTACGCGAGGTCGCACGCCATGAAGCGCGACGCTTTGGTCGTCGTGTTCTCCGTGCACACCGCGGGATCGGGGGGGGCGCAGACGAAGCCGTGGGAAGTCGGGAGCGGTGATCCGCATCCACCACACATGGCGCCCGGACGCTCGATCTCGACCTTGGACTCGAGCCCGTCGCAGTCGTAGTCGTAGCTCCCGTCGCCTCGATTCGCCGTCGATCTGAACGACGAGCCCGGGAACGCGTTCTTCGCGTTGGGCTTGCTGGCATCGGGAGCGTCGTAACAGTCACTGTTGTTGGCTACGTAGTTCAGCAGCGGCGCGGTGCTGCCGCAGCCCGCCACGGCAGCCCCGTTGTGATCGCCGTAGCCATCGCCGTCGAGGTCCGGGTAATAGGCCTGGCAGGCGCTGTTGCACACGACGCCGTTCGGTGCGCACTTGCATTGACCGACGAAGCCGGCCTTGTCGCAGTCGCCGCCACTGATCTGGCTGCAGTCGGTGTTGCAGCACACGCCGTTCGAGCAGAAGCCGCTGGTGCACTCGGACAGCGTTGCGCAGTTGGCGCCCTGGACCTTCTGGGCCTGGCACTGGCCGAGCGTGTTGCAGAACGACCCGCTGTCGCAGTCCATGTTGCCGATGCAGCTCGTCTTGCAGGCGGTCGGGCCACACGTGTAGGCCACACACGCGGTCGGTTCGATCTGGCAGTGCCCCTGACCGTCGCACTGCGGAAGCGCGACCTCCTGGGTCGTGTTGCAGAAGCTGTCGCCGCACGCGGTGGACGCGCCGGGGTACACGCACGCCCTGCTGCCGTTGCAGCTACCCGCGCACTTCGCGTTCATGACGTCGACGCCGCCGTCGGGCAGGTTGAGCGCGACACCCCCGTCGTCGGCGCCACCGTCCGGCATGTTCGCGACGATCGGGCTGCACTGCGCGCGGGGATCTTGGCCCTGTGGCACCGCCGAGCACGTGCCCTTGTTGTTCGTGACGATGCACGACTCGCACACGCCATCGCACGCGGTATCGCAGCACACGTTGTCGGTGCAGTGACCGCTCGAGCACTCGGGGCCGGTGGCGCACGTGTCGCCGTTGGAGAGCCCCGCGCTCGCGTCGTTGGTTCCGGCGTCACCACCGAGCAGGCTCACGACCTGGCCGCAGCCCTCGAGCTGCACCGCAACGAGGCAGGCCACTCCCAGCGCAAGTACCCATCTGACGCCACTCGCCGACACCATGGACTCATCCTCTCGCGCGACGCGCGCCGTCGCGTTCCATCGTACTACGACTGACCGCTCGGCTGCTATCGCCTGGGGAGCTGCCCGAGCTTGGCGAACGGGTTGTTGAACGGCTGGGCCTGCGGTGCCTGCGGTTGCTTCTGCTGCGGACGCGCGCCACCACCTCCGCGGTTCGGCTGGTGCGGATCACGTGGGGCTCGGGGCTCGGGTGCCCCGCTCGCCTTGATGCTCTCGGCAGCGCGCTTGATGCTGAGCCCGATGCGCTTGCGCGGCAGGTCGACCTCGAGCACGCGCACCTTCACGCGATCACCGACCTTCACCACCTCGGCCGGATCCTTCACGAACTTGGTGGCGATCTCCGAGACGTGCACGAGCCCATCCTGGTGGACCCCGACATCGACGAACGCGCCGAACTTGGTGACGTTGGTGACGACGCCCTGCAGCACCATGTCGGGCTGCAGGTGCTCGATGGCCGTGATGCTCGGATCGAACGAGACGGCCTCGAACGTGGCGCGCGGATCGCGACCCGGCTTCTCGAGCTCGGCGGCGATGTCCTTCAGCGTGAGGAGGCCGCGCTTCTCGTCGACGTACTTGCCGAGATCGAGATCGCGGACCCGGTCGGGCTTGCCGATGAGCCCACCGACCTCGACACCGAGATCGGTCGCGATGCGCGCCACGACATCGTAGCTCTCCGGGTGCACTGCCGAGTTGTCGAGCGGGTTCTCGCCTCCACGCACACGAAGGAAACCAGCGCACTGCTCGTACGCACGCGCACCGAGGCGCGGGACCTCGAGCAGCGCCTTCCGCGATCGGAAGGGGCCGTTGTCCGTCCGGTTCTTCACGATGCCCTCGGCCAGCGACGCGCCGACGCCGGAGACGTACTGGAGCAGCTTCACCGATGCGGTGTTCACGTCGACCCCGACGCCCGACACGCAGCTCTCGACGACCTGGTCGAGCGAACGCTGGAGCGTCGGCTGGTGGACGTCGTGCTGATACTGCCCGACACCGATGCTCTTCGGATCGAGCTTCACGAGCTCCGCGAGCGGGTCCTGCAGGCGACGACCGATCGACACCGCGCCGCGGACGGTGACGTCCTGGTCGGGCAGCTCCTGGCGCGCGATCTCGGACGCCGAATAGATGGAGGCGCCGGACTCGCTGACGACGACGATGGTCGCGTCGTTGATGCGCTTCTCGGTGGCGAGCTTGCGCAGGAACGACTCGGTCTCGCGCGACGCCGTGCCGTTACCGAGCGCGATGGCCTCGATGCGGTGCTTGACGCACAGCAGCTGGATGGTCTGCTCGGCCTCCTCGAGGCGGCGATCGGACTGCGTCGGATACACCACCGTGTGCTCGAGGAGCGCGCCCTCGGCGGACAGCGCAACGACCTTGCAGCCGGTGCGGAATCCGGGATCCACGGCGAGCACGCGCTTGCCGCCGAGCGGCGACGCGAGCAGCAGGTGCCGCAGGTTGGCGGCGAAGACCTCGATGGCCTCCTTGTCGGCCTTGTCCTTGAGCGAGAGCCGAACATCGACCTCCACGGCGCTCGACAGCAGGCGACGCCACGCATCCTCGATCGCCATCGAGAGTTCGCCGGCGAACGGCGACTTCGGGTTCTTCGTGACGCTGTCGGAGACGACCCCGACGGCCTGCGCCTCGTCGACGACCATCGCGACGCGCAGGAAGCCTTCCTTCTCTCCGCGGCGCACGGCCAGCAGGCGGTGAGACGGGATCTGCGCGACCTGCTCGTTCCAGTCGAAGTAGTCGCTGAACTTCGCGGCCTCCACTTCCTTGCCCGTGAGCACCTTGCTCGTCATGCCGCCCTGCTCCTCGGCGAGCTTGCGCAGCTTGGCGCGGACCTCGGAGCGCTCGGAGAGCAGCTCGGCGACGATGTCGCGTGCGCCGGCGAGTGCAGCCTTTCCGTCCGGCACTTCCTTCGCGGCGTCGACGAACTTCGCCGCGGCCTCCTCGATCGTGCCGCCGAGTGCCTGCTCCATGATCATCGTGGCGAGCGGCTCGAGGCCACGCTCGCGGGCGATCATGCCGCGCGTGCGGCGCTTCGGCTTGTACGGGAGGTACAGATCCTCGAGCTCGGCCTTCGTCTGCGCGGCCGCGAGCTTCGCCTTGAGCCCGTCGGTGAGCTTGCCCTGCCCCGCGACCTCCTTCTCGATGGCCGAGCGACGCTCGTCCATCTCCTTGAGGTACCGACCGCGCTCCTCGATCTTGCCAATCTGCACCTCGTCGAGGTTGCCCGTGACCTCCTTGCGATAGCGCGCGATGAACGGCATCGTCGCGCCCTCCGCGAACAGCGCGAGCGTGCGCTCGACCTGGTCCGTCTTGAGGGAGAGCTCCTGGGCGATCAGCTGTGCGTGGGTCATCGGGACGTGCAGCGTGCCTTTTTTTTGCAGTGCAATAATAGCCTTGATTGTGCCGGTGTTCCTCCAGGCTGAGGGGGATGCCCCCACCCAGCTCCATGCGGACGACGCGGACCACGCCGCTGTGATGGCGTACTTGGCGGATGGATCGCTCGTTGCACTCGCAGAGCGGCGTGAAGACCCTGCTCGCTCTATCCTTCATCCTGTCCATGTCGGGATGCCTCCCCAGCGGCCCGGTCGGAGATGGCACGGTTGTCGGCGATGACGCCGGAACGACCGATGCGGCATCGAGCAGCAAGGATGCGGCTGCAGGCACCGAGGATCTCGGCACGGTGAACCCAACGCCCGACCTCGCGATGGCTGCCGCGCCGGACATGGCGAAGCTCGAATCGCTGACGGTCACCTTCACGACCTCGGCTCCGCCGACCGGAGCCTACGCGCCGAAGAACGTCGTCGCCGTGTGGATCGAGAACAACGGCACGTTCGTGAAGACCATCGGTCGCTGGGCCAACACGCGAAAGGAGTATCTCCTCGGGTGGGTCGGCAAGGCCGGCGCGAACGACATGGACGCGGTGTCCAGTGCGACGCAGGCCGCGTACGGCTCGCTGACCGCGAACTGGAACCTCGGCGCGCAGGCGGGTGACGGCATCTACACGATTCGTCTGGAGCTCGCGAGCGGCGACTCCACGGCGACGACGCAGAACAACGAGGGCACGTTCACCTTCAACCGCAACGGCACGGCATCCACGCAGACCGCGCTGACCAACGGCGGCTTCTCCAAGGTGAGCATCACGTACAGCGGTCGTTAGTGCCCGCTTGCACGCTCACGGCGCGAGCTTGTAGCCGAACCCGTAGACGGTGAGGATGTGCTTGGGCTCCGCGGAAGGCTCGACCTTCTTGCGCAGCTTCACGATGAAGTTGTCGACGGTGCGGTTCGAGGGATACGCCTCGGTGCCCCAGATTTTGTCGAGGATCTCGTCGCGAGAGATGGGCTGTCCGGACTTCTCCCACAGCAGCCGCAGGAGCTCGACCTCGTAGAACGTGAGCGCCGTCGACTTCTTCGCGCGGGTCAGCGTGTGCTTCGCGAGATCGACGACGCTGTCGCCGATGCGGATCACGTCCTCGACCGGCACGCGGTGCAGGCGACGGAAGATCGCACCGATACGAGCGAGCAGCTCTCCGACGGAGAACGGCTTGGTCATGTAGTCGTCAGCGCCGACCTCGAGCCCGCGGATCTTGTCGGATTCCTGCCCGCGCGCGGTGAGCATGATGATCGGCACCAGCGCGTTGGTCGCGCGGATCTCTTCGCACACCTGGTAGCCGTTGATGTCCGGCAGCATGAGATCGAGGATCACGCAGTCGGCCGGCTCCTCGCGCATGAGGCGTACGCCCTCGCGACCCAGACCCGTGGACGCGACGTCGAAGCCCTCGAACTCGAGCGCGTCCGACAGCCCGCGCACGATGTCCGGCTCGTCCTCGACGATCAGCACGCGCTTTTTCGAAGCATCCATTCGGAGCGCCAGGTTTTAAACCAGCACAGGGTTCATTGCGACAATGGGCAGATCCACGAGGAACGCCGCGCCGGCGCTGACGTCGGAGTCGATGGTGACGGTGCCGCCATGCGCCTCGGCGATGTGCTTGACCAGCGACAGCCCGATGCCGGAGCCGCGCACGTTCGTGCGGCGCGCGCTCTGCGTACGGTAGAAGCGCTCGAAGACCTTCTTGTGCTCCTCACGCGGGATGCCAGGCCCCTGATCGTTCACGACGAGCCGCAGGTGGTTGCCGACGCGCGTGAGGTACACCCCTATCTCTCCGCGACCGTACTTCACCGCGTTCTCGAGGAGGTTGAGGAGCAGGAGCGTCATCGCGTTCTCGTCGATGGCGAGCGACGGGAGGCCTGCGTCGATCTTGGTGACCAGCTTGCCGCCCTCGCGCTCGACGCGCTGGCGATACACGTCGAGCGCACGCTCCACGACGGTGTCGAGGCGACCATCCTGGAACTCGTACGCCGTGCCGCCGCGCTCCATCCGCGAGAAGTCGAGCACGTTCTCGATGAGCCGCGACAGACGCTCGGCCTCGCGCGTGATGGTCGCGCCGTACTCCTTCACCTTCTCCGGCTTCTGCACGCGCTCGGTGGCGAGGAGCTCCGCGAACATGCGGATCACCGACAGCGGCGTCTTGAGCTCGTGCGAGACATTGGAGATGAAGTCGGTCTTGAGCTGGTTGGCGCGCGAGTCCTTGATGCTCGCGTACACGACGAAGATCATCGCGGCCAGGAACGTGACGAGGGTCAGCGTCGTGAGCAGCCGATCGTTGCGGCGCCGCGCCTTCTCCTCGAGCGCGAGCGTGGCGGCGCGCGTCGGCGCCATCTGCAGTCGCCAGCGATACAGCGTCGTGGGGAAGCGGTTCTCGAAGAAGAGCCGAGCGGCGATGCCCGTCGTCTCGATGGGAGCGCCGTACACGACGTTGCCATTGCCATCGCGCACGCAGAAGAGCACCTGGCCGGCGAGGCGCGAGAAGACGTCGGGAAACAGCGTCTTCTCGACGTAGTCGAGGCTGATCTTCAGCACGATGTAGAACGTGCGGTCGCCGTGCTCGCGCTTGATGTAGCTGACGAGGTATTCGTGCCCGTCATAGGCCTTGTTGATGTGGCGGTGCGAGTCCGGCGGGAGCTCCGCGAGCGGCAGGTCGGGCAGGATCTTCTGCATGAAGACGTCGCGGAACGCCTCCTTCCGCTTCGACACGGAGGCGCCCTGCACGGGCGCGAGGTTCTCGTCGAGGACGAGCGCCGAGTCGATGGCCGGCGACAGGCGCACGATGTTGCCCCACTGCCGCGCGAAGTCCTGCAGGTGGTCGAGATCGACGAGATCGAAGAACTGCCGATCGGAGTCGATGATGAAGTTGTCGATGCGGTCGAGCGTCTCGTTGGCGAGCAGGTGGTACGGCTCGTCGAGCGACTGCTCCGCGCGGTCGGCCTGCATCGCGGTGTAGCGATAGCTCTTGAGCGAGAGCGCGATCGCCGAGCCGAGCGCGATCGGCACGATGAAGTACAGGAACGACAGCTGCCGCAGGAAGCGCCAGACCGTCATGACCGACTACAGCCGGCGCGAGCGGCGGAGCCAGGCGAGGCGTTCCGCGAGCGGACGCGGCACGGCGTCGGAGCCGATGGCTGCCAGCGCCGCGGCCTCCGCCTCACCGAACAGCTTCCACATGCGGAAGAGGCGCAGCTTGCCCGCCTTCACGATGCGGTGCGTCCACTTCTCGACCGAGCCCGTCCGCTCCGAGAACGCGAGCCGCGGCTGCGGACGCGCGATGAACCGCTCGGCCCTCAGCTCGAGCGTCTTGGCCGGTCCCTTCACCTGCGCATGGAAGCGCGCAGCGTCGATGCGCGCGAGCGAGAACTCGACGGTGTCCGTCTTCTCGCGGCGCTTCTGCCGCTGCCCCAGCGCGATGATCTCGTGCACGAACGGACCGCTAGCATGCGCGGATCCGAGCAGCAACAGTTAGAAGGTCGGGAACGGCCCCAGGAACGAGTTGTAGTCGAGCAGCCAGCGGTCGTCGCGCCGCAAGACGCTCACCTTGCGCTGCCGAGCGTGGATTTTTACGATGTAGATGCGCGTGTCGGTCGCGCTCGACTCGAGCTTGGCACCCCGGAGCGCGCGCGCCGCGTCCTTCCAGCCCGCTTCGTCCCAGCTCGTGATGAAGCGCGTGCCGCTCCACGGGTCCACGATCTCGCGCTCGACGGCGGCGCGATCCTTCGCGTCGAACGCGCGCGCCAGGCGCGCCAGCGTCTCGTCCGCGGGGTGCTTGCCGGCGAAGGCCGAGATCGTGAGGAGCATGAGCAGCACGGCGAGTGCGCGCCTCATCCGAGTCGGTGCCTCTTGATGAAGCCCATCAGGGCGGGACGTTCCCGTCCCCCCTCCCGCAGCACAGCTGCGCGAGCCTCCCCCCACCGCGCGTCCCTCGCGCGCCTCATCCGAGTCGGTGCCTCTTGATGAACTCGAGCACGTCGTCGAACTGGCCGCCGTCGTTGGCGTAGGTGGCGAAGTTGCGGGCGGAGGCGAACCACTCGGTGGTCGTGGGCTTGATGCGCGCGAGTGCCGCGTCGAGATCGTTCATCTGGATGGGGCGGACGCTGCCCGAGCTGAGCGAATCGGTGAGCGCGGCCTCGACGGCGGCATCGATGACGTGCTCGAGATCAGCACCGGAGAAGAGCTCGGTGCGGCGCGCGATGGAGGGGATATCGACGGCACCGTGCGGCTTGCCCTCGAGCTTGAGCTTGAGGATCTCGACGCGTGCCTGGAGATCGGGCGGTGGCACGAACAACACGTCCGAGAAGCGACCCGGGCGACGGAACGCACCATCGACGTCCCAGGGCGCGTTCGTCGCACCGATGACGAGCACGCCCTCCGATCGCCCGCCCGTGCCGTCGAGCTCCGAGAGAAACTGCGTGACGAGCGTGCGGTAGCTCTCGTTGCGGAGCGCCGAGCGCTTGCCCCCGATGGCATCGACCTCGTCGAAGAACAGGATCGCCGGGGCCTTCTGGCGCGCGAGGCGGAACAGCTCGTGAAGCTTCTTCTCCGAGCCTCCGAGCCACATGTCGAGCACGTCCTCGACGCCGACCGCGACGAAGTGGATGCCTGCCTCACCGGCCGTCGCGCGCGCGAGGAACGTCTTGCCGCAGCCGGGTGGCCCGTACAGCAGGAGGCCGCCACCGGTCTTCTTGCCGAAGGCCTTGTAGAGGTCGGGGCGGCGCAGCGGGTGGATCACGCGGAGGCGGATCTTCTCCTTCAGGGCATCGAGACCGCCCACGTCGGCGAACGTGACCTGCGGCTCCTCGATGGTGGCGCCCGCCTCGAGCCTGACCTGCGCGTCGTCGTTCTTCTGATCGGGACCGTCGGCGACGAGGCGAATGCGCGCACGCGGATCGAGATCGGCGCGCGCGATCTTCTCGCGCAGCGCGGCGTCGGCGAGCGCAACCTCGTCGGCGACCGCGGCGTCGTAGCTCGCGAGCGCGTCCTTGTACTTGCCCACGTCGTAAAGGCAGCGAGCCTGCGCGAGCCTGGCCGCGCCGTCCTTCGGGGCGCGCGCGACGAGCTGCTCGAGCTGCAGCAGCGCGTCCTCGCTGCGACCGGCGCGCTCGAGCTCGGTGGCGAGCTGTCTGCGCAGCGGTACGTTGTCGGGCAGCGCCGCGACTGCGGCCTGGAGGTCGTCGATCGGATCACTCATCGGGGGTCTTTCTCGCGCGGCTCGCTCGGGTCTTTGGACGGTACGTTCGTACGGGACTGCCGGAGACAGAGCACGACGCGCTCGACGAGCCGGCGCGCTGCCGCATCGCGTGCAGCGCGGCTGGTCCGACCGTCCAGCCAGTCGCGACGCACGACCTCGAACGCGATCTTTGCATAGCGCAGCTCGTCACGCAGGCGCTGGCGCTGCGGACCGAACCAGCGCTTCGAGCCGAGCGATGCCGCAATGCCCAGGCCCGCGCCCGCGAGGCGCGCGCCCCCGCCGAGCCTCACCAGCGCGAGCACCGTCCACATGGAGACGCCGGCCAGCGCCGCGAGCCCACGCGCACGCCCCGGCTTCTTGAGCGCCATCCACAGGATCGTGTTCGCGGCCTCCGCCTCGAAGGCCAGCGCGAGCAGGAGTGCCAGCTCGTCGACCGCCACCAGCTCCTCCGCGAGCCCTCGCACCCAGTCGTCCCAGCGCACGAAGCCCTCCTCGGTGCGGCCGGTCAGCGTCTGCGCGAGGTTCTTGAGCGCCCGCGGTCCTTCAGGGTACAGGCGGAGCGACTCGCGGAAGCGCTCGCGGGCGCCCGGGGTGTTGCCCTCCTCCATGTCGAGGCAGCCGAGGTTGTTCCACGCGGTCGCGTCGTCCGGATCGAGCTCGAGCGCCTTGTCGTAGCTCCTGCGCGCGGCCTTCTTGTCCCCGGCGGAGGACAGCACGTACCCGAGCGTCACGTGGTTCTGCGCGCGGTCCGGCCCGTGATGCACCGCCAGCCGCGCCTGCTCGATGGCCGGGAGGTGCGCCTTCTGCTCCGACAGGTGCTCCGCGTGGGCCCGCAGATAGACGGGCTCCTCGGCCGCAAGCCTCAGGGCCTCGCGCAGGCTCTCTCCGGCTGCTTTCAGATCGTTCTTGCCACGGTCCGCGAAGAACTTGAGGTAGTGCAGGTGCGCACGGTGTGGCGTGAGGCGCAGGCCATCGAGGAGCGCCCGCTGCGCCGCATCCCAGTCGTCCATGCGGATGAGCGCCAGGCCCTCGAGCTCGGCCACTTCCGCGCCCTCGTCACCCTGCTCACGCGACTGCCCACGTAACCGATAGATGAGGCGCAGCGCCTCTTTGGGTCGTCCCAGCTCGATGAGCAGGCGGATACGTTCGCGACGCCCCGCGACCTCTTGGCCCTGCTTCGACACGCGCGCCATGGTAGCACTCGTGGGCGGTGACGAGCATGCGCCCGGTCGACGTCTCAAACTTTTTGTTTGCCGATTAATGCGTTACGTGATAGCTGCTTAGCGGTCAATTGGTGATTTGCCAGTTGACATTTCGGGTGGCGAAACCGGCCACCCTCACCCCCGAGGACAGCGAATGGAGGAGTTCATTTTCGACGACGAGATGAACGACGTGGGCGCGGAAATCGAAGCTCATTGTCCCAAATGCCATTCCACGAGTCACCACATCGTATCGAAGTACGAGGACGAGGTTCGACGCGTCCAGTGTAATTCGTGCGGTCACGTGCACCCATACAAGAAGCCGCGTGACGACGAGGAGGTCGAAGCGGTGGCTCCCCTGAAGAAGAAGGCGACGAAGCAGAAGCCAACCTGGGATCAGGTGATGGCCAAGTCCAAGAAGCCGCCGCGCCCCTATGGCATCGGCGAGTACTTCAAGGAGCTGGAGATCGTGTCGCACCCGAAGTTCGGCGTCGGTTACGTCACCGACAACATCGGAAGCGACAAGATCGAGGTCACCTTCCAGACCGACAAGCGCGTGCTCATCCACAACCGCAAGGGGCTCAACCTCCCTGTGCTGGCGATGACCACCGGCGACGGCGCACCCACGCCGAAGGCCAAGCCCGGCAAGAAGGCGGCTCCAGCCAAGGTCGAGGTGCCTGCGAAGGCGGCCGCTCCGGCAAAGGCGCTGCCTGCGAAGGCTCCTCCGGTGAAAGCCGCGAAGGCCGCGCCGGCCAAGGCGGCTTCGAAGCCCGCAGCGAAGCCGGCTCCAGTAGCCAAGAAGCCGGCTCCGAAACCCGCTGCCAAGAAGCCGGCCCCGAAGCCCGCTGCCAAGAAGCCGGCCCCGAAAAAGGCTGCGCCTCCGTCCAAGAAGAAGCGCTAGCTTCTTCGTTCGAAGCGGCCGAAGCGCTAGCTTCTTCGTTCGAAGCGGCTGAAGCACGAGAGCAGGAGCGAGCGACCCGTTTGTGTGACCGGTCGCCCGTCTCCTGACTCCTGTCCTTCTCATCTGAAGAACCACCGCAGCGCCGTCAAGGCGCGCCGGTACATCGTCTCCGAGTACGGATACCACCAGAGCTCCTTCGGGAGCGCGACGCGATCGTAGTTCACGTGTCGCTCCTGGCAGAGATCACGTAGCCCCTCGTCCGAGTGGGCACGGCCATACCCGGACGCCTTGAGCCCGCTCCACGGGGTCTCGGGCGCCCCGTGCGTGACGAGCACGTCGTTCACCATCACGGTCCCTGCGACGATCTGCTCGGCGAGCCTGCGACCCTTGTCGCGATCCACGGTGAACACGTACGCGACGAGTGCGAGCTCGGAGTCATTGGCCAGCTGTACGGCCTCGGCCTCGTCGCGCACCTTCATGATCGGCATGACCGGTCCGAAGATCTCCTTTCGCATCACGTCCATGTCCTGCGTGCAGGCCGTGAGCACCGTCGGCTCGTAACCGAGGCCGCCGGGCCTCCGCGCGCCGCCCACCTCCACGCGCGCGCCGCGCGCGGTCGCGTCCTTCACGCGCGACTCGACGATGTCGACCTGGCGCTCCGAGGTCATCACGCCCACGTCGACCTCGGGCTGTCGTGGATCGCCGAGGCGGAGCTGCCGCGTGCGCTCCACGATCTTGCCGACGAGCACGTCATAGATCGCCGCGTGAATGTAGACGCGCTCCACTGATGCACAGACCTGGCCCTGGTTCGCGAACGCGCCCCACACGAGCGCCTGCGCCGTCCGATCGACGTCGGCGTCCGCGCACACGATCGCCGGCGCCTTCCCCCCGAGCTCGAGCGCGCACGGGATGAGGCGCTCGCCACAGGCTGCACCGATCTTGCGGCCCACTGCCGTGGATCCCGTGAAGTGCACGAAGTCGACGCCACCCTCGATGAGCGCCTGCCCCACCTCGCCGCGACCGTGCACGACCTGCAACAGATCGCCCGGCAGCCCGGCCTCGATGAACAACGCGCGCGTACGCTCCGCGATGAGCGGCGTGAGCTCGGATGGCTTGTGCACGACGGCGTTGCCCGCTGCGAGCGCCATGAAGAGCCCGCCGCCACCGATGGCCAGCGGGTAGTTCCACGGGGAGATGACCCCGACGACGCCGCGCGGAGCCCAGTGCAGATAGCTCGCGCGATGCTTGAGGAGGTGGAGGGACAGCTTTCTAGGCGCGAGGATCTCGGGGCCGTGCTCGATGAAGTACGACATGAGATCGGTGAAGTTCACGACCTCCTGCACCAGCGCCTCGAAGCGCGTCTTGCCGCACTCGCGCGAGAGCAACTCGGAGAGCTCCTCGCCGTGATCGCGAACGGCATCGCGGAAGGCCTCGAGCTTGCGGCTCCGATCTCGCGACGGGAGCGCCCCCCAGCTCACCTGCGCGACGCGTGCGCGCTCGATGGCCGCCTTGACCTCGGCGGGCGTGGACGCACGGACACGTCCCACCTCCTCGCGGTTCGAAGGATCGACCGACACCACATCCGCGCCCGAGGGCGTGTCCAGGAAGGCACCCATCACCGCATGATGCCTGCTTCCAGACGGCGGTCCAGGTGATCGCCATGGAGGTGCAACGCTCGAGCCTCACGGAGGCGTCCGTGCCACCCGCGCAATCGCCCAACGCGGCCATCGAGACGCGTCGAGAACCTGCTGGTGGCTCCTCTCAGAATCGAACTGAGAACCTTACGCGTATGAAGCGTCTGCTCTAACCAATTGAGCTAAGGAGCCGAAGGAGCCGTGTACCTACACTGCTCTCCTTTGCGCTGTCAACGGTCAGGTGGCAACGCGGGACGACCGTGTGAGTGCGACCTTGTCCTACATGAACGAGCCTGTTAGGTTGCGCCGAATTCACCACGTTGTTTCGCAAGGATGAGCCCTCGATGAACTGCCCGCGCTGCGCCAGCACGAACCGCCCGGGCGCGACGACTTGCCGCAGGTGTCAGTCGGACATCGCGAGGTCCTGCGCCGGCTGCGGGCAGCCCGTCAGCGATGACAGCGAGCTGTGCATCGCCTGCCGGACATCGCGCGTGCCGGCGGCGCTCGGTGCGGAGGTGCTCGACAGCGAGCTGCTCACCGAAGACGAGGAGTCGCTCGCGCGCAACGACGAGCCGCGCTTCGTTGGTCGCACCGCGATCCTGGCTCGCCTCGTCGAGCGGGCGTGCGTGCCCGAGCGCGGGCCGAGCTTCGTCAGCGTGCTTGGCCCGGCGGGCATCGGCAAGACGCGGCTGTGCGCCGAGCTCGCGCATCGCATCGTCGAGCGTGATGCCAATGCGCGCGTGCTGCGGACGTATGCGGGTGATCCGAGCGGGGCACCGTACGCAGCATTCCGTCGCCTGTTCTCGATCCGCTTCGGCATCGCGCTCGACGAGCACGACGAGGTGCTGGCGCGCGAGCAGCTGTCGCAGGTCGTCGAGGCCACGGTTGGCCCTGTGCGCGCGCTCGAGGTCTCGCACCTGCTCGCGCACCTCGTCGGGTTTCCGTTTCCGGACAGCGTGGTCGTGCAGCCGCTCGCGGACTCTCCGTCTCAGCTGCAGGCGCGCACGTTCATCGCCGTGCGCCGCTTCTTCGAGGCCGACGCGAAGCACTCGCGCCTCACGCTCGTGCTCGACGACGTGGAGCGTGCGTCCGCCGAGACCATCAACCTTCTCCACTACCTCGCCGTCGGCCTCGCCGACCTCCCGGTGCTCATCATCTGCGTCGGTCGGCCCGAGCTGTTCGAGGCGCACCCCACGTTCGGTGACGGCGAGCTCGTCCTCGAGCGCATCCAGCTCGAGCCGCTCTCGGCCGACGAGGCCGCCGAGCTGCTCTCCGACTTCGCGGGCGTCTCGCCGCTGCCCGACGAACTCGCGCTCCACGCCAAGGAGCGCATGGAGACGACCCCACGCGCGCTCGAGAGCCTCGTGCGCTACCTCCGCGAGACGCTGGCGCTCGTACGCGAGAGCGACGAGAGCCCGTGGCACTTCGACGCGGCGCGCCTGCGCACGCTGCTACCGCTGCCGCGCGAGCTCGCCGGCATCGTCACGGAGCGCCTGCGCGCGATGCCGGCGTACGAGCGCGACGTGCTGCAGAAGGCTGCCGCGTGCGGCGAGGCGTTCTGGCTCGACGCGGTCGTCGCGCTCATCCGCGCCATCGCGCTCGACAGCGGCGATCCCGACGGTCCCACGCTCGGCGAGGTCGCCGCGGCCGGTGATCGAACACGCCACGAGGTCGGCACCGTGCTGCAAGATCTCGTCGAGCGCGGCCTGCTCGTCGAGGAGCCCGAGGGCCAGTCCACCATTGCGGGCGAGCGCGAGTTTCGCTTCGCCGCGCCGCCGTGGTTCGACGTCGTCTACGCGGGCCTCGACGACGATCGCCGGCGTCGCTATCACCGCCTCGTCGCGCAGTGGCTCGAGCTGCGCCCGCGCGGCCGCGGCGAAGAGGAGCAGGAGGAGATCGGTCGCCACCTCGAGCGCGCCGGCGAGGCCGAGGGCGCCGCGATGCGCTATCGCCGTGCCGCCGATGCTGCCCGTGCGCGCTACTTCAACGACAAGGCGATCCGGCTGTACGTCGCCGCGCTGGGCTGCCTCGGGCCGCACGACGTCGCGAGCCGTATCCACCTCTGGCACGACCTCGGCTCCGTCTTTCACCTGAAGGGCGACTACGACTCCGCCCTGGGCGCGTTCGAGCGCATGCTGCGCCTCTCGTGGGTCGTCGCGTCGCGCGCGAAGGCCGCCGTCGCGTTCAACAAGATGGGCCGCGTGTACCGGCACAAGAGCGACCTGCCGCTCGCGCTCGAGTACTTCGAGCGCGGCCTCGAGCTCTTCGAGCAGGCCAGCGATACGCGCGGGGTCGCCGGCTCGTGCGACGACATCGGCCAGGTGCTGTGGCTCATGTCGCGCTACGACGAGGCGCTCGATCGCTCGGCGAGTGGACTCGAGATGCGTCGTCAGCTCGGCGACAAGGGGTCCGTCTCCGCGTCGCTGATGCACATCGGAAACATCGAACGACACCGCGGTCTCTTCGACGCTGCGCAGGCCTGCTACGCCGAGGCGCTCGAGCTCCGCACCACGCTCTCCGATGCAGCGGGCATCATCGAGGCGCACAACGGCCTCGGCATGCTCGCGTTCCATCGCGGCGATCTCGTGAACGCCAACGCCTACTGGCAGACCGCGCTCGATCGCGCGGTGAGGATCGGGTCGATGCCGCTCGAGGCACTGCTCCTCAATCACCTCGGCGAGGTCGCGCGCGCCTCCGGTCAGCGCGGGGAAGCACGCACGCGCTTCGATGCCGCGCGCGCGCTCGCGGTCGAGCTCGACGATCGTCGCCTGCTCTGCGAGTCGCTCTACAACCTCGGCTTGCTCGAGCTCGCCGATGGTCGCAACGAGGACGCGCTCGCGCACTGCACCGAGGCGCTCCAGCTCGCGGAGACCGCGGGCATCCGAGTCGACGTGGGGCGCGCCCTGCTCGCGCTCGGCGAGGTCCACGCGGCGACGATCTTCGACGACACCGGCTCGGGCACTGGCACCGCGGACGACTACTACCAGCGCGGCATCGCGCTCTTCCGCGAGATCGGCAACGACGCGGAGCTCGGCCACGGCCTCATGCGCTACGGCCAGTACCGCCTCGAGCGCACCGACACCGAAGGGGGGCGGACGCTGCTTGCGGAGGCGCAGATCATCTTCGGGCGCCTCGGTATGAAGAGTGACGAGCGCTTGCTTCGCGTCATGGGCGAGACCGAGCTGGCGTAGAGCGGATCCACTTCGCCGTGATGCAGGTGTACTGAAGTGCTCTTCACCACCCTCGGCAAAGCAAAGGCGTGGCCCGGTACCAAGTGAGCTAGAATAGGGGCGCCTCGTTCCCCGGAGTCCTGCTGATGCTCGTGCCTTCCGACGCCTTTGTGTTCTTCGGTGCCACCGGAGACCTCGCCTACAAGAAGATCTTCCCTGCGCTGCAGTCGATGGTGCGCCACGGCAAGCTCGATGTCCCGATCATCGGCGTCGCCAAGCAGGGATGGACCGTCGAGCAACTGCGCGAGCGCGCCAAGCAGAGCTGCGTCGAGGCCGGCGTCTACAACGAGTCCGCGTTCGCCAAGCTCGCCGATCGCCTCCGCTACGTCGACGGCGACTACCGTGAGCTCTCGACGTTCGAGGCGCTGCGCAAGGAGCTCGGCCCGTCCGAGCATCCCGTGCACTACCTCGCGATCCCGCCGAGCATGTTCCCCGTCGTCGTCGAGAAGCTCGGCGTGTCGGGCTGCGGCATCGGCGCGCGCGTCATCATCGAGAAGCCGTTCGGTCACGATCTAGCGACGTCGAAGATCCTCAACAAGACGCTGCACACCGTCTTCGATGAGCAGTCCGTGTTCCGGATCGACCACTACCTCGGCAAGGAGACGGTGCTCAACCTCGAGTACTTCCGCTTCGCCAACACGTTCCTCGAGCCCATCTGGAACCGCAACTACGTCGAGAGCGTGCAGATCACGATGGCCGAGAAGTTCGGCATCAAGGGTCGCGGCGCGTTCTACGACGAGGCCGGCTGCATCCGCGACGTCGTGCAGAACCACATGTTGCAGGTCGTCGGTATGCTCGCGATGGAGCCGCCCGCCACCACGTACCGCGAGAGCGTCCGCGACGAGCTCGTGAAGGTGTTCCGCCAGATAAAGCCCCTCAAGCCCTCCGACATCGTGCGCGGCCAGTTCAAGGGATACCTCGACGAGCCCGGCGTCGCGCGACGCAGCACGAAGGAGACGTTCGCAGCGCTCCGCCTCGAGATCGACGCGTGGCGCTGGCACGGCGTTCCCTTCTTCATCCGGGCCGGCAAGCAACTGCCCGTGACCGTCACCGAGGTGATGGTCGAGCTCAAGCGGCCACCGGTCACAAAGCTCATCCGCGACCGTCCGAACTACGTGCGGCTGCGCCTCTCGCCCGAGCTCGATCTCGCGATCGGTGCGCTGGTGAAAAAGCCGGGCGAGGACATGATCGGCGACGCGCGCGAGCTGCAGTTCGCATATCGCGCCGAGAACGACGGGCTCGGCGCGTACGAGCGCCTCCTCAACGACGCCATGGAAGGTGACCCCACGCTGTTCGCGCGCGAGGACGCCGTCGAGGCGGCTTGGGCCATCGTGCAACCCGTGCTCGACGACGCGGTGCCGCTCTACACCTACGAGCCCGGCACCTGGGGCCCGAAGGAGGCCAACGCGCTCACCGCCTCGACTGGCGGCTGGAACGATCCGCAGTAGCCAGCGCGACGGCTACTGCGCGAGCTGCGGGACCAGTGCAGCCAGCGCCTCGGGCGTGTTCAGCGACGGATCGTCGAGGACACGCTCGAGGAGGCGTCGCAGCACCTCGCCGATGATCGGCCCTGGCGGGCACGCGAGGATGCGCAGCACATCGGGACCGCGCAGCGCGAGATCGCCTACCTTCAGCGCCGACGCCTTCTTCATCTCCTCGTCGATCCGCACCTTGAGCGGACCCAGTTCGCGGTCGGGGCTCTCGTCCTTGCCGCGCCCGCGCACGTCGGCCTCGCGCAGCGCGAACAGCGGTGGCAGCTCGCTCGCGCCGACGCGGTTGATGAAGCGTCGCACCGTGCCGTCGCTCCATTCGGGCGTGTACCAGAACATGTGGTTGAGCACGAGGCCCGACAGACGATCGCGCTCCTTGTTCGAGAGCTTGAGCCGCTCGGCGATGGCGCTCGTCATCTTCGCGCCGACGAGGTCGTGCTTGTAGAACGTGTTCTCGCCTGGCGCGCCATCCTTTGGCGCCGCCGTGCGCGGCTTCGCGACGTCGTGCAGCAGCGCGGCCATGCGCACGAGCCAAGGCGTCTCGTCCTCGGCAAGGACTCGCGCTGCGTCCACCGTCGCGAGCGTGTGCTCCCACACGTCGTGGCTGTGGTGGCGGTTCTGCTGGAAGCCAATGCCCTCCTCCAGCTCCGGCAGGATCTCGTGCAGGAGCCCTGTCTCCGCGAGCAACCGCAGGCCCACCGATGGCACGGAAGAAAGCAAAATCTTCAAGAGCTCGTCGCGAACGCGCTCGCCAGAGACCTTGCGAAACACCGCGACGGTCGCGGGGATGGCTGCCATCGTCGAGGGATCGAGCACGAGGTCGTGCTGCGCGGCGAAGCGTACGGCGCGCAGCGCACGCAGCCCGTCCTCGGAGAAGCGCTCGACGGCATCGCCGACCGCACGCACGAGCCTCTGCTCCATGTCGGCTCGCCCATCGAACGGATCGCGCAGCTCGTTCCGCGTGGGATCGTACGCGATGGCGTTCATCGTGAAGTCGCGGCGCGCGAGATCCTCCTCGATGCTGCGCACGAAGACGATGGAGTCGGGCCGCCGCCCATCGGTGTACGTGCCCTCGCCGCGGAACGTGGTGACCTCGACGCCCTCGCGATCGCGTCGGTTCTTCTCGACGAGGATCGTCATGGTGCCGTGCTTCTCGCCCGTGGGAATGGCGCGTTTGCCGAACACGCGGCGCATGTCGTCGGGCGTGGCCGAGCTCGCGACGTCGAAGTCCTTGGCGGGCTTGTCCCAGCACAGGTCGCGGACCGCGCCACCAACGAGCCACGCCTCGTGGCCCGCGGTCTCGAGCTCGCGCATGACCGCTCGAATGTGCGCGGGCACCTGCTCTGGCGTGGGCGTACGCACGGAGGCTAGACCATCCTAGCGGGGCGGCTCGCCACCCGGATCGGTGGTATCGGACTGGGGCAGGAGCGCGGTGAAGCGAGCCGTGATCTCGCCCGCGTTCGCGGCGAAGCGCTCCGCTGCCTCGCGATCGCCGCGACGTTCGAGCACACGGGCGTACCAGTGGTAGGTGCGCGCGAGCTCGAGTTCCGCGCCGAGAACGAGCAGCGTGTCCAGGGCGATCTTGAAGTGCGCGTCCGACGCCGCATCACCGCCCGGCCGACGCGACGCCACGGCACCGAGCGCGCGGTGCGCCAGCGCGACGGCCGACCGCGAGCCCAGCTTCTCGGCGAGCTCGAGCGAGCGTTTCGCGGACTCGGCGGCGTCCGTCTCGTTGCCGAGTTCGAGCAGGATCTCCGCGCGCAGGCGCAGCGCCTCGCTCTCCAGCAGGCGGTCCCCGAACGTGATGCTCAGCTCGACCGCGCGCTCGAGGTGCTCGAGCGCTTCCTTGCGCATCGCGAGCTGCGCCAGCGCCTCGCCGAGCCGCGTGAGGATCGCGGCCTCGTCGAGGCGTTCCCCCGTCTGCTCGACGAGGATGCGCGCCTCCTCGAGGACCTCGACGGCACGACGCGGCTCGTCGCGGTCACGCCACGCCGTCGCGACCGCGAGGAACGAGTGCACGGTGCCGGTCTGATCGTGGACCTCCCGGCGCAGCGCGAGCGCTTCCTGGAAGCGCACCATCGCCTGGCCGTGACCGCCGGACGCCTGGTGCGCGAGCGCGAGGTTGTGGAGCGACAGCGCGATGGAGCGCTTGTCTCCGAGCGCGCGACGGAGATCGAGTGAGCGCGCGTGCAGCTCGATCGCCTCCGCGTAGGCACCACGCAGGAACGCCACGCGCCCGAGATCGTCCTCGACTCCGGCGACTCCGCGGATGTCCTGCGCCGCGCGGAACAGCGCGAGCGCCTGGCGCAGCTGCTTCTCGGCGTCGACGAACTCGCCGCGCGCGCGGTGGATGCGCGCGATCCGGCCGAGCGCCGCGCCACACTTCGAGGTGTGGTCGAGGCGATAAGCCACGTCGAGCATCGTCGAGAACGCCACGAGCGCCTCGGCCAGGCGCCCCGAACGCTGCAGCACGTCGCCGTAGTTGTGCAGTGGATCGATGCGAGGCAACGCGTCGTCCTCGGGGAGCAGTCGCAGCCCGCGCTCGTAGAGCTCGACGGCCGCGCCGTTGGCGTAGCGGATGCGCGCCTTGTCGGCCGCCGCGAAGTAGACCTCGGAGGCGCGCGCCGTACTGCCGCCGCGCTCGTACTGCGTGCCGAGGAACTCGAGCTGCTCCCCCGACTGCTCCGCACGCGGCATCCTCGAATCGAGCCACTCCGCCGAGCGACGATAAAACTGGCGCGCGCGCGGTGGTGCGGTGAGGCGCTGCACCAGCCCATGCTCGAGGTTGTGCTTGAAGATGTACTCGGTCTCGCCGGGCACCGACGAGTCGGGCATCTGCAGCAGGTAGTCGCGCTCGATGAGCTCGTCGAGCGTCGCCTCGATGCGGGCGCGCTCCTCGATGCCGAAGCTGCGGGGGCCGGTGGACGCGACGTCGCGCCCAAGCACGACCAGCGCACCGAGCCAGAAGACGCTGCCGAGCGAGGCCGCGCGCTCGAGCAGCTCGCGCTCGGTGGTGGACAGCGCGGCGATGCGTGCCTGGATGGCGCCCTCGATGCTGATGGGCAGCTCGGCCTGCGCCGCGCGCGCCTGATCGATGCGCCACTTCTCACCCTCGGGAGTGGACATCGACACGATGGTGCCGTTGCTCAGGAAGACGCGGACCAGCTCCTCGATGAAGAACGGGTTGCCCGACGTCAGCTCGACCGCATCCTCGATGAGCGCCTGCGGCAGCGGCTCCGCGCGAGCGAGCACCGCGCGCAGCATCTTGTCCGCGTCCGCATCTCCGAGCGCGCCGAGATCGATGCGCGTGTGATCGACGTCGCCGGCACCCCAGTTGGGCTGCCGCACGAACAACTCCTGGCGAGCGGACGCGAGCAGCATCACGGACGAGCCGCCGAGACCCTCGGCAAGCTCGGCGAGCAGCGTGAGAGAGTGATCGTCCGCGAGGTGGAGATCGTCGAACACGAGGACGAGCGGCGAGCGCTCCGCGTCGAGCTCGAGGAAGCGGCGCAGCACGGTGCGCGCGATGGCCTCCTCGTGACGGCTGTCCTCGCCGAACGAGACCGCGCGGATGAACGCGTTGTCGGCGATCTTCAGATCGAGGAAGCGCCCGAGGAAGTGCATCACCTCGGTCATGCGCCGGTCGTGGAAGACGTCGGTGACCTGCACGCGCACCTTCTCGAGGCGCATGGTGTCGTCGTCGCTCTCGATGATGCCGAAGCGATCGCCGAGCAAGCGACGCACGAGCGAGTACGCGGCGGCGCCGGTGGTGGCGAGCCCGCGGTACACGCGCGGACGACCGGGCATCCCGGCCGAGTGTCTCGCGAGGAGCCGGGTGAGCCAGTCGGCGACGAGCCGTGTCTTTCCGACGCCCTGCGGGCCGAGCACGGTGACGAGCTGCGGCGCCTGGTAGTCGACCGCGCGCTGGAAGATGCCGTCGAGCTGGTCGAGCTCGGCGTCACGCCCGATGAGGCTGGGGGCAGCGACGTTGCTGACCGCCATGCCGCTCGACGAGATCGACAGCGGCGCCGTGCCGGTGCTCTTCATCCGCAAGGGCCCTGACCCCGTGGCCCCTACCTTGGGCATCGGTAGCCCAGGGTTGGTGCCCATCGAGTCGTCACTGCCAAAGCCGTCTGGGCCGCCGCTCATGTGCCGTCTTCACTATAGCCGAAGTCCGAATGATGAACGCGCGGACTCTCGTCGTTTTGAGATAAGATGCCAGGCGCACATGCGCCCAGGCAGACTCCACCTCCGTGTGCTGTTGGCGGCGCTCCCCCTCGTCATGAGCTTCGGCTCGGCGTGCGGTACCGTCGACGTGGGGCCACAGACGGATCCACCGCTGCCGTGCAATGCGCGCTCGGACTTCTTCGTCAGCGACGTGTGGCCGAAATACTTCGCGCAGTACAGCTGCAACCAGTCGAGCTGCCACAACGCGTCGTCGGGCCGCGGCTACTTCCGCCTCTACGACGTGTCGATGGTCACCGCGCCCGCACCGACAGCGCCGAGCTCGGCGTGGCCGTTCGAGTGGCAACAGAACTTCGCGAACGTCGAGCAGAACATCTCGTGCGCGAACCCGACGAGCAGCATCGTGCTGACGATCCCGTCGGGGCAGTCCACCCCGCACCCCGGCGGCCTCGTCGTGACGGACATCCCCGATGCAGAGCAGCTGTTCACGACGTGGCTCCAGTGATCGCGCGATGAACCACGGCCTTCGCGTCGCGCTGTTCGTGTTGGTCGGGGTGCTGGGGATCTCCACGAGGGTCGAGGCTCGCGGCGATCCGCACCTGCGCATCATCGTTCCCCGCGCCGCCATTCGTACGGGCCCGGCATTCACGTACCGGGAGCTCTACATCGCTGCGCGCGGCGACGTGCTGAAGGTCGTCGATCGCAACGGGAGTTACTGGTTTCGCGTCGCGCTGCCCGACGGCCGCCTGGGCTGGATCTACGGCGAGCAGGTGCTCCCCTTCGAGATCGATCTCGAGGCCTCCGGCCCGTCGCGTGCGTGGGCGAAGTTCAAGAACGCGCTGTTCGCGCCCTCCCCCATTCCGGGATCGCACCTCGGCCTCTCGTTCTCGGGCGGCGTCCTCGCAAAAGAGGGCATGTTCATGTTCCGCCCATCGGTGACACTCGACTCGCACTTCGCGCTGGAGGCACACGTCGGTGAGGCGGTCGGTCGCGATGGGTCGCTGCTCGTGTACGGCCTCGGAGGGAACATCTACCTGTGGCCCGCTGGGCCGGTCATCCCGTTCGTGTCGCTCAGCGCCGGCGGGGCCACGTCGTTCCCGAAGGTCAACGGCGTCACCCAGGAGCAGAAGAGCCAGTTCGCGCTCGACGCGGGCGGTGGCCTCATGGTCGTCATCCGCAAGGGCATCGTGTTCCGCTTCGACGTCCGCAACTACACGCTGTTCACCCCCAACTCCACCGACAACCGCCAGGAGTTCTCCGGCGGTCTCGCGGTCTTCTTCTGAGGCGACGATGACCAGGTCGATCTTCATCTGCATCGCTCTGTCTCTCCTGCTCGTCGGCTGCGGTCGCCACGCCGTGCGTCCCGACGAGAAGGAGTTCCTTGCCGACCGCATCATGCAGGGGGACTACGACAAGCAGGACGTCGCGACCGACCAGCACGTGCTCTCGAACCGCGAAGGCGCATCGGGTGGGTACGGCGCGGGCGGCGGAGGCTGTGGATGCAACTGAGCCGTTCACGGACAGCCGCTGCGCTGCTGGTCTCGCTGTGCGCGCTCGCGCACGCGGAGGATCGCGTCGACTTCAAGCTGAACTACTTCATCGAGCCGGCGCGCTCGCAGCGGCTCAACGTCGTCATGCCGCAGCTGTCCGGCAGCTTCGACGTGCACCCCAACATCTCGGTCAGCGTCGGCTACGATGCCGACATCGTGTCCGGCGCCACGCCGCGCGTGTATGGCTCGCAGGTCGACGCGGTCAGCTCGGCCACCAAGTTCCACGACGTGCGTCAGGCACCGCACGCGGGCGCACAGTTCCGCGTCGGCCCCGCGGCCATCGACGTCGGCTACACGTTTTCGACGGAGAACGACTACCGCTCGCACCAGCTGAACACCGGCGCGAAGGTCGATCTATGGGGCAAGAACACGACGCTCGCGCTCGGCTACTCGCGCAACTGGGACAAGGTCTGCGATGTCGACAACTCGGGCGCATCGCCGCTCGAGCGCCAGTCGCTCGCCAGCTCCACCGGCTGCTTCGCGTCGGTCAAGGGGCTGGTGCTCCGCGACGTCAGCATCAACACCTACTCGGCCTCGCTCACGCAGATCTTCCACCCGCTCGTCGTAGGCGACGTCACGACCTCCTTCGAGGTCATCGACGGCTTCCAGAGCAACCCGTATCGCCGCGTCCGGCTCTTCAGCGGCACCGTGGAGGCGCAGGAGTCGGTGCCGCTGCTGCGCCAGCGCGTGTCCGTGCAGGTGCGGCTGCGCGTCGCCGTGCCGAAGGCCAAGGCCGCCGTGCACCTGCTCGGGCGCTTCTACACCGACACGTGGGGCATCAAGTCGGCGACCGCAGAGGTCTCGTGGGAGCAGTACGTGCTGCCGCAGCTGCTGCTCGCGGTGCGCGGCCGCTTTTACCAGCAGGGGCGCGCGGTCTTTTATCGAGACGCGGGCGAGAAGAACTCCTACGAGTCCGTCGGACCCGTCGGTCAGTACTTCACCGGTGATCGCGAGATGTCGCCGCTCCGCAACTATCTCGTCGGCGCGAGGCTCTCGTACCTCAAGTTCGCCAGCGCAAAGGGCAAGCTCGGCAAGCTCTCGTCGCTCGACCTGCACGCCAAGGTCGACTTCATCGGCTACCAGGCGCTCACGAAGCTACCGCCGAACCTGCCGCGCTCCGACGGCGTCATCGATGCGATCGTCGCGCAGCTCGGCCTCGCGCTGCTCTGGTAGCAGCCTCAGACGATGCTGTGCTTCTTGAGCAGCTTGTGCAGGTACTTGCGGTCCATGTCGGCCTCGCGAGCCGCGCGCGAGATGTTGCCCTGCGAGCGCTCCATCAGCCACGTGAGGTATCGCTTCTCGAAGTCGCTCTCGAAGCGCTCCTTGTTGCCGCGGTACGACGCATCGGGATCGAACACGAGCCCGCGTACGGTGCTGGCCGGGCTCTCCGTCTGCTGCGGCGTGGCGACGAGACGGACGGGCGCCTGGCTGTCGCGCGGTGCCATGTAGAAGCCGCGCTCGAGCACGTTGCGCAGCTCGCGGACGTTGCCGGGCCAGTCGTGGTTGATGAGCCCGGCGAGCGTCGCTTCGTCGGGATCGGCGAGCCGCGCGCCGCCCTCACGCAGCTTCGCGATGAACGCCTGCACGAGCATCGGCAGGTCTTCCTTGCGCTCGCGCAGCGCCGGCATGCGCATCGGCACGACGCTGAGGCGGAAGTACAGGTCCTCCCGGAACTTGCCCGCCTGCACTTCCTTCAGCAGCTCGCGCTTCGTCGCTGCGACCACACGGATGTCGACCTTGATCTGCTTGTTGCCGCCGACCCGACGGATCTCACGCTGCTCGAGCACGCGCAAGAGCTTGGGCTGAAGATCGAGCGATAGCTCCCCGAGCTCGTCGAGGAACAGCGTGCCGCCGTTGGCGAGCTCGAACGCGCCCTGCCGCATCGCCTGCGCACCGGTGAACGCGCCCTTCTCGTGACCGAAGAGCTCGCTCTCGATGAGGTTGCCCGCGACCGCACCGCAATCGACGACGATGAACGGCGCGTTCTTGCGACGCGAGAGCCGGTGCAGCGTCTGCGCGACCATGTCCTTGCCGGTGCCGGTCTCGCCCTCGATGAGGACCGTGGCCTCCGTGGGTGCGATGCGCTCGATGAGCCCGAAGATCTCGCGCATCTTGAGCGAGGTGCCCACCATGTCGTCGAGCCGGTCGTGCTCGGACGGCAAGATCTCGATGCGCTCCTCGAAGGGCGTGAACTTGAGCTGCACGGTGCCGACGGAGATGACGCTGCCCGCGCGCACGTACGCCTCGCGCACCTCGGCGCCGTCGAGGAACGTGCCATTGGTGGAGTTGAGATCGCGGAGGAGATAGCCCTTCGGGTCGCGGATGATCTCGCAGTGCACGCGGCTGACGGTCTCCTCGGGCAGGGTGATGTCGTTCTCGTCCGCCTTGCCGATGCGGATGATGTCGCCGCCGGAGCTCACGACGAACTCGCGCCCGCGCTCGACGCCGCGCACCACCACGAGCTTGCACTGCTGGAGGTGCACCGCGCGCCCCGTCGACGACGGCTCCGCGGAGATGCGGGTCTTGCTCACCGACTCCGAGTAGCTCTCGCGTGCCGGCGCTGCCAGGGACGCGGTCTGCTCTGCAGACACGTCTCCCTGCCCCTTGGCCGCGGGCACGATTGCGATGGGCTCCGACTCCGACATCTCTCTTAAATGTCAGCGTATCAGAAAGCCTTGTTCTCTCGCCAGACGAGGGCGATTCGGATACGCTCGTGACCCACCGTGATCCGTGCGCCACGCTGCAGTACCGGACGGAGTGCCGGCCCGAGCACACGCCGCGCGGCGTGGCTGGCGGCATGCGCGTTGGTGCTCGCGACCACGGTCGCGTACGCCGAGGAGTCCTGTCTCGACCCCGCCGATCCGCTCGGTGAAGCCGGCGCGCGCAAGGGCGTGCAGAAGCTCCCGTTCACGAAGCGCCTGCGCGCCGAGCTCACGCTGTGGGGCGGCTTCTTCGCGTCCGACCTCCTGTCCACGAGCTACACCTACGGCGGCGCGGTCGCGTTCTACCCCGTCGAGGACTGGGGCTTCGAGGCGGCCGTCACGGTCAGCCCGTTCGGCCTGTCCATCGAGAAGCCGCTGACGCAGTTCTTCGGCGGCGAGGTCTTCAAGCGCTCGCGCGCTTACACCGTCACGGGCAACGTCGTCTGGTCGCCGTTCCACTTCAAGGTGAAGGCGTCCGAGCACCACATCGCGTACGGCGACATCATGCTGTACCTCGGTGCCGGCGACACCATCAACGACACCGTGCAAGGCGTCACGTTCACGGGTGGTGTCGGCTTCAAGTTCTACCCGACGAAGTACTTCGGGGTGCGCGTCGATCTGCGCGACTACGTGATGGTGCAGGAGGCCGTGGCCGTCCAGCGAGTCACCAACAACCTCATCGGCACCATCGGCCTGTTCGTGTTCCTTCCCAATCCAAGGCCCTACGCGCGATGAGGTATGTCGCGCTCATGCTCACCCTCGTCGCGTGCGCCTCCGCGGCGCACGCGGCCGACTGCGTCGACGAGAAGGAGAAGGCACGCCTCATCGCGAAGAAGCGCGGTCGTCGCGCGAGCGAGCGCGACTTCGTGAAGCAGGCGCGTCACGAGCTCACGGCGCAGGCCGGCTACTACGTCTCCGATGCGCTCGACGGCACGTTCGTCGTCGGTGGGGCGTACACGTACCACATCACCGAGGACGTCGGCGTCGAGGCCTCGTTCGGCTACTCGCGTGTGCGCTCCAGCATCGCGCAGAAGCTCGAGATGGATCGCGGCGTCACGATCCTCCCCAAGAAGGATCGCGTGTACCTCGTGTTCACCGACCTCGTGTGGTCACCGCTGCACGGCAAGCTCCGCTTCTTCGCCGACAGCATCCTGCACTTCGACATCTACGGCGTGGCCGGCGTCGGCGTCATCGACAACGCGACGTCGTTCGGCGCCGCGGGGCAGCTCGGCGTCGGCATCCGCTTCTGGCTCTCGCCGTCGTGGGCGCTGCGCTTCGACGTGCGGGACCAGCTCTACCGTCAGCAGATCCTGACCAACAACCAGTTCGTTCAAGACTTTTCGCTCACGGCGGGCGTGAGCGTCTTTCTGCCGCCCAAGCTATGAGACCGGCGATGAGGAGGACCATGCGTAGATTCGTCGCCACGGTGTTCACGAGCGGTGCCCTTTTGTCGGGCATGGTCGGGGGGGCGCTCGCCAGGCCACACAAGAAGCCAAAGCCGAAGCCCGCGCCAGTCGCTGCGCCCGCGCCAGTCGCTACGCCTGCACCCGAACAGGAAGCGGCCGTGCCTGCGCCGGCACCGGCACCGCCGACCATGGCAGAGACGCCTCCGCCGAAGCCCACGCGGTCGACGGTCGATGTGGACGCGCTCGTCACCGAGTACAGCGCCATCCGCGATGAGCTCTTCCGCTCGCGCGCAAAGACAGCCGTCATCGGCGAGGCGCTGCTCAAGACCAAGCTCGAGGTCACGTTCAAGTACGAGGCGGGCCGCGCGTGGCCGCTGCGCAAGGTGACGCTGCGACTCGATGACCGCCCCGTGTACGCCGCGGAGTCGGTCAACGGCACCGACGCGCAGAAGGTCTTCGAGACCGTCGCGGCCGCGGGTCAGCACGTGATCACGGCGCGGGTCGAGGCCGTCGGCACGGGCGAGGACCGCATCACCTACACCACCGAGAGCAGCTTCGGCATCGACCTGGCCGACGGCAAGCTCACGCGCGTGGAGCTCGCGGTCGACGAGACCGGCTCGGGTCCCGCGTCGCTCGCGAAGAAGCACGAGGGCAGCTTCGACGTCCGCTGGAAGGCCAACGTGAAGTCGCAGAAGCAGGACAGCAAGTGAACCGCAGCGCGCTGTGCCTCGCCGCTCTGCTCGCCTGGCCGACGATGGCCCAGGCGCGCGACGGCGCGACGCGCGCGACCACCCGTACCACCGACATGCGCGGCTACCTCGAGGAGCTCGAGCACCGTGGCCTCGTCGACAGGACCACCGGCACGCCCGAGAAGCTGCAGCTCGAGCTGCGCCGGGCCGACGAGGAGCTCACCTCGGGCCGTCCGCTCGACGCGGCGCGCCGGCTCTATGCCGTCGTCGAGGGGCCGCGCTTCGAGGATCTCTCGGAGTCCGACGACTTCCAGGACGCGGAGTATCGCCTCGCCTCCGCGCTCGCTCGCGGCGGCTCCACGGTGACGGCGCGCGCGTACTTCGAGCGGAGCCTGCAGCGCGGCAAGGCTGCACCGATGTACGAGGCGGCGCTGCGTGGCTACGTCGACCTCTGCCTCGACGAGAAGATCGCGCCCGCGTGCGTCGCCACGCTCGATCAGCTGAAGGTCGAGGACGTCAGCGAGGACATCGGCTACCTGCGCGGTCGCGCCGCGTTCGACACCGGCCACGACGACGTCGCGGAGCAGGAGCTCGCTCGCGTCTCGCCGCGGAGCCGCTTCTATTCCTCTGCCCTTTATCTGCGCGGTGTCCTGCGCGTGCGGCAGAGCGATTGGAAGGCCGCACAGGACGCGTTCTGCACCATCGCGAACGTGAAGGACGGCGATCCGATCCGCTTCTACATCGACGGACGCTACTACCAGCTCCGCGATCTCGCGCGCCTCGCGCTCGCTCGCGTCGCCCACGAACAGGGCCGCTACGACGACGCCTTCTATCACTACTTCCTCATCCCCTCGGACTCGAAGAAGCTCCCGGAGGCGCTCTTCGAGGCCGCGTGGAGCTCCTTGCAGCGCAAGGACTACGACCTCGGCGCGCGGCTCGTCGAGGAGTTCCTGAAGACCTTCCCCGACTCGTCGCGCGTCGCCGAGGCGCGCGTCTTGTACGGCACGCTGCTCGTGAAGACGTGCCGCTTTGCGAAGGCGGAAGAGGTCTTTGGCGCGGTGCTCGCCGAGTACGAGCCGCTCGCACACGAGATCGATCGCCTCGTCGACGATGCCGCGGGCCGTCGCGCGCTCGCGGTCAAGCTGCTCGAGCGCGCACGTCGTCAAGCCGAGGCGCTCGCCGCCGAGGCGGAGCGCGCCTCGGAGCAGACGCCGGGGTCGAAGCCGCTCGCGCCAAAGCCCACCGCGGTGCCCGTCGATCCTCGCCTCGGCCCGCGCCAGACGGAGACGGTGATCGCCGAGCTGCTCGATCTCGATCCGCGCTTCTATCGCGTCGAGAAGCTCGCCAAGGGGCTCGACAACGGCGCTGCCGACGGAGGCCACGTCGCCGAGGTCTGGCGCGAGCTCGGCGCCACGCTCGATCGCACGCCCATCGCGTCGGCCGCCACGCGCGTCGATGCACCCGAGCTGCTCGAGCGCACGGTACGCCTCGGGAGCGACGTCGCCGCCGCGCGCGAGGAGGCAGAACGTCTCCCCTCCGCCGAGCGCAACGAGCAGGACAGGGCGCTGTCGGCGCTCGAGAAGCGTCGCGGCGAGCTCGAGAGCGCGCTCGGCCACCTGCTCGACGTCAGCCCCGACGACAACACGACCCAGGCGCGCGGCCTGTCGGCGCTCATCGCCGCCGATGCCAGGCGCGCGAACGAGCTCGCAGGCCGGAGCGCGGCGCTGCGCGGAAGGCTCGAGGGCGCGTCCAGCGAGCTGCTGCGCGAGGCGCTGCTGGCGCTGCGCGGCCGCATCGACGATTCGCTGCGCTCGGCGCGCCTCGGCAAGATCGACTCGGTCGTCGGGCAGAAGCGCAGGCTCGAGCGCGAGATCGAAGACCTGGCGAAGGGGCGCTTCCCGCCGGAGCTGTTCGGCAAGCTGCACCTCGAAGGGCTCATCAAGGACGACGAGATCTACTGGCCGCCGGAGCGAGAGCTGTGGCTCGACGAGTATGACGACTACAAGTAAGCGGCTCGGCGCGCTCGCGCTCTCCATGTTCATGATGGGATCGGCGACCGCATTTGCGGGCGGCGAGTACGAGGAGGCGCGCCTCAACGCCGGCAAGGACGCCCGCGACCTCGCGGTCTCCAGCCAGATCGAGGCGCTGCTGCAAAAGAAGGAGCGCGAGGTCGCCGAGCGCCGTCGTGCCGGCATCGCGCTCATCCAGACGTATCTCCGCGAGCATCCGAAGACACCGGAGACGGCCGAGCTGCTGTTCCAGCTCGCCGAGCTGCGCTGGGAGCAGTCGAAGGCCGACTTCCTCGCGCAGATGAGTGGCTACAACGCGGCGCTCGATCGCTGCGCGAAGGAGAAGGAAGCCGCCGAGAAGCGCAAGACCGTGAGCGAGCCCGAGGGCCCCAGGCTCGAGGTCTCTTCCCGAGGCAAGGCATCGCCCCTCGGGCGCGATGCCGGCCAGGGCTCGGCCGCGAACAAGAACGCGTCGAAGGGCAAGAACGCGCCGGGCGAGGCGTTCGAGGCGGTGCGCTGCAAGGTGCCCGATGCGCCGCAGCTCGATCTCGCGACGTCGCAGGTGCTGTATCGCCGCCTCCTCGAGGACCACCCGCGCTTCCGCAAGATCGACGCGGTCCTCTACCTCTACGGCTTCTCGCTTCGCTCGAACGGCAAGCCCGAGGAGGCGCTCGCGCAGTTCAAGCGCATCATCGAGGAGCACCCACAGTCGCGCTTCCTTCCCGACGCGTGGATGGCGGTGGCCGAGGCGCGCTTCTACTCCGACTCCGACTACAAGGGCGCGCTCGCCGGGTACGACGAGGTCCTCAAGTTCCCCGACTCGCCGCTCTACGACCTGGCGCTCTTCAAGACGGCGTGGTGCTTCTGGAAGCTCGGCGAGAGCGACAAGGCAGCACGTCGCTTCAAGGAGGTCCTCGACCTCGGGCAGACCAAGGTCGGCACGCGTGCCGACCAGCTCACCGACGCAGGACGCAAGCGCCTCGCGGAGCTCAAGGACGAGGCGCTGGACTACCTCGTGCAGATCTTCACCGAGGACGAGAAGAAGGGCGCGAAGGACGCATACGAGTTCCTGTCGTCGATCGGCGGTGCTTCGTACTCGCGCAAGGTCATCGCGCGGCTCGCAGACACGTTCTTCGCGCAGAGCCGCTACGACCGCGCGATCGAGGCGGCGCGCTTCCTCATCGAGCTCGATCCGCTCGATCCCGACGCGCCGGAGCGCCAGAAGCAGATCGCGCTCGCGTACCGCGAGAAGGACGACAACAAGTCGGCCGTGCGCGAGCTGCGCAAGCTCGCCGATACGTACCTCGAGGGTGGCGACTGGGCCAAGGGGCAGTCCAAGGATACCGTCAAGAAGACGCGCGCGATGGTGGCCACGCTGCTCCGCGACCAGGCGAAGAACCTCCACGCGGATGCGCAGCACGTCGAGATCTACCAGAAGAAGATCGACCTCGAGCGCTACGGACGCGCGGCCGAGGCGTACGCGTTTTACCTGTCGAAGTTCCCCGACGATCCTTCTGCCGTCGAGGTCTCGTACCTGCTCGGCGACATCCACTTCCTCAAGACCCGCGACAACGAGAAGGCCGGCGACGCGTACCTCTTCGTCGGTCGTAGCAAGCCCGTGGGCAAGCTGCACAAGGACGCGCTGCTCAACGCCATCACGGCGTTCGAGCGCGAGCGTCAGGAGAAGCGCCCGTCGTCACCGCAGGGCGGGCCCTCGACGCAGGCGCTTTTGCCGTCGGACAAGAAGATGGGCGAGGCCATCGACCTGTACGCCACGCTGTTCCCGACCGATCCCGAGATCGCGGGCATCCTCTACAAGAACGGCGAGCTCTTCTACGACGCGGGCGACTACGACGAGGCGACCAAGCGCTTCGGGCTCATCGTCGAGAAGTATCCGAAGAGCCCCGCCGCGCAGGACGCCGGCAACAAGATCCTCGAGTCGCTGAACAAGGCGAAGGACTACGAGAACGTCGAGAGCTGGGCGCGTCGTCTGCTCAAGGTCCCCGCGTTCCAGGATCGCGGCAGCCAGGAGCGGCTCGGCAAGCTCGTCATCGACGCCGGCATGAAGGCCGGCGAGCAGAAGGCCGACAAGGACCCTGTCGGCGGGGCCACCATCTACATGCGTGTCGCGAAGGAGTTCCCGACGTCACCGCGGGCACCGCAGGCGCTCGGCAACGCAGCCACGCTGTACACGCGCGCCGGCAAGCCCGAGGAGTCCGTGAAGGTCTACGGCATCCTCCTCGACAAGTATCCGAACGCGCCCGAGGCAGCTGCGGCTGCGTGGAACGCCGGCAAGCTGTACGAGGCCGCGGCGCTGTGGGGCGAGGCCGCGAAGAACTACCAGGTGCTCGCCGATCGCTATCCCAAGGACAGCAAGGCCGCCGACGCGCTCTACAACGCCGGCCTCCTCAAGGAGCACCTCGGCGACACGCAGGGCGCGATCGCCGCGTACACGCAGTACGCGCGGCTGCACAAGGAGCGCGAGGACTCGCGAAAGGTGGCCTTCCGCGTCGGCGTCGTGCTCTCCGACTCGGGGCAGCACGAGGCCGCCGCGCGCGCGTTCGCCGACTTCGCGAAGCAGTATCCGACCGGTGCCGACTCCATCGAGGCCCTCGAGCGGCAGGGCGAGGCGCTCGTGAAGCTCGGACAGGACAAGCGCGCCGAGGACCCGCTCCGCCGCTGCATCCTCGCGTACAGGAAGAGCGGCATCAAGGGCGGCGTCGCCGGCAACGCGGCCGCTCATGCGCGCTACCTCGAGGGTGATGCGATCTTCCGCGACTTCGAGCGCCTGAAGCTCGCGACCGATCCGAAGCGCCTCAAGAAGACGCTGGACGAGAAGTCTGCGCTGCTCGAGCGTTCGAAGGCCTCGTTCATCGACGTCGTCACGTTCAACGATCCCGAGTGGGCCACCGCCGCGCTGTATCGCATCGGCGAGGGCTACGAGCGGTTCTCGAAGGCGCTGCGCGACGCACCGACACCGCCGGGCCTCGACGAGGCCTCGGCGCAGGTCTATCGCGAGGAGCTCGAGAAGGTCGTCGTCGTCGTCGAGGAGAAGGCCATCGACGCGTATCGCGGCGGCTACCAGAAGGCGATCTCGCTCGGCGTCTACAACGACTTCACGCAGAAGCTCCGCGCGGCGCTCGGTCGACTCTCCGACCAGGAGTTTCCCGCCGAGAACGAGATCCGCGCGCGGCCCTCCACCGCGGATCGCGGTGCGCCGCTCGGCTTCCAGGGGAGCGTCGACCGATGATGCGTCGAGCGATGATGGCGGCCCTTTTGCTCACCGGCTGCGCGCACAAGCAGAAGCTCGACGGTGACGGGCCCAAGCTACCGCCCGCGAAGCCCGAGGCCGTCGAGGCGTTCAAGGACGGCGCGCGGCTCGTGCGGCTCGGTCCCACCAACTACGATCGCGCGAAGGAGCGGCTCGAGACCGCGCTCGCGCTCGACCCTCGCCTGTGGGAGGCGGAGTACGACCTCGGCTGGCTCGCGCTCGAGGCGCGCTCGTACGACACCGCGGCGAAGCACTTCGAGCGCGCCCTCTCGATCTATCCGCGTCATGCGCCATCGGTGCTCGGCCTAGGTCGTGCCGACGATGCGCTCGGAAAGCCCGAGCAGGCGGCGAAGATGTACCGCGCGTTCCTCGACGACAAGGCGAAGCCCGAGGAGGCCGCGGCCGTGCGCATCGCGCTCGGCGGATCGCTGCGTCGTGCGGGCAAGCTCGACGCGGCCACCGAGACGCTGCGCCTGGCCCTGAAAGCGGAGCCGCGCTCGGCACCCGCGCTCGCGGGCCTCGGCATGGTCTACGAGCAGAAGGGTCAGCACGAGCTCGCGGAGCTGGTGCTCCGGCGCGCGCTCGACATCGATCCGAAGTCGCGGCTCGCGGCCGACGTGTGGAACAACCTCGGGCTCATCGCGCTGCATCGCCGACACGATCAAGAAGCGTTCGCCGACTTCGCCGAGGCCGCCAAGCTCGACCCGACGCTCTCGGCCGCGCGTCGCAACCGCGCCGTCGTGTATCTCGACTGCGGCGACTACGACAAGGCCGCGAGCGAGCTGCGCGAAGTCGTCCGCAGTGACGGCAACGACAGCGCCGCGTGGGTCGCGCTCGGCGTGGCGGAGCGCGGCCGCGGCAAGCCGGAGGACGCGGAGAAGGCATACCGCAAGGCGATCGAGGTCGATAGCAACGGTCCCGATGGGATCGACGCACGCTACGATCTCGGCGTCCTCTACATGGACTTTCGCAAGGATCCGAAGGCCGCACGCGATGCGTTCGCCGACTTCGTGAAGCTCGCGCCGGGCAAGCACCCGAAGGTGGCCGACGCGCAGAGCCGCCTTTCGGAGCTTGCCCCGAAGACCGACGCCGCCCCACAATCAGGGAGCCAGGGAACCGCGCCGGCCGCAGCACCAGGGGGCGGGAAGCTCCCTGCCAGATGAAGTACCAGATGAAGTACCAGATGAAGTACCAGATGAACCATAAGATGAAGACGCCGCCCGGATCCTGCCTGCACGTCGCGCTCGGCCTCCTGGCCGCGCTCGCGCTGTGGCTGATCTTCGCTACGCCCGCGAGCGCCGACAAGAGACACCCAGCACCCGCCGCCCATGCCGCGCCCGCCACCACCGCCGCTCCCACGAAGAAGGAGCAGACGTACAACTTCGGCGGTCTCGACATCGACGGCAAGCTCAAGACGCCGCAGCTGCTCTACTTCCTCAACCGCATGAAGTCCGAGTTCGACACCACGACGCCGGACAAGCGCTACACGGAGGAGATGTAGTGGCGACGCCGATGCTCGGGCGTCCTCTGCGCCTCGTCCTCGTCTGGCATGGCGAGCCGCTCGAGGAGCGCGTGCTGCACACCGCCGAGCCGGTGCTGCTCGGCGCGCGCAAGGGCGTCACCTTCGCGGTTCCCGAGGCGCTCGGTGAGCACGTGCTGCTGCGTCCTTCTGCCGACGGCAGCTTCGTGCTGTCGCTCAAGCCCGGCATGTCGGGCACCATCGGTCTCGATCACCGCGAGGTCGCGGTCGAGCAGCTCCTCGGTGGCCGCGGTCCCGTCGAGCAGCCGCTGGCGATCACGGACTGGGGCATCGTTGCCCTCGACCCGAGCCAGGAGCTCGCGGTCTTCTTCCAGTTCCTCGCGCCGCAGATCGGGCTCGGCGGCACCACGGGCTTCTTCGATCGGTTCATCGGGCAGGCGCTCGTGTTCTCGGCGGTCGTGCACGTCAGCCTGCTCGTCATCGCGTTCATCCTGTGGGAGCCAGACGACCTGCTCGACGTCGATCCGCCGCCCTCGCAGGCCATCGCGAAGCTGCTCATGGAGCAGCAGCAGCCGCCGGACAAGCCCGAGAAGCCCGACACGCACAAGGCGCGTGAAGACGACGCGTCGAAGCGCGCCGCGAAGAAGGAAGGCAAGACGGGCGACAAGGACGCGAAGGTCCAGCTCACCAAGATTCCGAAGGGCGATCGCGACCAGGTCGCGAAGGCCGTCTCGACGATGGGCCTCCTCGGCGCCATGAAGGGCGGCAAGCAGTCCGCCGCACTCAAGAACCTGCTCTCCGACATGCCCGATGCCACGATCACGACCGCAATGGCGGGCCTCAAAGGCACCCAGCTCGTGGTCGGACGCGGCTCGGGCGGCATGGGTATCAAGGGCGATGGTCCGGGCGGCGGCGGCACCGGTAAGGGACAGCTCATGGGCGTCGGCAACCTCGCGACCGGCGGCGGCGGCCACGGCGGCAAGAACACCGGCTCGGGCGGCGGCGGCACGCGCGTCGTGAAGGAGATGCACGTCGGCATGACGACGGGAAATCTCTCGTCGGAAGGCGGCCTCTCGAAGGAGCAGATCAACAAGGTCGTGCAGACGCACACCGCTGCGATCCGCTTCTGCTACGAGAAGGAGCTCCAGCGCTTCCCCCACCTCGCAGGCTCCGTGAAGCTCTACTGGCGCGTCGATCCGGATGGCCGCGTCAGCGTGACGCGCATCGACTCGAGCTCCCTCGGCAACCCGTCCGCCGAGGGCTGCATGTCCCGTCAGGTGAAGGCGTGGACGTTCCCGAAGTCGAATGGTCCGACGAACGTGAACTTCCCCTTCCTCTTCAAGGGAGAGTAGCGCTACGGGTCGAGGCCGTCGCCGGCGCAGGTCGCGACGCCGACCCCGACGATGCGACGTCCCGTGTCGGGGACGATCGTGGTGACGTTGCCGGTCTTGCCGTCGAGCTCGTAGATGACGGTCGAGCTGTCGATGTCGCGCTGCAGGAACAGGTAGAAGTTGCCTTGGTACGCGGCGAAGCCCCAGGCGATCGCGGTGCCGATGAGCTGTGGCATGTCGAAGAAGCGATCGAGCGCGCCGGTCTGCTTGTCGATGCGCGCGACGAACGGCGTCGCGACGTCGGGGAAGAAGCCCCACAGGTTGGCCTGATCGTCGCCGGTGAGCTCGCCGTTGCCGTCGGTCTCGACCGTGATCGGCGTCGACACGAGGAACGACGTCAGATCGACAGATGCGAGGCGCGCCGTCGCTGCAGCCGTGGGAGTGACCCACAGCGTCTCGTCGGTGCCACCCGGCGTGTCCTGCGCGAAGGACATCCCGAAGTTGAGGAAACCGTGCTGCCCCGGCTTGTAGTCCGTCGCCGTGCAGCTCGCGTTCGAGGTGTCGAGGCGGAACAGCGCGCCGCTCTGGTAGTTCACCCAGCCGTTGCCGGTGCGGTCGATGGCCATCGAGTTCGGCGTGTCACCCGGAGCCGCCGGACACGCGATGGCGCCAACATCGAAGAACTGCGCGAGGAGCGGGTTGAAGCGCGAGAGCGTCGTGTTCTCGTCGATGGTGTAGATGAACTCGGTGCCGGCCGGGCACGGGTTCGGCTTCACGCCCGCGAAGTCCGCACCGGCGAGATCGGTGACCGAGCCATCTCGCACGGTCACCGCCATGTCGTGCACAGGACCGCCATCACGCGGGATCTCGAGCGGGCGGTGCGTGCATCCGGCGAGGCCGAGGAGAGCGAGGACATGCCAGCGGGCCATGTCCGCGTCTTAGCACGGCTCGGGGCTTGTCGAGCTTCGCCCGACAAACCGCCCGTTCACCCCTTGTTGAGCTTCGCCTTCATCGCGGCCAGCCGGTCGGCCACGTCGCGGTCGACGTCGAGCCTGTCGATTCGTTCGCTCACGCTGCGGGTCCTCGCGTGATCGTCGAGCTCGGCGTCGAGGTCGTTCTCGGCCTCCGCGCGGTCGACGCCGGTCACGATCTCGTCGTAGCGCGCGGCTGCATCGCCACCCGTGGCGCGGGCTCGCATCACGGCCTTGAGCGTCTCCTTGCGAGAACGCACCGCGGATAGCTTGCGGTCCAGGTCGCGGAGGCCGTGCTCCATCTCGGCGAGCTCGGTCCTGGCCTTCGATCGATCGGCATCGATGGTGTCGAGCTGCGCCTTCAGCTCCGAGATCTGCGCGAGCGCCTCCTTCGCGAGGCCATCATCGCCCGCCTTCACCGCCCGCTCTGCCCGCGCCTGCCACTCGGCCACGCTCCGCTCGGTGGTCTCGCGGAGGCGCGCCGCTCGCTTGTCCTCGGTGAGCGCATCCTTCACGTGCGTCCGCGCCTCGCGAGCGGCCGCCTCCATGTTGGCGATGAGCTCGTCGATCGCGGCCCCTGGATCCGTGAGGCTGTCCAGCAGCGCATTCACGTTGGACGCAATGAGGTCCCGCAGTCGCTCGAGAATGTTCATGGGCGTGCCCGATCATAACGAGGACACGGCAACAGGCGATAGCGAGAAAACGACGGCAGCTCGTAACGGGAAATCATCATTGTGCCTGCCCCCTTGCGTTCGAGGTTCGCGTGTTATGCTTGAAGTGTCATGGACGGCCTCGGAGATCTCATCGGTCACCCTCGGGTGGTCGCGATCCTGGAGGAAGCGATCCGCGCACGGAAGGTGCATCACGCCTACCTGTTCGAAGGCCCGGCCGGGGTGGGCAAGGGTACGGCGGCGGTCGCACTCGCGCTCGCGCTCAACTGCAAGGTCGACCCGATGGGCTGCGGCCGATGCGAGAGCTGCGAGAAGATCCTGAGCGGCCACCACCCGGACGTCATCCAGTTCGACATGACGCCGAAGGGCCTGACCGATCGCGTGCGCGACCTCCTGGGGCGGTTTGGCTACGCCCCGCACGAAGGCAAGGCGCGGGTCATCATCCTCGACCCAGCGCACGAGCTCGCGCAGGGGCGTGCCGAGGCTGCGAACGCGCTGCTCAAGATGCTGGAAGAGCCTCCTGCCGACACGTACTTCATCCTGGTCACGTCCGAGCCGCGCCGCCTGCCGGTCACCGTCCGGTCGCGCGCACAGCGGCTGCGCTTCGCTCCGCTTCCGACCGAAGCGGTCGCCACGATCCTGCGGCGCCAGCACGGCGTCGAGCCGCAGGAAGCAGCGCGCGCGGCGGCGGAGTCCGACGGCTCCATCACCACCGCGATGGAGGCGCTCGGACAGAGCGAAGAGAGCGAGCGTCGCCACGAGCAACTCCGCGTGTTGATGGAGGCTGCAGCGAGTCCCGACAAGCGTGCGCTGTTCGGCGCGGTCGCCGAGTCGAGCGAGCGCGAGGAGGCCATCGCGCTATGCGACTTATTGTGGCGCCTCCTGCGTGACGCCGTCGTGCTCGAGGTCGATGCGTCGCGCGTTCCCGCGGACCGTCGAGCTCGCGTGGAGGCGCTGGTCGGGCGTCGCTCGTCGGCGTCCTTGACCAGCGCGCTCGCCGAGGTCGAGGAGGCGAAGGGCTCGCTGGCAGGCAACGTCGCCCCCGCGCTCGTGCTCGAGCACCTGCTGCTCGCGCTCCGCCCGATGCCTCTTCTTCTTGGGCTGCGGCGCGGTTCGACCTATCTTCCTCACATGCCGAAGATCCGAGGGCTCGCTTGACCAACGGATCACCGCCCCCGGGCGGAGCACCTCCGGGCGCAGGAAATGCTGGTGGCGGTGACGATAACCGTCGTCGGCGCCGTCGCGGCCGTGGTGGTGGAGGCGGTGGTGGTCGCACGGACGCCGCAGCGCCCGCAGGCGACTCGCCTGCCGAGCCGAGTGGTGTGGCCGACGCACCACGCCCGCAGCAGGCACGCCCGCAGCAGGCACGCCCGCAGGGGCCGAAGCCTCAGGGTGACCGGCCCGGCGGCGCGCGCCCGCAAGGCCAGCGGCCGCCACAGCAACAGCCGCGTGGCCAGCGTCCCGAGCGCCCGCAGCAGCAAGCGCGCCCGGACGGTGGCGCTCGCCCGCAGCAGCAGGGTCGCCCCGAGCGCGGCGGTCCACGTCCCGAGCGCCCGCAGCAGCAGGGTCGCCCCGAGCGCAGGCCGGAGCCGCGTTCCGTCGCTGCGCAGCCTCCTGTGGACGAGGGCGGGGTGCTCGTTGCGCCGGCTGCTGAGCTCGACATGGGCTGGGGCGTCGAGCCCGTCACGGCAGTCAAGGTGCAGGCGCGCGTGGAAGCGGCGCCGTCCGTCGTCGAGGAAGCGCCCCGCCCCGCCGCTCCGCCCGTCGTCGTGCTCCCTGTCGATCCCGATGGCGAGGAGGTCTTTCGCCTCGACGAGAAGCGCGAGGGCAAGCACGCCGACTTCGATCATGGTCGCTATCCGCGCGGCCGGTTGACCAACGTCGCGGGCATCAAGTTCCGCGAGGCCGGCACCATCCACGAGTTCGACGCGGGCGACGCCACGTACAAGCGCAACGAGCGCGTTCTCGTCGACACCGACCGAGGCCAGGTCGTCGCCATCGTCGCCATCGGCAGCCGCCGCATGTCTGTCGGAGAACCGCTCCGTCGCATCGCGCGCCTCGCCACGGCGGCCGACGATCGCACGCGCGAGAAGCTGGTCGACCAGGAGCGCGAGGCCTACCTCTACTGCAAGCAGCGCGCGAAGGAGCAACGCATGGCCATCAAGGTCGTGCGCTGCGAGTACCCGCTGACCAACAGCGGCCGCGTCCTCTTCTACTTCGCGTCCGAGGAGCGCATCGACTTCCGCGAGCTCGTACGAGACGTCGGCACGAAGCTGCGCGCGCGGGTCGAGATGCGCCAGATCGGCGTGCGCGACGAGGCCAAGATGGTCGGCGGCATCGGCTCGTGCGGTCGTGAGCTGTGCTGTTCCACGTTCCTGCCCGCGTTCGTGCCGGTCAGCATCAAGATGGCCAAGGACCAGGGCCTCGTGCTCAACCCGACGAAGGTCTCGGGCCAGTGCGGTCGCCTCAAGTGCTGCCTCGTCTACGAACAGGACACGTACAAGGAGATGCGCAAGGGTCTGCCGAAGGTCGGCAAGCGCGTCGAGACGCCCGCGGGCAACGGCAAGGTCGTCGAGCTCGACGTGCTGCGCCAGCGGGTCCGCGTGTGGTTCGACGAGGGTGGCTCCGAGACCTTCCCCGCCGACGTCGTGAAGAAGATCGAGCCTCCGCCACAGCCCGGTCGTCGCGCGAGCCTGCCCGTGGTCACCGGCTCTGGCGATGGCGACGAAGACGACGCCGCGGCCTCCTCCGAGTAGGCCACGGCGTCGAAGCGGAACGCCAGCCAGGGTCTCTCGAGGTGGCGTGAGCGTGCATCGGTCACACGCGTATGGCGACCGGGTCACGCCGAGGCAGCGGTTGCGCAACCTTGCCGTAGCCGCGCCGGTGACGCTGCTGCTATTGCTGGACGATGAAGAACACGGTCCTCCTCGCGTTCGCGCTCGCGCTCCCTGCCTGCAGCCACACGACATCTCTCGCTCCCGGCGGCCGCGTGCCGGGGCACACCATCGGTGCGACCGCGGGGTGGCGAGCGCTACCTGGCGCACCGACCATCGCGGGCAAGCAGGACGACGTGTTCTTCACCGACGCGAGCACCGGCTGGAGCGTCAACGGCCTCGGGCGCATCTACCACACCACCGACGGGGGACAGACCTGGACCAAGCAGCTCGATAAGCCCGGAACGTACTTCCGCGCGATCGCGTTCGTGGACCGACTCCACGGCTTCGCCTCGAACATCGGCACCGACTACTATCCCAACGTCACCGACGAGCATCCGCTTTATTCCACGGTGGACGGCGGCGTCACCTGGCAGCCCGTCACCGCGATCACGGGCCCGATGCCGAAGGGAATCTGCAACCTCGACGTCGTCGACGCGCAGCACCTCGTGGGCGCGGGGCGCATCGGCGGACCGAGCTTCTTCATCAGGTCGTCCGACGGTGGCGCGACCTGGACCAGCACCGACCTGTCCGCGCAGCTGCCGATGCTCGTCGACGCTCACTTCACATCGCCCACCGACGGCGTGCTCATCGGCGGCTCGGACGTCACCGACACGTCGCAGTGCACCGTGCTGCACACCAGCGATGGTGGCCAGACCTTCACGAAGGTGTTCACCGCCCACGCGAGCGGCACGGTGTGCTGGAAGCTGTCGTTCCCGTCGGCGCAGGTCGGCTATGCATCCGTGTTGCCTCTCGGTAGCGCAACGTCGAGCTTCCTCAAGACCGTCGACGGCGGCGCCACGTGGAGCGAGAAGCCCTTCGTCGCCGACACGTACGGCGCGCTCGGCATCGGCTTCGCCGACGAGACCACGGGCTGGATCGCCGGCGAGGCCAAGGACAAGCCCGCGTACCGCACCAACGACGGGGGCGCGACCTGGATCGCCGACGCGTCGCTCGGCCCGTACATCAACCGCTTTCGCTTCGTCGGCAAGGTCGGCTACGCGATCGGCAGCACGATCTACAAGCTCGTGCTGCCGTGAGGTGGCTCGTGTTCCTGCTGCTGAGCGCGTGTGCCGGATCGCGATCGATGCGGGTGCCATCGGTCGCGGCGTGCGTGCCTTCCGCTGCGCCGCCCGTGACAGCGTTCGTCCCGCCGCGCACGGCGCAGTCCGTGTGCACCGCAGCAGACCTCGACAACTACCGTACGGCGTGCCTTTCACCGTCGGCGATTCCCATCGCGTGTCAGCAGTTCGTCGCGAACCACGCAGCGTGCGCGGCGTGTCTGGCCCCGGCCCCGACCTCATCGGGTCCTTTGCTCGCGCACGCAGGAGAGGTGCAGGTGAACGTGGGTGGTTGCATCGCGCTCGTCCTCGGTGATCGCGCATCGAGCAGCTGCGGTGCACGTCAGCAGACCGCGATCGACTGCGTGGAACACGCGTGCGCTGCATGCAACGCGTCGTGTGCCGCGGCTGCGAGAGAAGGTCCCTGTCTCGACGCGCAGCTCCACACCTGCGCGGAGCTGGGACCGGCCGCGACGTGCGCTCTCGCAAAGGGCTTCGCCGACGACTACCGGCGGGTGGCGACGCTATTTTGCGGCGCCCGGAAGCTCGATTAGTCGAGCTCGTAGTCGGCGTGGACGATGGTGATGATGTCCTTCTCGAGGGACGTCGTGTCGTTGTTGCCCTGCTCGGACGTCTCGGTCGAGTCAGCCGAGTTGACGTTGATGATGCCCATGTCGGCGGACAGCAGCTTGCCGACCTTCGCACCGCCGGTGGAGCCGAGGATGTTCTCGGCACGAGTGCGCGCGTCGCGACCGGCCGACGCCAGCATCTCGAGCTTCAGCATGCCGAGGCCGGTGTAGTAGTAACTCGGCGCGCCGGAGTCGATGCTCATGCCCTGCTCGAGGAGCGCCGTGATCTCGCGTGACGCGCGCTCGACCCGTGCGACGTCGGCGGAACGAACCGTGATCTGCTGCGTCGTATCGAAGCCGTCGCTGACGCTCTTCTCGACGCGCTGCTCGCCTGTGCCGGTGTACTGCGTCTCGGTGTGCGGCTTCGAGTTCGCGGCCTGCGGGAAGATCTCCCCGTCGGGGATGCCCTGCTTCTTCAGGAAGGCGATAGCCTTCTCCGCATCGAGCCGCACGTGCTTGTAGCCGCTCGCGCTGTCGACGGCGTGCGCCTCGATGGTGGCAGACCACTCGATGCGGTCGGACACGATGCGCTTCTTCGCCGAGCCCGTGACGCGGAGGTGTCGCTGGGCTGGCTTGCCGCGCACCCCCTTCCAGGCGCCGGACGCGATGGCGGTCGCGGCGACGACCGAGAGCGCAAGCGCCACGGTGGCGATGGCACGGGCCGCCAGGAACGGGGAGAAGTGACCTCTGGTTTCCATCAGGGGTGGCATACGCCGCACGTGGTTCGGACCTTCCCGGTCCCGGGACGTTGACCGCTCCGCCGTCGACGTCGATACTGCCCGCCGCCATGCCCGCCTCGCGCTTCTACATCACCACGCCGCTCTACTACGTCTCCGATCCGCCGCACATCGGGCACGCGTACACGACGATCGTCGCGGACGCAGCGGCGCGATTTCACCGCATGCGCGGCGACGTCACGCACTTTCTCACTGGCACCGACGAGCACGGCCAGAAGATCGCGCGCATCGCCGAGGAGCGCGGCAAGACGCCGAAGGACTTCAGCGACGAGATAGCGGGCGCCTACAAGCAGGCGTGGCAGCAGCTCGGCATCTCGTACGACGACTTCATCCGCACCACCGACGCCGATCACGAGGCCGAGGTGCAGGCGCTGTGGCGGACGCTCGAGGCGCGCGGCGACATCTACCTCGCCGAGTACGAGGGTCCGTACTGCGTCGCGTGCGAGCAGTTCTACACGGACAAAGAGCTCGTCGACGGCAACTGCCCGGTGCACAAGCGTCCCGTCGACACCCTGAAGGAGTCGTCGTATTACTTCCGGCTCTCGAAGTATCGCGACGCGCTGCTGACCTGGTACGCAGAGAAGAACCCCGTCGAGCCGCCGCAGCGCATGAACGAGGTGCGCGCCTTCGTCGAGGGTGACCTCCGCGATCTCTCGGTGTCGCGCACGACGTTCACGTGGGGCATCCCGGTGCCGGATCACCCCGGACACGTCGTGTACGTGTGGATGGATGCGCTCTCCAACTACTACTCGGCGACGAAGCGCGCCGCTGCCACGCACGGCGTCGACTTCTGGTCCGACGGCACGCGCATCGTGCACGTGATGGGCAAGGAGATCTCGCGCTTCCACGCCGTGTACTGGCCTGCGCTGCTCATGGCCGCGGGCCTGCGACTTCCCGACACGGTCCTGTGCCACGGCTGGTGGACCGTTGACGGTGAGAAGATGAGCAAGACCGTGGGCAACATCGTCGACCCGACAAAGCTCGCCGACGACCTCGGCGCCGATGCCGTGCGCTACTTCGTGCTGCGCGAGGTACCGCTCGGCCTCGATGGCGACTTCTCGCACGAGGCGCTGCTGCAGCGCTTCAACAGCGAGCTCGCGAACGACCTCGGCAACCTCCTCAACCGCACGCTCGGCATGGTGCACAAGTACTTCGCCGATGGTCACGTGGCCGCGCGCGCGACCGCGGCCGATCCCTTCGACACCGCCGCCACCGTCGACGCCTGGAGCAAGCACTGGGACGCGCTCGAGCCGAGCAAGGCGCTCGACGTCTGCTTCGCGATGGTCCGTCGCTGCAACACGTACATCGATCAGCAGGCGCCGTGGAAGGCAGAGTCCGACAAGGTGCTCATCCTCGGCAACGTCCTCGAGTGCTGTCGCACGCTCGCGCACCTGCTCTCGCCCGTCATGCCCGAGCGCTCGCGTGCCCTCTTGCACCAGCTCGGCCCCGAGCTCTCCGCCGAGGTCTTCGCGGTCCCGGTGTGGGAAGGCATGCGTCCGTTCTCGCCGCTGCCCGGCGTGCCGCTGTTCCCGCGGCTCGACGACGATCGTAAAAAGGCGCTGCTCGACAAGTGGCGACCTGCGCCCATCGAGAAGGCTGCGCCTGCCGTCATCGACGCATCGCCCTCAGCGTCCACGGACCCGATGCTCAAGTACGACGACTTCGCGAAGCTCGAGCTCCGCACGGCGCAGATCCTCTCTGCCGAGCCCGTCCCCAAGGCGAAGAAGCTCCTGCTGCTCAAGGTCGACCTCGGACCGCACGGCCAGCGTCAGGTCGTGGCCGGCATCGCGGAGGCGTACCAGCCGGCTCAGCTCGTCGGGAAGCGCGTCATCCTCGTGTGCAACCTCGAGCCGGCAACGATCCGCGGCGTGCGCTCCGAAGGCATGATCCTGGCCGCCGGCGACGACGCGATCCTCGGACTCTCGACGGTCGAGCCGGACAGCGTGCCGCTCGGCTCGCGAGTGCGTTAAGCTGTTTTACTTTTTCGACCCCGAACACGGAGACGAACGCGGATGGATAGCGAGAAGAGCACCAACGGAACCCGTCAGCGCCGCCGCGATGCGCGCATCGAGGTCGCCTGGAACGTGGCATGCGAGAAGCTGGCCGAGATGGGTCAGACACTCCACCCCGAGCTCGCCAAGGTCTACGAGCGCATCGCCGCCGACAACACCGACATCGGCAAGCGCTTCGCCGGCACGGTCCGCGATCTATCGGTGAACGGTTGCTTCGTCGAAGGCCACCCGCTCCCGCTGCTGTCGCGCGTCGGCTTCGTCATCGAGGTGCCTTCGTACCGCACGGTCGAGGCGGTCGGCTGGGTGCTGTGGCGTCGCAAGGAGGTCTGCACGGTGACGCGTCCGAACGGCGCGCCCATCACCCTCGGGCCAGGCTTCGGTGTGGTGTTCGAGTGGATCTCGCTCGAGTCGCGCATCGAGATCGCCCGCCGCGTCGCGCTCCTCTCGTAAGCCATGCTCGTCGACAGTCACTGCCACCTCGAGGCGAAGGACTTTCGACGTGAAAACGGGCCCTCGGTCATCCCGGAGGCGCAGGCCGATGCCTGGATCGACGAGCGCGACGAGGTCGTGCAGCGCGCGCTCGATGCCGGTGTGCAGAAGCTCGTCTGCATCGGGTCCGGCGCGTCGCTCGTCGAGGCCGAGAACGCGGTCGCCTGGGCCGAGCGACACCCGTTCATCTGGGCGACCGTCGGCATCCACCCGCACGACGCGAAGCACGTCGACGACGCAATCTGGTCGCGGATCGTCGAGCTCTCGCAGCACCCGCGTGTCGTTGCCATCGGCGAGACGGGCCTCGACTACCACTACGACCACTCGCCGCGCGACGTGCAGCAGGCCGTGTTCGCCCGCTTCCTCGATCTCGCAAACGACGCCGACCGTCCCGTCACCTTGCACATCCGCGACGCGCACGAGGACGCGCGCCGCATCTACGCGCGGCACACGCCCCGCCGGGGTGGCGTCGTCCACTGCTTCACGGGCACCCCCGAGGATGCCAAGGCGTGGGTCGAGCTCGGCCTGCACGTGAGCTTCTCGGGCATCCTCACCTTCAAAAGTGCCCAGGGGATCCAGGAAGCCGCACGCCACGTGCCGGACGATCGCATCCTCGTCGAGACGGACTGCCCGTACCTCGCCCCCATCCCCTACCGCGGCAAGCGCAACGAGCCCGCTTACGTGGTACACACGGCGCAAAAGCTCGCCGAGCTCCGCGGAATCTCTGCGGAAAAGGTCGCACAGCTCACCACCGACAACGCCTCCAGCCTGTTTCGACTCTTGTAGTTGACAGAGGAAAGTCGCGCGGATAGGTTACCCCCTCTTTCGAACCGATCTCGATAGGTCGGCTCTACCAAAACGGAGTCTTTCGTCATGCCGTACCGCACCGGAGTGCTTGGAAAAAAAGTCGGGATCACGTCGGTCTTCACGGCCAACGGGGATCGCGCTGCCGTCACCGCCATTCTCGCGGGTCCCTGCGTCGTCGTCGACAAGGCCACCCCGGACAAGCACGGGTACGCTGCCGTGAAGCTCGGCTTTGGTGAGAAGCCGCTGCGTACGTCGAACAAGGCCGAGATCGGCGTGTTCAAGAAGGCGGGCCTCGCGCCGCAGCGCTTCGTCCGTGAAGTTCGCGTCGAAGCCGCGGACCTCGATAAGTACGAGGTCGGCAAGGCCGTCTCACTCGCCGACGTCTTCAAGCCCATGAGCTACATCGACGTCACGGGCAAGACCAAGGGCAAGGGCTACCAGGGCGTCATGAAGAAGCACCACATGCCCGGCTTCAAGGCCTCGCACGGTACGCACGAGTTCTTCCGCCACGGCGGCTCCATCGGCTGCCGCCTCACGCCAGGCCGCGTCCACAAGGGCAAGCGCATGAGCGGTCACATGGGTGACGTTCGCCGCACGGTCCAGAACCTCATCCTCGTCGAGATCGACGCCGAGCAGAACGTCCTCCTCGTGCGCGGCTCCATCCCGGGCGCGCGCAACGGCTACGTCACCGTCCTCAACTCGAAGAAGAAGATGGGCATGGTCGTCAAGCTCAAGGGTCAGGCCGAGCCGCAGGAGAAGTCGAAGAACCCGATGAAGGCCTCGAAGGCCGGCGGTGCCGCGAAGCCGAAGCCCAAGAAGTAAGCTCGCTTCATCAACGCAAAAGAGCCGGCCGCGAAAGCGAGCCGGCTCTTTTTTTGCCTTCCAGTTGGTCCCTGGCCAGATTGCGCAGGAAGCGAACGATTCCGGTGAGTTGATCGGATGGGTCGTGTCCCCACGGAGGGATGTCCCCACGGAGGGGCTTACTTCAGGGCTGCCAGGTTCTTCTTCACGAGGTGGGCATGCTCGCCGTCGGGAGCGAGCTCCAGGTACTTCTTGTAGGCGGCCTTGGCGCGGTCCGGCTTCGGCCCGCGCTGGAGGTCGCCGACGAGTGCGAAGGCATCCGCGTACGTATCGTCGAGCGTGACGGCCTGCTCCGCCGCGGTGCGCGCCTTGTCGAGGTCGTTCTTATCCTGGTACGCGCGCGCGAGGAAGTACTCCGCCTCGGCCGACTTCGGATCCTTGTCGACCGCGATCTCGAGATCTTGCTGCGCCTCCCCCGCGGCCTTGCGCGACAGCAGCGCTCGGGCGAGGCCGATACGAGCGTCCACCTCGTCGTCCACAGACGGCGCGATGGTGTCGCTCGGCTTCGTGACGAGCTCCAGCGCCGCGCGGAAGCTGCTCTCTGCACCGGTGGTGTCGCCGGAGAGGAGCTGTACGCGACCGATGCCGAGATTGGCCCGCAGCGGATCGCCGACGAGCGCCTCGCGATACACCTCGCCCGCGCGCTTGAGCTCACCCGCGCGCCGGTACATGTCTGCGAGCGTGAGCGCCGTCTTCGCATTGCGCGCACCTTTGTGCTCCTTCTCGAAGGTACGCGCCGCGATGCCGGCCTCCTTCGCACCGCGCCACGATGACAGCTCGAGCTTGAGGTCGGCCATGCGGGCGATGGGCACACCCGCAGCCGCGGCATCCTCGATGGCCTTATCCGCCTGATCGACGATGCCGAGGTGCACGAGCGACTCGGCATACACCAGCTTGTCGTCGGCGGTGGGCGAGCCTCCGTCGAGGACCTGGCGCAGCTCGGCGCGTGCCTCTCGATCGCGTCCGAGATCGAGATAGAGTCGCCCGAGCGACGCATGCACCGGGACGAGCGCGGGTGCCTCGTGGGCGACGCGCTGAAGCTCGGTGAGCGCTTCCTTCGTCTTGCCGAGATCTCGGAGCACCCGACCGAGGAGTGCGCGCGCACGGAAGGCCTCTGCGTTCTGCGACGCCAGCGACTTCTCGAGCTCCACGCGAGCCCGTGCCAGGTCGCGACGATCGAACGCGAGGAGCCCGAGGCCGTAGTGCGCCGTCGAGGCCCCTGGCTGCGTGGCGGCCTTCTCGAGCTCCTTCTGAGCACCGGCTGCGTCGCCGAGGTGCGAGCGCGCGATGGCGCGATACGTGATGGAGACCGCGTCGCCCGGCCGCTTGGTGAGCGCCGCATCGAGCGTGGCCGCGGCCTCCTTGTAGCGACCGGTCAGCGCCTGCGCACGACCGAGGACGGCGAGCTTGCGCGGCGTCTGCGCGCCGACCGACAGCGCAGCGACGACCTTCTCCTCGTAGCCCTTCGCGAGCGCGACCTCGGCGTCGAGCACGGCGACGTCGGCGTCATTGGGGTTGAGCCGCTCGGCCACGCGCATCGCCTGCTCGGCCTCGGCGACCTTGCCCTCGAGGAGGCGCGCGCGACCGTAGAGGAGCGCAAGGCGACCGTCGTGGAGGATGCCGCGGCGCGCGAGATCGAGCTCGGCACTCGCTGCGTCCGTGGAGTTCGGCTTCCCGAGCAGCACGAGGCCGCGCGCGAGGTGGAACCACGCCTGCGTGGACTGACCGAGGCGCACCGTCATCGTGGAGACGTCTGGGATGGTCGGGGACTCACCACGCTCGATCGCGACCATCAGCCGACCGACCACCGCGCGGGGATGGTTCGGGTACGCAGCGAGGATCTTGCCGAACGCCGCATCGGCCGCGTCGAGGTCCCCGGCGCCGAGCTCGAGATTGGCCAGCGCGAGGAGCGCACGCGCGTTCTTGTTGTCTCCGGTGAGCTTGAGCGTGTCGGAGAGGATCTTGCGCGCAGAGTCGGTGTCGCCGCGCTGGAGAGCGCAGCGTGCGGCGATGTCGCCGTCCTCCGCTTCGATGAGCGGCGGGCAACTCTCGCCGCGAGCCAGGGCGAGCAGCGCGCGCGCCTGCCGAAGATCGTGTTCGGTTCGTACGTCGGAGGTGGACGCCTTCTGGCGCTGCGCCTCCCGCTCGGCGCGCTTGATCATCGCCCAGCCCGCGGCCTCGGTGTCCTCGCCCTGATCGGCGGCGAGGCGCGCGGCCGCGAGCGCGACCATCGCGGCGTACTTGCGCATCTTCGGCTCGGAGCGCAGCGCGCCCGCATAGGCGTCGCGCGCTGCAAAGTCGCCATCCGCGGTGGCCTCCAGCACCCGATCGTCGGCGCGCGCGACAGCGATCGCGAGCAGCCGAGCACGCTCCCGTGCGCGATAGATGTAGCCACCCGCGATCCCGCCGGAGAGCAGCACGAGCGCCACCCACAGCCACACGAACGCACGGCTGCGACGAGCATCCCAGGCACGCGTCATCTCGTCCGGCACCGGGCTCGGCATCTCGTCGACGGAGTGCGCCTGCGAGTCTTCGGCAGCGATGTCGCCGAGGAGCTCACGTGCCGTGGCGCGGAGATCGACCGGACCTCGACGCTGCGGACGGAGCGGTGCCTCGGGGATCGGCTCGATGCGACGCGGCCGCTCGGGCTGACGTGGTGCGGGCTGCGGCGCGGGGACAGGCCGCGGACGCGCATCCGCACGCTGCGGCAGGGTCGTCACACGATCGGGTGAACGCTGCGGCACCGGCTCCGGCACGCGAGGCTCGACAGGCGGTACGACGGGCACCTGCACGCGTGCAGGAGTGCGGGCGGGGAGCGTGGTGACGCGCGGAGCCTCGGGTCGCTGCTCTGGCGCGCGACGCGGCGTGGACACGATCTCCGCCGCGGTCGCGACGCTGGTCGGTGCATCGTCCTCGAAGCCGGTGGGCTCGTCGTCCGGACCCGGCACGCCGCCGATAGAGGTCGCAGACTGGTTCTCACTCTCGACGTCGGCGAGCCGGATCTCACTCTCGATGGACGGGTCCTCGATGATCGGGCCCGAGTCCGGTACGACCGAGGACGCGAAGAAGTCGCCCGCAGGCGCACGCACGGACACCGGTACCGTCGGGCTGGAGGCGGCCTTTGGCGGCGCCGCAGGCGTTGGCCTCTGCGCGGCCTGCGCCTGCGCGCGCTGCTGGCGAGCGACGGCGTCGAGCAGC
>JBDTCO010000129.1:0-9269 GCA_039923495.1 Polyangia bacterium
CACTTCTGTACGCGTGGCACCAGAGCGGACAAAAGTCGTTCGCAAATCGATGATGCCGGACCGAAGGCGAGCAACGCCATCAAGCGTGAGAAGCGGTCTGCCCTTCCTATGCAATGCGTCGTGCACCCGGACTGCCTCGCTCCTTCACCATCTGGCTGGTCGTTCCTTGGCATGTCTCGAGTCCAATGACGGAGCCGACGCAAGCGTCGCCATGGGTGCGCCTGGCTGCGACGGAAAGCTCGACAGCGTCAGCATCGCGGAGCTGACGGCGGGCTGCTATTTATCGAGCAGTATGGACTGAACGTCGTCAATATTTATTGAACGTCATATGATCCGCGGGCTACGATTGGCCTTTTCGTCATTGCACCATCACGGAGAGTTCGCATGCATAGAATCTGGTTCGTGATCGCCGTAACTCTCTGTCAGCTCGCCGCCGCAGGCTGCGGTGGATCCGACTGTAAGGCCCCGTCGCAGGTCTGCTCGGGAACGTGCAGCGACCTGCAGAGCGATAACCTGAACTGCGGAGCCTGTGGCACTGCGTGCTCGACGGGCCAGGTGTGCTCGGCGGGCGCGTGTGCCGCCACCTGCGCGGCCCCGCTTGGCATGTGCGGGGCGAGCTGCGCGGATCTGCACAATGACATAGCCAACTGCGGCACCTGCGGCCACGCTTGCGGAGCGACCGAGGCATGCATCGGCGGCACCTGCACCAACCTGTGTCAGGCCGCGAACGTGCAGGGCAACCTGTGCGGCGACATCTGCGTCGACACCAGGACCGACACCGCCAACTGCGGCGCGTGCGGACACGCGTGCGATCCGGGCACCGCGTGCGCGGCCGGCGCGTGCGTCGTCACGTGCTCCGTGGACCAGGTGGTCTGCGCTGGCGCGTGCGTCGACCCCCAGACGGACCGCGTCCACTGCGGCGCAAAGGGCGCCTGCACCTCCCCCGATTCTTCGACTGCCGACTACCAGGGCGCCGCGTGCGTTGCCGGCAACATCTGCTCGAGCGGGACCTGCACGATCAGCTGCCTCACCACCGAGGTCGAGTGCGGCACCCAGTGCATCGACCCGCAAAGCGATCCCGCGCACTGCGGCGCCAGTGGCGATTGCGTTGCCGGCAACGCCGGGACGGCGTGCAGCGTCGGCGAGGCGTGCGTGAGCGGCACCTGCCGGAGCTTTTCGTACAGCTTCGCCTATACCGGAGGCACCCAGAGCTTCACGGTCCCGGCAGGGGTGAGCTCCCTCGGCATCGAAGCGTTCGGCGCCGGCGGAGGCGGGCAGTTCTCGAGTGGGCTCGGCGGCAACGGGGCGCATGTCATTGCCCACGTGACCGTGACGCCGGGCGAGGTCCTCACCCTCTATGTCGGAGGGGCCGGCGGTAACTTCGGAGCAGCCGGGTACAACGGTGGCGGCATCTCGGTCGGCAACGGTGGCGGTGGTGGCGGCGGCGCTTCGGATGTCCGCCGCGGCGCCGCCGGACTGGCAGACCGCATCGTCGTGGCTGCGGGCGGCGGCGCGGGGATCACGGGTAACGGCAACATCATCGCGGGTGGAGCCGGAGGATGCGCGACTGGAAGCCCCGGGCAAAACGGAGCGGGCGGCAACCCGGTGTCCGCCGGTGGCGGGGGCGGCACGCAGGCCGCGGGCGGGGCTGGTGGCAGCGGCGCGTCGGGCCCAGCAGGGGTGGCCGGTCAGCTCGGAATCGGCGGCAGCGGCGGACACAGTGCGGGCAACTGGGATGGCGGCGCAGGAGGAGGCGGGTATTACGGCGGAGGTGGAGGCGAGGCGTATCCCGGAGCCGGCGCTTCGGGTGGCGGTGGCGGCGGCTCGTCCTACTGGCCCGGGACGGCCACGCAAGTCTGGTGCGATGCTGGCTACCAGGGTGGCAATGGGCGCGTGGTGCTCTCCATCCCGTAGCGGGCTCGCGTGCGCCGCCCGGGTTGGCGTTGCAGCGGCGTGACGCGCAGCGAAGAGCCAGGCGCGACAGCGATGGCGTCCTAGACGCTGATGGCCACGTTGGTGCCCGAGGCGGTCACGCGCGAGCAGCGGCCACGCCGAGCCGTGCCTTGCCTTGCTGCAACGGCACACGGACGGTGTTCATCATGCCGTTGCTGTCGATGGCACCACGAACCCACTTCAGGTCTCGAAGAAGATCGAGTCGCGCTGCGCAACGAAGCGATGGATCGCGTCCAGCGCGTCCGGCGATAGCTCGGTGAACTGCATCCCGAAGCCGGGGGGAACACCCTCGATTGCGACGCGCAACTCGCGCACCCAGCGCACGATGCCCTCGACTCGAAAGGTCTCCGCACTGCCCGGCAAGCGCAGGTTCATCGCGAGCCGCTCACCGATCTGCGCGGGCATGTGCGTCGCGACGAAGACGCCGCCTTCGCTCAGATCCGAGGTGATGCCCGAGTAGAAGTTGTGCTCGCTCGCGAGGTCGACCTCGACCTCGATCGCGATGCGCTCGTGCGCGCGCTGCTCCCCGTGGGCGGCGGGCTCGCAGATGTTCCGGGTGGGCGTCGACTCGCTCATGTGTACTTCCTCCGGACACCACGATGAGCAAGGCCCGGGCCGAGCTTGCGCGTGTGGAATTCCGGACGAATACCCAAGGTCTGCCTCGAGTGCGTCACCGCGTTGACGCCGGCCACCAGTCGATCGTCAGTAGTACGACGCACTCGACGAACGTGTGCTCCACGTTGAAGGCTGTCGTCGTGCGCCGCGTCGCGTCCCTGTTCGCGAGCTTCGTGCTGCTGCTCATGCAGGTGGGACCTGGTACTGGCTCGACGAGCCGGCGAAGGGCAACAACATCGGGCTCCCCGACGTCGTGAAGCCGATACCGGCCATCGGCGAATGGAGCAGTCACGTCGTCGCTGCCGAGCGCACCACCGGCGCACCAAACGGCAAAGACGACGACGTAACTACCCGAAGCTCGTTCTATTTTTTAGAAAAGCGGTGGAGGCGGCGGGAGTCGAACCCGCGTCCGAAGATGCTGCAAAGCGGCCCACTACGTGCGTGTTCGGCGGATTTAATTTCGCGACCGGGTGTGCCCACCGACAGGCCCTCCCGGCTACTAGCCACTCCTGCATCTCGGGTCCCCCGCGAGCAGCGCTCGGGAATCCCTATCCTGCTAAATGACGCCTCTGATCCGGACCGCAGGCGCATCCGGGGAAGCGGCTCTCAGGTCAGCTGTTTAGGCTGCGAGTGCGTACGCGTTGTCGTTCGCGTTTATACGTTCGAGCTGGATTTACGAGGTAACTCGAAACCTCGGCACGCGACCATCCCTGCAGTTCACCCCCGTCGAAACCGTTACGCCCCCGTGTTGCGGAGACGCGTACGCTGCGCCGGCCGACGCGAGTCGTCAAGCGGCCCCGCGCCGTCTCGGTTACGCTTCGGCCGTGACCGCGACCTCGTACGACTACGACCTCTTCGTCATCGGCGCGGGCTCCGGCGGGGTTCGGGCTTCACGCGTCGCCGCTGCGCACGGTGCGAAGGTCGCCGTCGCCGAGGAGCACCGAGTCGGAGGCACGTGCGTCATCCGCGGCTGCGTGCCGAAGAAGCTGCTCATCTACGGCGCGCACTTCGCGGAAGACCTGCAGGACGCGAAGCGCTTCGGCTGGAAGGTGCCGCACTGCGAGTTCGACTGGCCGACGCTGCGCGACAATGTCCTTCACGAGGTCACGCGCCTCGAGGGCATCTACACGAGCACGCTCGAGAGCCACAAGGTCGAGGTCATCAAGAGCAAGGCTCGCCTCACGGACGCGCATACGATCCAGCTCGACGGTGCTCGCACCGTCACCGCGCGCATCATCCTCGTCGCCACCGGTGCGTGGCCGTGCCTCCCGCACATCCCCGGCAAGGAGCACGCGATCAGCTCCAACGAGATCTTCCACCTCGCGAAGCTGCCGAAGCGCATGGTCATCGCCGGCGCGGGGTACATCGCCAACGAGTTCGCCGGCATGTTCCATCAGTTCGGCACGCACATCACGATGATCAACCGTAGCGACGTCATGCTGCGCGGCTACGACGAGCAGATCCGCGATCGCCTCCTCCAGATCTCGACGACGAAGGGCATCGTGTTCCGCTTCAAGAGCGAGATCGAATCCATCGAGAAGCTCGCGGATGGATCGCTGCACGTGAACATCACCGACGGCGATCCTGTCGTCGCCGATCAGGTGCTCTTCGCCACGGGCCGCGATCCGCGCACCAAGGATCTCGGGCTCGAGGCCGCAGGCGTCGAGCTGAACAAGCGCGGCGCGGTCGTCGTCGGCGCCGACAACCAGAGCAGCGTGCCGAACATCTACGCCGTCGGAGACGTCACCGATCGCGTGCAGCTCACGCCGGTCGCGATCCGCGAGGGACAGGCATTCGCCGACACGGTCTTCGGCAACAAGCCGACCACCGTCGACTACGATTGCATTCCATCGGCGGTGTTCAGCCACCCGCCGATGGCCGGCGTCGGCCTCACCGAGTCGGCCGCGCGCGGCAAGTACGGCGACGTGAAGGTCTACACGTCGGACTTCCGGCCGATGAAGAACGTGCTCGCCGGGCGCAATGAGCGATCGCTCTACAAGATGGTGGTCGACGCAACGACCAGCAAGGTCCTCGGCATCCACATGATAGGGCCGGACGCGCCCGAGATCTTGCAGGTCGCTGCCGTCGCGGTGAAGGCCGGGCTCACCAAGCAGGCCTTCGACGAAACCATCGCGCTGCATCCCACCATGGCCGAGGAGCTGGTGCTCCTCAAGTGAGAGCGAGGCAGAGATGAACGCAAAGGGCCCATTCGAAGTGAAGCTCGTGCCGCAGCCGATGAGCGAGGCGGCGCAGCCCGCGCACCTGCAGCGCCTGTCGCTCGACAAGGTGTTCCACGGTGCGCTCGACGGCACGAGCCTCGGCGAGATGCTCGCGGTGCGTACGCCCGACGGTCACTCGGGCGGCTACGTCGCGCTCGAGCGCTTCACCGGCACGCTCGACGGCAAGCGCGGCACGTTCTGTCTGCAGCACTCGAGCACGATGCACGAGGGAACGCAGAGCCAGTCGATCCAGGTGGTGCCCGGCTCGGGCACCGACGAGCTAGCTGGTGTGCACGGCAACATGGAGGTGCACATCGAGCACGGCATGCACGTGTACGACTTCCATTACAGCTACGCGATCAGTTCGCCAGCATGATGCTGGCAACCTCGGCTCGCTCTGCCGGGGTCATCGAGTAGCCACGCTTCGCATCCCCCTCGAGGAAGATGGCGCTCTGCGAGAGCGACTTGTTCACCACGAGCATCGCGCCGCCACCGGGCCGCTGTGTGAACTCGATCGTCCCGTGACGGCCCGAGGTGAGGCGCATCGTTGACTTCGGCGAGAGCTTGGCCTGCGCGAGAAAGCCATCGAGCTTCTGATCGGCCGAGGCGAGGTGCACCTCGTGCGCACGACGATTCACGATCGCGCTGCGCACGCCGAGCACCACGTGCTCGCGGGTCATGGACGGATGCTTCGCGAGGTCCGCGGCGAGGGCCTTGCGATCGGCGGGCGAGAGCCTTCCGTCCTTCCCGATGGAGTAGCCGCGCGAGCTCCACGTGCGATCGATCGCGATGACGCCATGGTTGTCGATGCCGCCGTTCGCGCGCAGCTCGATGCCTATCTTGCGACCCGGCAGGTAGAGCGACTTGTTGCTCCTCGAGGTCCCCGCGTACGAGACGCCGCGTTCGAGCGTGCGCACGACGTCGCGAGCCGGTGCCGCATGAGCAGGCGCTGCGAAGAGCAGGGCGAGGGACAGGCCGAGGAGCGTCTTCACGTCCACCGGAGCAGCAACGATCGGGCCGACCGTTGCGTTCGTGATCCCGGAGGCTTACCTCTCACATCGCTGGTGTCAGCCGGCCCCACTGGCTACCCGTGGTTGCAGCACTGCACCGCCCACACGAGGTAACTCGCCGCGCCCCCGAGCACGAGCGCGGGCGTCACGAGATCGACGAGGAAGCGACGCACGGGACGGTGCGCGAGCGCGAGCGATGCTTCCAGCCGATGGCGGCTGCGCGCGAGCGTCCGACGACGCAGCGCGTCCGAGGGCTCGAGCTCCGGGAGCTTCGCTAGATCTTCCATGGCGTGCCTTCCTCTCCGAGAGCGTACGCGAGCGCGGCCCGCGCGCGCGAGAGTCGTTGTCGAGCGGCCGCGGCGCTGATGCCGAGCACCTGCGCTGCGAGCTGCGGCTCCATCGCCTCGACGCCCACGAGCAGCAAGATCTCACGGTGCGCGACGGGCAGCTCGCCGAGCGCGGTCTCGAGCTTTTGCCAGCGCTCGCGCCACGCGTGATCGATCTCCGGCGTCGTGCTCGTCACGGCCTCGACGACATCGCGTCGACGCAGCCGGTCGGCGATCGACCACCGCACGTGGCTGCGATACAGGTTGCGCGCGACCGTGAAGAGCCACGCCGCGATGTCGGTGTCCTCGGACAGCGTCGGAGCGTGACGAGCGAGCCGGAGCCACGTCTCCTGGAACAGATCGTCAGCGACGTCGCGGCGACCCGACAAGCGCACGAGGAAGCCGTAGATGCGCTTCTCGTACGTCGTGTAGATGGCGTCGAACTGCACGCACCATGGACACCTGAGCACGTGGATCGTGACCGAATATTTTTCGTGTCACGTTCGCGCGCGGTCCCCGTTCTCCCTACGAACCCCAACCAAGGAGGACCCATGTACGACCTGATCCGTGACGGTGGCTTTCCGATGTTCATCCTGCTGGCGCTCGGCACCTGGGCGCTCGTCGTCGCTGCGCTCGCGTGGCGCAGGCCCGACCGTCAGCGCATGAGGATGGCGCGCGAGCTGCGCTTCGCCACGCTGTGCGCGGCGGGCTTCGGCATCATCGCTGACCTCAAGGCCACGGGTGTGCACGCGCCGCACTTCGAGCAGCCCGCGTTCGACCTCACGCACATCCTCGTGCAAGGCTTCGCGGAGTCGATGAGCCCCGGGGTCATGGGCCTGTCGTTCGCGGTGATCGTGTCGGTGTTCCTCGCGCTCGCGGAGCGCGGGTTCGTCGAGGCCTAGCGACTCGTGCGTCGCCTTCGCTTCACTTCCGGACGACGTCGCCCCACTTGATGCCGGCGCCCTCGACCTTGCCGGTGCGTGTGAAGGTCACGAGCCTACCGGGCGTGGGGTAGCCGCGCGCGATGATCTCCGCGCTCGTCGACGTGGTCTTGAGCTCGTACTGGAAGTGCTGCTTCCTGAGGTCGGGCTGCATCGCGGCGCACGTCCACGCGGGATCTGCCCAGTCGGCGGCCGTCGGCGTGTAGACGTCGCGCGAGACGAGCTCGAGCTTCGCCGGCGTCGGGTGCTTCGTCGACGGGCACAGCTTGCCGCTGTCGACGAGATGCGAGCTGAGCCCGCTCGCGACCTGCCGCAAGACGACCTGCGCCTCGGCCTCGATGGACTTGCTGCGATATGCGTCCATGCCGCGCTGGAACGCGGCGGAGCACGTCTTCCACTCGACGGCAGGGATCGACGCCTTCACGCCCGCGAGCATGTTCGCGACGAGCTTCTCGGGTGATGTGCCGGGCGTCGGCGTGACCGAGCCGGCCTCGCGCTGCACGGCCTCCGAGAACGCCTTGCACTTGGGTCCCGACAGGAGCGCCTGATCCGGATCCGTGTGATCCGCGTGCGCGACCCCATGCACCACGCCACCCAAGAAGAAGAGGAGCGCGAGCGCCTTCGTCTTCATCATCACACCGCCGCCTGATCGAGCCACGCGCGATACGCACCGACCTCGTATGGACGACCGAGGAAGCGCTCGCACAGCTCGGCGGCGGGACGCGAGCCACCGGGCACGAGCACCTCGTCGCGATAGCGGCGTGCCGGGGCGACGTCGTCGAGGCCGGCCGCGGTGAACTTCGAGAAGAGGTCCTTCGCGATGACGAGGGACCACATGTACGTGTAGTAGACCGCCGAGTAGCCCGAGAGGTGACCGAACGACGCCTGAAACGCGGTGCCCTCGATGTAGCGATACGGCGTGTAGCGGGCCTGCAGCTCGGCGAGCAGCTTCGAGGTGTCGAAGGTCGCAGGATCTCGACGGTGATACTCGAGGCTGACCGCGGCGTAGAGCATCTGCTGACGGACCCACAGGCCCTTGCCGAGCGCGTCGGCTTTGCGCGCCTTGTCGAGCAGCGCCGCGGGCAGCGGCTCGTTCGTGTCGTGGTGGCGCGCGAACGTCGCGAGCGTCGCCGGATCCCACGCCCACTCCTCGAGGAGCTGCGACGGCGCCTCGACGAAGTCCCACTCGGTGGCCACGCCGCTCACGCCTGCCCACGGCGTGTGCCCGCCGAGCAGGTGGTGCATGAGGTGACCGAACTCATGGAAGAACGTGCGGACCTGATCGAGCTCGAGCAGCGCCGTGCCGCGCGACGGATCGGGGAAGTTGCAGAGCAGCGCGCCCTCGGGGAGCCGCTCGCGACCCGGACGATGCACGCCGGTGCGCACCGTGAACTGGGCGTAGTGCTTGTACTTGCCGTCGCGCGGATGCATGTCGAGGTAGATGCGACCGATGGGCCTGTCGCTCGTGTCGTCGACGACGTCGAACAGCTCCACCGACTCGTGCCAGCGGCCGCTCGCCCCGACGTCCTCCTCGGACGGCACGAAGCGCACGCCGAAGAGGCGGCTCATCGTCGCCAGCACGCCCGTGCTCACGCGCCTGTACTCGAGGTACGGACGCACCTCCTGCGCGGAGTAGCCGGCCTGCTCGTGGCTCACGCGGTCGGAGAGATACGACGCGTCCCACGGATCGACCTGCTTCGCCGACGGGTCGTCCTTCTGCTTGCGCAGGAGGAGCTGCGCGTAGTCGCGCGCGCTGCGATCACCCGACGCCGCCGCGATCTCCTCGATGAACGCCGCCGCCTTGTCCGCGGTGCCGATCATCTTGTCTTCCGTGGCGAGCGCCGCGTACGACGGGTAGCCGAGCAGCGTCGCGAGCTCGTGGCGGCGACGCAGCAGCCGGTCGAGCACGGGCAGGTTGGTCTTCTGCGCGCGCTCGCGATATGCGCGCCACAGCGCCTCGCGTGCGCGCGACGACCTCGCGTACGTGATGAACGGGACGTAGTCGGTGTTGTCCGTCGTGATGCGGACCTTGCCGCCCTCGCCGGGCTGGTGCGACGCGACGTAGTCGGTCGGCAGCCCGTCGAGCTCGGCCGGATCGATCTCGATCGTCCGCACGTCCTCGATGATGTTCTTGCCGAACTCCTGCCCGATGAGCACGAGCTGCTCGCGCAGCCCGCGGACCTCGTCGCGCGTGGCCTGGTCGCG
>JBDTCO010000130.1:0-7082 GCA_039923495.1 Polyangia bacterium
CCGCTTTCTGCTAGATCACCGCCAGCATGTGGACGATTCTCATCTCGATCGGCGTCGGTGCGCTCGTGGGCCTCGTGGTCCGCGTCTCCGGCATCTTGCACTCGTCGGCGGGCGCGATCGTGCCCGCGGTCATCGCGACGCTCGCGACGCTCATCCTTTTGTTCCGGCGCATCTCGCAGCAGATCTCGCCGGTCATCGAGGACGCGCAGAAGCACCTGCAGGGTGGCCGTCGTGAGATGGCGCTCGCGGCGCTTCGGGGCGGCCTCCGCTGGACCAAGTGGCACCCGCTGCTCGAGCCGCAGCTCCGCACGCAGATCGGCGCGCTGCTCTACGACTCGCAGGACATCGACGGGGCGATCGAGGAGCTCAAGCGCGGCGGCAAGACGCCGTGGGAGTCGCGCGCGTTCCTCGGCGCGGCGTACTTCAAGCAGAAGCGCAGCCCGGAGCTCATGGTCAAGGCGTTCGAGAGCGCGGCCAAGCCGGGCGAGAAGGACGACCTCTACTGGACGATCTACGCCTGGTGCCTCAACGCGCAGGGCAAGAAGGACGAGGCGAAGGCGGTCCTCACGCGTGGGCTCGAGAAGATGCCGGGCAACCAGCGCCTGCAGGGGCACGTCGAGGCCATCAACGAGGGCAAGAAGCTCAAGGTCGCACCGTACGGGGATCGCTGGGCCCGCTTCGGTCTCGACGGCAGCATCGCAACGGGCGGCAAGGAGATCCCGAAGTCGATGCGCGGCTTCGCGCAGCGCCCCGGCTTCCGTCAGCGCCCCGCGCGCAAGAAGTAATCCGCGAGCACCCCGATCCACGTGCCGATGGTTGGCCTCGGGGAGCCTCGGCGTCCGCTCGTGGTGTGGAGGCCCGCTCGCGCTTCCGATACGCTGCCCTTCGTCGCTTTCCGGCGCGCAACTCCCTGCGCGGGGTGACGATAACTCCCGACATGCGTACCGGTTCCCTCCATCTCGCGCCGCACTTCGCGGTCATCGCGGCCGTCGTCGCGGCCGTCACGCTCGTCGCCACCGAGACGATGGACACCTTCGGCTACGGGTGCGCGGCCGGCTACGTCGTGCTCGCCGCGGTCGTCGGCCACTTTGCTCGCGCCGGTCATGTGGGCTGGCCTCTCCAGCTCGGCGCGTGCAACTGGCTGCTGCTCTTCGCCGATCACCAGCGTCCACTCGCGGCTGGCGATGTGCCGCTCACGCTCGGGGAGCTGACGTTCGATGCGATCATCATGACGCTCGTCTGCGTCATCCTCTTCGGCACCGTCGTCGTCTCTGCACGGGACATCCACGCCGCGCGGGACCGATCCATCGCGAGTGCCGCCGAGCGTCGCTTCGTCGTCGCCGCCGGCTTGCTGCCCGCCGACTACGCGCTCGTGTTCTTCGCACGCGCGCTGGACGATCCCTTCCAGCGATACCTCTGCCTCGCGCTGTTCGTGGCCATCAAGGTGCTGTTCCTCGGCGCCAACGAGCTGACGGTCCGAAAGCTCCGTGCGGCCGGTGCGACGACGCCGACACTGATCGACGCCCAGCTGCGTCCCGGCCCCGAGGTACCGCAGGTCGATCTCGGTGCGGGCACCGAGCTGCGCATCGAGGTCACGGCCGCAGCCGGCTATCGTGACGCACCGGAGGCCGTGCGCGCGGTCGTCGGCTCGATGGAACAGTCGGTCGCGCTGGTCCGCGGTCGGTCACTGCTCTACCTGAAGATCGTCGTGGGCATGTGGCTCATTCCGGTCGCCTTCGTGCTCCTCGAGCGGTTCAGTCCCCACTCCCAGTGAGGCGCGACATCCGCTCGAGCGTGATCGCGATCGACTTCGACGTCGGCGTGCGGCTGCCGTCGGCGAAGCTCTCGAGCGGCACGAGCGGGTTCGTCTCGGGATAGTACGCAGCCGCGCAGCCGACGGGGATGTCGTACTCGTGCACGCGGAAGCTGTCGATGCTGCGCTTCTGGCCGCGGAAGTGGCTCGTGATGCGCACACGATCGCCGTTGGAGAGGCCGCGTGCGCGCACGTCGACCGCGTTCATGAACACGATGTCGCGCTCGCCGTGGATGCCGCGGTAGCGATCGTCGAGCGCATACACGGTGGTGTTGAACTGATCGTGGCTGCGGATCGTCATGAGCGTGAGTCGCTCCTCACCAACGGCGAGCTCGGGCAGCTCCTGCGCCGTGAGCTCGGCCCGCTGCGACTCCGTGGCGAAGCGCAGCTCGCGCGCGCCGTTGGGCAACTGGAAGCCGCCGGGCTCGCGGACGCGCTCGTTGTAGCGCTCGAAGCCGTCGAGGCTCTGCTCGGCGAGGTCGCGGATGCGATCATAGTCGTCGGCCAGCGCCAGGAAATCGATCGGCGCTGATCCCAGCGTCGCGTGCGCGATCGACGCGACGATCGCGGTCTCGGACTGCACATCGGGGCCGGGCGGCGACAGGCGGCCCTCGCTCCGGTGCACCATGCTCATCGAATCCTCGACGGTGACGAACTGCGGGCCGGCCGCGCGCAGGTCCACCTCCGAGCGACCGAGGCACGGCAAGAGCAGCGCGGTGCGCCCCGTCGCGAGGTGACCGCGGTTGAGCTTGGTGGCGATCTGCACGGTGAGGTCGCAGCTGCGCATCGCGGCGGTCGTGCGCACCGAGTCGCTCATCGCTTCGGTGAAGTTGCCGCCGAGCCCGACGAACACGCGCACGAGCCCGCGCTCCATCGCGTCGACGGTGCCGACGGCGTCGTAGCCGTGCGCGCGCGGCGAGACGATGCCGGTGCCCGCGTCCAGCTTCGCGAGGAACGCCTCCGAGGGCGCGTCGTGGATGCCCATGGTCCGATCGCCCTGCACGTTGCTGTGGCCGCGCACCGGACACAGGCCCGCGCCGGGCCTGCCGAGGTTGCCGCGCAGCAGCATGAGGTTCACGACCTCGCACACGTTCGCAACACCGTGCTTGTGCTGCGTGAGCCCCATCGCCCAGCAGGCGATGGTCGCGTTGCTCTGTGCATACACATGCGCGAGTTCGCGCATGGCCCGCTCGGAGATCCCGCTGTCCGCCTCGAGCCGCGGCCACGCCCGGCTCACGATGCCGGTGCGATACGCCTCGTACCCGTGCGTGTGCTTCTCGAGGAAGGCGTGATCGATGACGCCTCCTCCTGCGTCGTCGAGCTCGAAGAGCACCTTCGCGATGCCCTGCAGCAGCGCGACGTCGCCACCGATCCGCACCTGGGCATGGTGCGTCGCGATCTGCTGTCCTTTGCCGAGCATCCCCGCCACGTGCTGCGGGTTCGCGAACCTCTCGAGGCCGCGCTCGCGCAGCGGGTTGATGGCGATGATCTTCGCACCGCGCGCCGCCGCCTGCCCGAGCGTCGTGAGCATGCGCGGGTGGTTGGTGCCCGGGTTCTGCCCGATGAGGAAGATGCAGTCGGCGTGATCGAAGTCCTCGAGCGTGACGGTGCCCTTGCCGATGCCGATGACCGTGCCGAGCCCCTTGCTCGTCGACTCGTGACACATGTTGCTGCAGTCGGGCAGGTTGTTCGTGCCGTACGCGCGCGCGAACAGCTGGTACGTGAACGCGGCCTCGTTGCTGGCGCGGCCCGACGTGTAGAACGCGGCTTCGTTGGCAGACCCGAGCGCGCGCAGCGTCTCCCCTATCAGCGAGAAGGCCTCGGACCACGCCACCGGCGTGTAGTGCGTCGCGCCCTCGCGCAGCACCATCGGCGTCACGAGGCGGCCCTGATCTTCGAGCCAGTGGCCGGTCTTTTCGCGCAGCTCGTCGACCGCGTGCGCCGCGAAGAACGCCGCGCCAACCTTCCGCGAGTCAGCCTCGTGTCCGACGGCGCGCGCCCCGTTCTCGCAGAACTCGGCGACGGAACGGTGCTTCGGATCGGGCCACGCGCAGCTCGGGCAGTCGAAGCCCTTGACCTGGTTCAGGCGGAACAGCGCGCGGGTGCCACGCACGACGCCGGCGGTGCTGGCCGTGTAGCGCAGCGAGCTGACCACCGCGGGAAAGCCCGCCGCCGCGGGACGGTACGGCGGCGTGTGCGGCTCGACGGCGAGCTCGATGCCGGTCGGCTTCACGGCCTCGAGTTCTCGCTTCGGCTCTCGTTCCTCGTCGGCCACGGGTACACTCTACGACATGAAGTTGCGTGTTCGAGGAAACTCCATTCGCCTGCGCCTCACGCGGGCCGAGGTGGCTCGCATCGCCGGGGGCGAGTCCGTCGAGGAGGTCACCGTGTTCTCCGCCGACGCGCGCTTCGGCTATCGCTTCGAGTGTGACGCGACGATCGCGTCCGCTGCTGCGCGCTACACGGACGGCACGATGTGCATCGTGTGGCCCGCGCAGGACGCCGTCGCCTGGGCCAGGAGCGAGCAGGTGGGCCTCGCGGCCTCGTGCTCCATCCCCGACGGGATGCTCCAGCTCGTCGTCGAGAAGGACTTCGCGTGTCTCGCACCGCGCGAGGGTGGCGAGGACGTCGACACCTTCCCGCACCCGCGAGCGTCGTAGCGGTCAGGTCGCGATGCCGACCCGCAGGCCATGCGTGTACACCGTCGCGCGGCCCTCGCGTACGAAGCCGACGAGCGTCACGCGCGCGCTGTCCGCGAGCTCGATCGCCAGCGAAGATGGCGCCGACACCGACGCGACGATGCCGATGCCGGCCGCGACCGCCTTCTGCACGATCTCGAAGCTCGCGCGTCCGCTGACGAGCAGCGCGTGGCCCGACAGCGGCAACCGCATCCGCTGGCGCAGCTGCGAGCCCACGACCTTGTCCACCGCGTTGTGGCGGCCGACGTCCTCGAAGGTCGCGATCGGCTCACCGCCGCGCAGGAGCGTCGCCGCGTGGCAGCCGCCGGTCGCGTCGAAGCAGGGCTGCCGGCCGCGCAGCGCCAGCATCTCGCGGCCGAGCGTGGTCAGCGTGAGCTCTTCGCTCGTTGGCAGCGGCAGCGGCGCGAACAGCGCGAGCCAGTCGTCGATGGTGCGGCGCCCGCACACCCCACACGCGCTCGACACGAGCGTGCCACGCCGCGCGAGCTCACCGTGCTCGTCGATGGGAGGCCTGACGCCCGGCGCGAGCACGACGTCGAGCGTGTTCTCGCGCGCGTCGTCCTTGCCGCAGTGGGCGAGGGACGACACGTCATCGGCCGTGCGGATCGCGCCCTCCGAGAACAGGAAGCCGAGCGCGAGTTCGCGGTCGTGGCCGGGCGTGCGCATCGTGACGGAGAGCGTGTCGCCGTCGATGCGGATCGCGAGCGGCTCCTCCGTGACGACGCGCTCGTGCGACTCGAGCTGCACGCCGTTCGAGACGCGCACGACCGTGCGCTCGCGGGTGGTCGTGGCGCGGGTCGACATGCACGCGATGATACGCGAGGCCGCGTGAGCCAGCTCGTCGTGGGGCTGTTCGTCGGAGGGCGCGCGACTCGCATGCGCGGCGCGCCGAAGGGCCTGCTCGTGGCGCCGAGTGGTGTGCCCATCGTCGAGCGCAGCGCGCAGCTGGCGGAGTCGCTCGGCGCGCGCGTGGTGCTCGTCGGCCATCATGCGGCGTACGCGCCGTGGAGCGCCGCGCGTGGCGTGCGCACGCTCCCGGACGACGGCACGGACCTCGGACCGCTCGGCGGTCTCCTCGCGCTGCTGCGCACGAGCAAGGGCCCGACCATCGCGCTCGCGTGCGACATGCCGTACGTCACGCACGCGCTCGTGCGCCGGCTGATGGACGCACCGCCCGCGCCGATCGTCGCTGCGAAGCGTGGAGGTCGCTGGGAGCCGTTCTTCGCGCGCTACGACCCCGCGCTCGTCGAGCCGCTGGCCCGCGCGCGCGCCGACGAGCACGCGACGGCGCTGTGGCAGCTCCTCGACGCCGCGGGCGCTCGGTCGCTCGCGCTCACCGCGGACGAGGAGGCGCAGCTCCGCGACTGGGACACGCCCGAGGACGTGACGGCGTAGCACCCGGGCTCACGGCGGCCCCGGAACCGGCTGCGGAACCGATAGCGACCCAGGTCTCCGGATCGGCTAAAAATCGGTCATACCGTGCGGAGCGTCATCTCATCGGTTGCCGTGTCGATCGCGCTGGTAGCGCTTTTTTTGTGTGCTGCAATTAGCCCGGCGCGCCACGGGCACGTGAAGCCTGCCGAGGGCAGCTACGCCGCGCGGCGACGCCGCGCCTGGTGCCGGGCGGCGAGCCAGCCGTCGAAGCCGACCACCACGATCGACTCGGCCATGAGCGCATAGACCTCGTTGCGCGAGATCTTGATGGTCGTCGACGGATCGAGCGGGTCGGCGGCGTCGCGGATCTTCTCGAGCGTGCCGAGCCCGATCCACAGCGGCCACAGCGCTGCGAGGCGGAGGCGCGGCTGCGAGGCGGGGATGGCGAGCACGTACGGGAACGCCGCATCGACGTGCTCGAGCGCGCGCTGACGCAGCGCCTCGATGACCGGCGCCGCCCTGCGACGCAGCGCCACGGACGACGGATCGCCGAGCGCAACGAGATCGGAGGGTCGTACGTGCACCTCGTCGAGCATGGCCGCGGGCAGGTAGCAGCGGCCCTCGGCGAGATCGGCCGGGATGTCGCGCAGCACGTTGACGAGCTGCAGCGCCTTGCCGAGCCGCACGCCGCGGGCAACGAAGTCGGGACGTGCGAGCCGCTCGAGTCCGGGCACGTGGGCCGCGCACATGAGCGTCCAGTACTCGCCGACGCAGCCGGCCGCGTAGTACGTGTGCTCGTCGAGATCGGACAGGGTGTCGAGCGCGACCGGCACCGGTGCAGGCTCTCCGGGCTGCGCGTTCGGGAAGCGCTGGAGATCGCGCTCCATGCCCGTGATGAGCGTGGCGAGCACCTTCTCCGCGCGCTGCCGATCGGCGTCCTGGAAGCCGACGAGCACCTCGAGCACCTCGGCGATGCGCTGCAGCAGCTCGCGCTCGGCGTCACTGCCGAGGGCGCGATCACCGAGCACCGGCAGGAGCGCCTCGATCTCGTGCCGGATGCCATGGCGATCGGCGTCCGCGAAGAGGGCGGCCTTGAGCACGTCGAGGAGCTGCAGCCGGCGTGCGGCCGGTAGGAGGCGCGTGTCCGCGATGGTGTCGGCAGCGCGCGCGACGAGGTACGCCGTCTTCACCTGCTC
>JBDTCO010000131.1:0-8144 GCA_039923495.1 Polyangia bacterium
TCGTGTCTCCCTCGGCCGCAACGAGATGGCCGATGTTGTAGCCAACCCTGATTTTTTCGGGTGGCTTCGTGAGGTCCTTGTACGACCACTTCACGACCGTGCTCTCGATGAAGGCGCTCGTGAAGGCATCGCCGTCCGTTCCGAACTCGGTGTGCAGCGGGCCGAGGCCGATCTCGACCTGCCCGTCGATGACTTCCTTGAAGGGGAGGATCGGTAGCCCGTAGACGTCCTGCCCCTCGAAGTGTTTGGCCTCGATCGCGGCCTTCATCTTCGCAAAATCGAAGATGGTCACGTGCGTGTCGAGCTTGCCGCTGACGACGATCCTCTTACCGTCCGGCGTCACGTCGCACCCGTGAGGGCTCCTCGGCACGCCCACCTCGCTGAGCACCCCCTGCGGCACGGTTACATCCATCTTCAGCACGCGGACGCCGGCGATCATCGTCGCCTTGCCGGCGTTCACGAGAGCCTCGGCCTTTCTCCAGTTGATGATGTGGAGGAGGTCCATCGCATTGCTCGCGGATCCCGACTCGAGCGGCGGCTTCCCTTCGAGCGTGCCGCCGAGCGCCATCTCCGTGTTGAACGTGGTGACGAACGCCCACCCGTCGCTCTCGAGCTTCCCCGCGTCGGCCAGCTCCTGCATGTAGGGCGGCAGCTCGATGCCCCAGCTCCTGGACGGATCGATGCGTCCCTTGGTTCGATCGAAGCGCCAGAACATCGCGAGCCCGCGGTACTTCTCCTTGTACTGTTCGAGCGGCGCGTACGCGTTCCCGAGCGGCACGGGGTACTGCGCCGTCTCGATGACGTAATCCGTGTCAGGCGTGACGAACGCTCCGCCGTGATCGCTCACCTCGAGCGTGTTGACGACGATCTGCTTGGTGACGAAGTCGGCGAGGTCCACGACGGCGATGCGTGCGTTCGCCTTGTCGTTCACGAAGAGGAACTTTCCGTCGTATTCTCCGTTCGTTTCGGAGAGGTTCGGGTGGTGGACGTCGCCCCAGGTTAGCTTGTGAGCTCCGCGATTCCCCTCGGCGAGGACCTTGTCCCCCTCACCACCGTAGCCCCACCCTTGCCACGGCTCCGGGGTGAAGACGCCGATCACCTTCAGCAAACGCATGGACGGGACGCCGATGACGTCGACGTTCCCCGACTGACCGCCCCCCGCGAACACGTAGTACTCGTCCATCTTGCCCGACGGGGTGTACGTCTTGAGCGCCGCCTCGACGTCGGCCTCGTTGAGCCCGCGCGCCTTCATCAGCTCGCGAATCGAGGACGACGCGCCGAGTGTCGACACCGCCTTGTTCCTGCAGGCGCCGAGGCACATGGCCGCGACGATGAGCGAACTCAGAACGGTCTGCTGTGTGCGCATTGCGCTCTCTCTCTTCGCGCGGGCTTCGCCTGTGGTCCTTCTCGACGTCATCGCTCCTTCTTGATCGGGTCCTCGATGGAGTCGCCGGCGCTCGCGGTCGCGATGACGGGTTCCATGCGGCGACGCAGGTCTGCGATCACCACGACGAGAAACGCTCCGAGCGACAGCGTGCCGAGCACCTGTCCGACCGACATCGCCACGACCACGGGAATGGGGCGAGGATCGAGCAACGACCACACCATCAGGGCGAGCGCCGCGAGCGCAAGGAAGCACGCGATCCGCAGAATCTGTGGATACCTCGAACCGTTCATAGTGCGCGACCGTCCGGGGTGAGCCACGACGGATGCGCGAAGCCGTGACAGCCTCCACTCGCGCAGCTGATCTTGCCGTCGCGGACGTCGCTGAGTATGGCCTTGTGATCGGGCTTAGAAGCCCAGAGAAGGTTCTTCGTCGAATGGCACTGCATGCAGTTTTCGTTCGGGTAGGGATGGTTGATGCGGATCGATTTTTTAGCTTCCTCGATCGTCATCGAGTGGTATCCGCGGAGGTAATAGTTGTAGACGTGCTTCAGGCCGCCCCATTTCGTGAGAATCGTGCCGTACATGCCGTAGTCCGCGTGGCACGTGTAGCAATCCTCGGCGCCGAACAGCTTGTTGCGAGCATGACGCGAGGAGAGCGTCACGCTCGTGGGATCGTCAGAGTCTGCCGTGTGCACGGTCATCACGTGGCACGAGGCGCAGAAGCTTCGTTCCTTGGTTGCCTCGAAGCCCACGATGTTGCCGGAGCCTGCGGTGAGGATCGGAAACACGCCCAGCCCGAGGAGGAGCCAGAGCTTCGTCGCGCCGCCGAGGCTCGGCCGCCGTACGAGATAGACGACGAGGATCGTGGCTGCGATCGCCGCAGAGACGAGTGCCACGCACGCGAGGATGGAAGGATGCGTCGTCATGTCGAGAGGTGTCCAGAAATCGGCCTTGCGTTACTTTGCGCTCGGGTGCTTTCGATCGTTCGCGTCACAAAAAACGATTTTCGCGTCGAATTTTCGCGTCGAATTTTCGCGTCGATTGATGGACACCGCTTCAGAGAAAAGGACGCGCGAAGAAGACGACCAATGAGAGGTTCGCGCGACCGACGAACTCCTCGGAGCGCCGAGCATGCGACCAACTCGAAGCAAGTTCAACAGGGCTGGAACGATTGGCCCGTTCACAGTCGCTCGACCTGGCCGAGGCGACGGTGTCGTAGCAGCTGTCGCTGCTGCACCGCGAAGGCGTGGTCAGCGGGTGACGCGAGGCAGACCATCCACTACCGCTTCCCCGACCGCGCGCGTGCAGGCGCCGATGGCCACTGTGTTCGAGCGGTTCTGCGTTGATGACTGACTTTCACCAGACTCCGGAATGCCCATGCCGCATTTACTGACCCTGCAGGCGTTGCTCGCCATCGTGTGTGGCTCGGCGGTGGGCTTTTCGCTGGCCTTGATCGGCGGCGGTGGCTCGATCATGGCGTTGCCGCTGCTGCTGTACGTGGTCGGCCTGCACGACCCGCATCGGGTGATCGGCACGGGCGCGCTAGCGGTGTCGTTGAATGCCTACGCCAACCTGATCCCGCATGCGCGCGCGGGGCACGTACGCTGGAAAATCGCCTTCGTGTTTGCCGCGTGCGGCATCCTTGGCGCCTTCATCGGATCGACCATCGGCAAGTCGGTCAACGGCCGCCATTTGCTGGTGCTGTTCGCACTGCTGATGCTGGTGGTGGCCGCGCTGATGCTGCGCGATCGCCGTGGTCGGCCGGACTCTTATCCGTTGCCACGAATGTACCCGCGACTGGGCGCGGTAGGCCTGGGAACGGGCGGTCTGGCCGGCTTCTTCGGCATTGGCGGGGGGTTCCTGATCGTGCCGGGGCTGATGTTTGCCACCGGCATGGAGATCATCTATGCGATTGGCACCTCGCTGTTCGCCGTTGGCAGTTTCAGCCTGACCACGGCGGTCAACTACGCGGCGTCGGGCCTGGTCGACTGGCCGGTGGCCGCCGAGTTCATTGCCGGCGGCATCGTCGGTGGCCGGCTGGGCGCGATGGGCGCGAAGCGGCTGGCGAAGACGCGTGGGGCGCTGAATCTGATCTTCGCATTGACGATCATTGCCGTGGCGATCCTGATGCTGGTGAAGTGCCTATGACGTGCGCTCGAGGCTAAGAATGGCCGGCAGAAGAAGCTCGTCGTCGAGCGCGACCTCGAAATCGAGGTGATGAAGGAAGTCGCAGCAAAAAGAGGCAGGTCGAGTACGTGCGAGGACGGGGAGTCTCCTGCCGGCGGTCGTGCTTTCTCATGTCGGTGACGCGGTCGACGCAGCGCTACGAGTCGCGGCTGCTGAAGCGCGACACGCCGGTGCGCGCGCACCGCCTGTGGAGCACGGCCGGACTCCAGGTGCCGAGGAAGCGGGCACGACGACGCATCGCGGCGTCGCGTCCGCGGCCACAAGCACCGACGGGACCGAATCAAGGGTGGGCGTACGACTTCGTCTTCGACTCGTGCGCCAATGGCCAGGAGCTGAAGTGCCTCACCGTCGTGGACGAGTGGGCGCGGGAGTCGCTTGCCACGATGTGGCCGGTAGCGTTCGAGGGAAGCGCCTCGTCGAGGTCCTCGGCAGGCTCGTGAGCATCCACGGCGCGCCGAAGTACCTGCGCTCCGACAACGGCCCCGAATGCTGCTCCACGGCGGTCATACGCTGGCTCAAGGCCCACCCCGACGGGATTTAGTCGAGGGCTTGACGAAGGTCCGCGATCAGATCCTCCGACGATTCCAATCCCACCGACAGCCGCACCATCGAGTCCGTGATGCCGCGACGAACGCGCTCGGCTGCAGAGAGTCCGTGATGCGTGGTGGTCACGGGCTGTGTCACCAAGCTTTCCGCTCCTCCGAGACTGGGCGCAATCGCAAAGATCTTGAGACGGTCCACGAACCGAGCCGTCTCCTCGAAGCTGCCGTTGATCTCGATGGTGAGCATGCCGCCGAACCCGCTCATCTGCGCCGCCGCCAACTTGTGGCCCGGGAAGTCGGGGAGTCCCGGGTGGAGCACCCTGCGCACGCGAGGGTGCTCCTTCAGCGCGCTCGCGACCGCAAGTGCGCTGGCGTTCTGGCGCTCCACGCGCACGACGAGCGTCCGCAGGCTGCGGGCGAGCAACGAGCAGGTTTCTGGCGAAGGCATCTGACCGAGGTTCTTCCGCCACGACCAGATCGGATCCAAAAGGGCCTTCGGTCCCATGATCGCGCCCGCTGTCAGATCGCTATGCCCGCCGAGGTACTTCGTCGCGCTATGGAGTACGAGATCGGCACCAAGAGAAAGTGGCTGTTGGTTCACCGGCGACGCGAACGTGTTGTCGACGATGACCAGCGCACCGTGGTTGTGAGCGAGCGCGGCAATCGCCTTGATGTCGAACACCTCCAATGCGGGGTTGGTCGGCGTCTCGAAGAAGACAAGGCGCATCCCTTCGCGTAACAGCGATTCCAAGCGACCAAGCTCACTGCCGACGAGGAGCTGTGTCCGGATGTTGAGCGTCGGCAACTGAGCCTCGATCAGCTCCAGCGTGCCGCCGTATGCGTCGCCGATGCAGACAATACCTTTGCGACCGTGCGTGAGGAACAGCGCCGCTTCCGCAGCCATCCCCGAGCAGAAGGCCAGCGCCGCCTCGGCTCCTTCGAGACTCGCGAGCTTTGCTTCCACGGATTGAATACTCGGATTCAGGCCGTAGCGCGTGTAGAGGCTTCCCGGTCTTCGTCCTTCAACCACGTCCAGGATGGCGGCTGTCGACTCGAATCGAAACGTGGAGGTGTTGTACAGCGGTGTGTGTGGCGCGCCATGCGCGTCCTTCAGCTCGCCGGCGTGTACACATCGGGTTGAGAGATCGGTGTCGTTGGTCATGTGTTCTCCAATGTTCTGTGCTTGATCCGTTTCCGTAGACAGTTTGCCTGTGCTGCCAACGCCATCCTAGCTGCTCGTTCGTGCTGCGCGGGACTCGCGTAGCCGAGGGTCGAGTGCCGCCGGGGCCGACGGCGAAGCGCGAGAAAGATGCGACCGCTGTTGGCGACGATGAGCTCCGACGTGTCACCGACCCACCGCTGGTTGGGCGCGTCGGCGCGAGACTCATGCTCGAGCAGATTCGGAGCGATGGGCTGTCGTGTTCGCTCATCGTCGTCGAGCGGTAGGGATGGCGAATGCGCATTTCCTACGAAACTCCCTCCACGTGAGACGTGCGTTCGTCCCTCGAAGGGCGCGGTGCGCTGCTGGGCCTCAACAGCGCCGGGCGGTCGGGATGGCACCACCATGAAGCGCAGCTCACCCACCGTGCCCACGGAGATGGGCAGCGCCACTGCGACGAAGGTTGCCGCCGGCACCTGCATCGCGATGACGGGCCGCAACGTGCGCTGCTGGGGAACCGGCTGACGGCCATCGGCGACTGATGGCGCCGCGATCCCGTCGAGATGGAGCCGGACCGTCGTCCTGCTACAGGCCGCAATTCGCACGTCCCGCGCCACGAAACGGAAGCCTGGTCTCCATTGATTGAGACGCGTCCGTGAACAGCACCGCCGCGAAGGCCCGTGTACCTGCGTTCATGCGGGGAACTACTCACTGGCAAAAGGCCGACGAGGATCACTCTCCACGCGACCCGGGACACGACCTGGAGCCGGGCGTAAAAATACCCGCGCGGCTGAGCCGGGCGGGCATTGGAGTGGCAACCTGAACCTTACGGTGTGGTCGTCCAGGTGTCGCCGTTCGAGACGCACGACGACTGCTCGTCGGCTGCGTTGTTCTGGTAGAAGCACGTCTCGGACTTGACGCCGTTCGCCGCGACGTGGCAGCAACCGTCGAGCCCACTCGTCGGGCACGAGCTGGCGACCGTCCCGTTCACCGACTTGCACGACGAGTCCTCGGCGCTCTTGAACGCGCTGTCGACGTTCGTGTACCCGTTGCATGTCTGCTCCCCGCCGGTGGAGTTCACGCAGAACGTGGACTCCCCGCCCGACGTGCCGCCGCTTCCGCCGCCACACGCCATCATGAATGCCGTCAACGCGGTCAGAACGAGCTTGGTGTACACGGGTTTCTCCTCGGGTAGCGGGGGCGAAAGTTACGGCCAGGAGCGTAGGGCGCCCTCTGAGCAAAAGAAAGTTCCTCGAGGCACGTTGGTCCGCACGTACGCCGACTACGGCGAAGACGAAGTACGAGGTGTGCTCACCGATGCAGGCGAGTTCGTGCGCGGACCGCGCACGCTCATGGCCCGCGATCGCGACGACGATGGTGGGCCCGCGTTCGTCGCGCCGATGCTCGTTGGAGCGTACTTGTCGTCACGCCCATCGATGCTCCGCGCATGTGATCAGGTCGTACTAGCGAAGTTTCGCGACCTCTGACGGGGAGAGCGCCACGTCGTACAGCTCGATCTCGTCGAGGTCGAACGCACCGAAGCCACCGAACGTGAAGCGCTGCTGCGTGGGCGTCCAGGACGGGGGCATGATCGTACTCGTGCTCTCCATGCCGTTCACGAAGACGGTCCACGAAGGCGTGGCGACAGCGCCGGAGGTCTGCCAGACGAGGACGACGTGGTTCCACTGGTTGGCCACCATCAAGAGGTACTCCTCCGCCGGATAGAGCGCCCCATCGACCAGCGTCTGGCACGCAGCCTGAACGGTCGAGTTGGCAGTGGCGCGAGCGAAGAGATGATCGCGCGTGGAGTCGTACCCGTCGAACAGCGGGTACAGCGTGGTCAGCGTGGCGGTCGGGCCGCGGAACCAGAAGGACAGCGTGCCGACCTGCGGGAAGCCTGTCCCGGACAGCGCCGCGACCGAGAGCATGCCGTCGGCGCCGAGACTCAAGGCGCCTCCGGACTGCCCGCTGGGGCTCCACTGGTACGTATTGGAAAGGTCCGCGTCGTTGCCGCCCATGCTCGAGTCCTTGGCGACCGCGCCGGCCCTGTCATCGAGGGACCAGCGACCGATGAGGCTGGCTTCGGGGCAGTTCTGGGCCCTGCTGCAGAACTCGAGCAACGAGTAGTCCCAGCAACCGGTCAGGCAGAGGGCGAACAGCCACGCGCAGCGCATCAAGGCGCACGACCCCGCGCGTCGCCGAGGGTCGGCGTCAGCCACGCATGTCGCTTCCGATCGGCGCGCGCGCTGATCACGTAGCCGATGGTGCCGCCCACCAGCGCGAGGACCCCGACCGTGAGGAACGCCTTGCCGGAGTAGTCCATGGCTTGGTCGGTGCGGATCTCGTTGGAGGCGCAGGGGACGCCGTCGTTCACGAGAGCGCGGCAATGATCGTAGCGAGCGCCGACGACGCCGAGGAGCGCGGCGCCTCCAATCGCAAACGCGATGCCCGAGACGCCAACGCCGAGCGCCACCCAGCGTCGGCCCGAAGCGTTCGTCAACCGGGCGCCGCCGGCGTTGCGCTCCTCGAGCACGCGGATCTTGGCGAGCACCTCGTCGGCGTTCGTGCCGGCGTCGGCGGCTGCCAGATAGGCGCGGTAGGCGCCGATGGCCTCGGCCAGCTCGCCGAGCTGCTCGTGACACCGGCCAATGTTGTATTCGAACTCGGGCAGGTGCTCCGCGCGGAACGCGGACCGAAACGCGTCGAGCGCGGCCCGGAAGTCACGCCCCTCGTAGAGCGCCTTGCCACGCAGGAAGAACCCGTGCGCGATGAGCTCGGCCGCATCGTCAGCTCGCGCGGCGGGTGAATACGCGGCGAGCAACGCACAGGCCACGAGGCACACGCGCAAGAGCGTCATTGCCTTTGCAGCG
>JBDTCO010000132.1:0-13919 GCA_039923495.1 Polyangia bacterium
GGACGCGAGAGCGGGGACTTGGCCATGGCTCATGATAGCCGTTCTGGGGTCGTCCGACCCTATCCGCGCCACGGATCTCGGTAGTTTAGGGAGGTACGGGCGTTGCAGCAGTCCCGCGCATGCGTCCGTCGCTCGGTCTCCCGCTCGTGCTCGCTCTGGCCGCCTGCGCCCCCGCGACCAGCACCTCCGGATCGGACGACGGTGCCTCGAACGGCGCGCTCCACACGCAGCGCCTCCCGGTCGCCGGCGATCTCGGCGCGCTGTGCCGCCCCAACGGCAAGGAGATCAAGAACGCCTACGACCAGCCGTCGTACTACGCGAGCAACGGCGCCGGCGTCATGTGCTCGGGCTCTGTGGGCAAGCTCCCGGCCCAGTCGCTCCTCTTCAACGTCGGCGCGGTCCCCACCGGCATCGACACGTCGTCCGATGACATGGCCGTGCGCGTGACCGTCTCCATCAACAACGTCGTCACGACGAAGACGTGGACGGGGCGCAGCTTCGGTCCGGGCTCGAACGGCATGCGCGTCGACCTCTTCCAGGTCGTCAACCCCGACGGTCAGCACGACGCGACCGTCTGGATCGAGGTCGGCCAGAACGTCGGGCTCACCATCCAGCAGATCAACATCTACGACAGCCACTCGCACCTCGCGATGGGTCCGGGCTCGAAGGTCTACTCCGACAACGAGCCGATCACCGTCGAGGTCTCGAGCGATCGGACCGCCACGCTCCTCGTGAACGGCACGCCCTTCGATCTGGAAGCCGGCGTCGCGAGCGGCAGCGTCGCCAAGGCTGCCGTCGGCGCCCGCAACGTGTACACCACCACCGTCGCAGCCATCGCGGGCACGCAGACGGGTGACCTCACGCTCGACGCCACGACCACGGACGGCGTCGCGAAGATGCACGTCTACCGGGCGCATGCCGCCTGCGTGTACCAGGGCGACCCCGCGGGCAAGAAGATGCTCGTCACGAGCTTCGATCCCGTGCTCGTCGGGGATCCGCATCAGAACGTCTCGAGCGTCGCGGCCACGCAGCTCGACCCGAGCACGCTCACCGGCGTCCAGGTCATGCGGCTCACGCTGCCGGTCGAGTTCGACAGCGCGGGCGATCTCGTCGTCGATGCGATGCGCCGCTGCCAGCCCGACATCGTCGTCGGCTTCGGAGAAGGCATGGGCCTCGCGCTCGAGCAGACGGCGTACGATCTCGCCGACTCGACGAACATGGACAGCCGCGGCGCGTTCCAGTCCGGCTCGCCGATCCTCGCGGCAGGCCCCGAATCGGTTGCGTCGTCGCTGCCACTCGATGCGCTGTTCACGGCGCTCGGTCCCGCGCTCGCCGCCGAGCCGGCCGTCGGCACGGTCGACCTGCACATGAGCACGGACGCCGACGGCTTCTACGTCTGCAACAACGTCTTTTATCGCACGGTGTCCGAGGCTGCAGCGACGGGCAAGACGGCCGGCTTCATCCACCTGCCCGCCACGATGAAGTTCGACGATGCCAGCACCGCCGCCTGGGGCGAGCTGATGCGCGTCATCGTGCAGACGATCGCCGACAACGCGACCGCCAGCACGACGACGAACGGCTAGCTCGTCGCCTTCTCCAGCAACGACGTCAGGCGCTTCGCGAACCTCTGCGGATCCGCAGGGACGCTGCCTTCCTGCAGCAGCGCCTGATCGTAGAGCAGCTCGATGTATTCGCCGATCTCGTGGCCGGCCGGCTCGCGCTCGAACAGCGCCCGCAGCTTCAGCACGAGCGGGTGGTCGGGGTTCACCTCGAGGATGCGCTTCTGCTTCGGGATGGCTCGACCGTAGCTCTTCAGCGTGCGCTCGACGTACGCGTGGTGGCTGCCCTCGGGGACGACGAGGCACACCGGCGAGTCGGTGAGGCGGGACGACGCGCGGACCTCGGTGACCTTGTCCTGCAAAAGGGTGCGCATGCGCTCGATGAGCGGCCTCAGCTCCGTCGGGACCTCGTTCGGTGCCGCCGTGTCGCCGTCGAGCTTGAGATCGGCGCGCATGACGGACACCAGCTTCTTGCCGTCGAACTCGGCGAGGCCGTCGGCGATCCACTCGTCGGCTGGGTCTGTCATGAAGAGGACCTCGAAGCCCTTCTTGCGCAGGACCTCGAGGTACGGGCTCTCGGCGAGCGACTCCTTCTTGTCGCCGAACGCGTAGTAGATCGACGTCTGCCCCTCCTTCATGCGACCGACGTACTCGGGCAGGCTGACCAGCTCGCCGTCGGCGTGCGTGGACTCGAAGCGCAAAAGCGGCGCGAGCCGGCCCTTGTACTCGGGATCGATGTGCACGCCGCTCTTGAGCACCGCGCCGAACGAGCGCCAGAACGCGAGATAGTCGGCGGGGCGATCCTTCGCGAGCTCCTCGAGGAGATCGAGCGTCTTCTTGACGAGCTGCTTCTTGATGCCGCGCACGATGGCCGCGTCCTGCAGCACCTCGCGCGACACGTTGAGCGGCAGATCGTTGGAGTCGACGACGCCGCGGATGAAGCGCAGCCACTCGGGCACCAGCTCGGTGCAGTCGTCCATGACGAAGACGCGACGTACGAACAGCCGGACGCCCTTGTGCTGCAGATCGAGATCGAACGGCGCGCGCCGGGGGATGTAGAGCAGCGCGACGAACTCCTGGTTGCCCTCGACGCGGAAGTGCGTGCGCGCGAGCGGCGGCTCGAAGTCGTGCGCGAGGTGCTTGTAGAACTCCTCGTGCTCCGCGTCGGTGACCTCGTTCCTGGGGCGCTGCCACAGCGCGACCGCGCGGTTGAGCGTCTCCCACTCCGGGACGATGTCCGTCGCTGCGCCGTCCTTCGGCGCCTTCTTCATCTGGATCGGGTGCTCGACGTAGTCGGAGTACCGACGCACGAGCTCGCGCAGGCGATACGAGTCGAGCAGGTCCTTGCTGTCGTCCTTGAGGTACAGCGTGACCGTGGTGCCGCGCTGACCGCGCTCGGCCTTCTCGACGGTGAACGTGTCCTTCCCCTCCGACGTCCATGTGAACGAGTCGCCGCCGCGCGCGGGCTTGCTCGTGACCTCGACCCTGTCCGCGACGAGGAACGCCGAGTAGAAGCCGACGCCGAACTGACCGATGAGCTGCGGCGCCTTGCCATCGGCCTTCGCCTTGAGCTGCTCGACGAGCGCGCGCGAGCCGGAGCGCGCGACGGTGCCGAGGTGCTCGGTGAGCTCCTCCTTCGTCATGCCGATGCCGCTGTCCTCGATGGTCAGCGTGCCCTTGGCGGCATCCGTGGTGAGGCGGATGAACAGCGACGGATCGTGCTCGAGCAGCTGGGGCTCGGTGAGCGCGGCGAAGCGCAGCTTGTCGAGCGCGTCAGACGCGTTCGAGATGAGCTCGCGCAGGAACACTTCCTTGTTCGAGTAAAGCGAGTGGATGACCAGGTGCAGGACCTGGTTCACCTCTGCCTGGAAGTGGTGTGTCTCGGGAGTCGTCATTCTCATACGGCTAACCATGTCGCGCGGCAGATGCAAGCGGACGGGTTTGCGCCCATGCTTGTCGCATGTCGAACAAGCTCGTGTGGGCGGGGGTCTTCGTCGGTTCGAGCGTGGGCGGCTACGTGCCGACGCTGTTCGGCGCTGACACGCTGTCGCTGTGGATGGTCCTCGGGAGCACGATTGGCGGCATCGCCGGCATCTGGGCCGGCATCAAGCTCGGCGACCGCTACGGCTGGTGACTCATCGCCGCTCGACCGCGCGCGCGAGCTCGACGAGCGGGGTCACGAGCTCCCGTGCATGCGCGCGGAGGCGCTCGTTGCCGGCGATCACGTTCGCGAGCGGCGGCGACAGCGCGTAGTACGTGGCCACGAAGACTCGGCCGAGCGCGTTCGTGAGAAGGTAGCGATCGCGCAGGTGGCGCAGGCTGTCGATCTCGTGGGCGAGCGGCGTGCCGTACGCGGCCGTGGCGATGAAGCAGCCGTGGAGCGTCGTGAACTTCTGCTCGGTCGTCGTCGCGATCGTGGATACGATCGCCGAGGTGCTGTCGCACGACGAGATCGCGCGCACCGCGACGGTGTACGCCTTGGTCGGTCGCAGGCCCGCGATCTCGAGCGTGACCGTGCTGCCGGGCGCGCCGGGGCTCGGCGGTGGTGTCGACGGCGGGATGGCGCTGAGGAAGTTGGTCTCGTCGATCGTGCCGTTCTCGCTGTAGCGGACGTCGAAGCGAGTGGCCACGGCGCCCGTCGCCGCGGACGCGAACGAGATGGCGAGCGACGTCTGCCCGGGCGTCACGACGAGGTTCGTCGGCGCGCTCGGCGCAGCACAGTCGACGGGCATCGTGCAGTCGTCGGTGGCGCGCACCTTCACGCGCCACGAGCCGGACGCATCGCTCGCGAGCAGCAGGCGCCCGACGCCGGTGCCGTCCATGCCGTCTGTGATCGTGGTGTCCGGGGGGTGCATCGTGCCGGTCGCGCCGTTCCAGTCGCCGTAGCCGACGTAGCCCGACGTGGTGTCGACCTCCGTCATCGCTCCGACGGTGAACGGGACCGCGTACACGATCGACGGCTGACCGAATCCGCCCGTGCCGTACTTGAAGCCCGACTGGCCGTACGTCTTGGTCGGCGAGTCCTCGAGGCCGTAGGACGCGAGCTCGGCGCTGCCGTCGACGGTCTGCATGTGGTCGTGGAACGCGTTGAAGTCGTACTCGGACGAGACCTCGACCTTCATCACGTAGGATCCGTCCACCGTCGGGACCCAGTGGATCGGCGGGTCGATGATGGCGTTGCCCGGCGGCGTCGCACCGGAGACTGCGCCGAGGTCGTTCACTGACGCGTAGTGCGCCGAGACGATGCTGTCGTGGTTCGTGAGGAACGTGACGAGGTCGGCGCGCGGTGGGTAGTACGACGTGCCGCCCGGCAGGTACGCGCCCTTGCAGCCGTAGAAGCTCGACGCGCACGACGTCGCGTCGAGCCCCGAGCCGCCGGTGCCGCCCGACGGTGCGCAGTAGAACGGCTCCGGCGAGCTGACGTTGTAGTGGTAGCCGATGGTGTCATTGCGGCAGTCGCCGCTGCACGTGACCGTGTCGCCGATGCGGGTGCCCGACCCGTCGACCATGGCGCCGCCCATGACGACCTTGTCGTAGACCTTGCCGCGCACGTGCGCCCAGACCGGCATGACCATCTCGCGCGGGCCGTACGGGAAGCGGTAGTCGGACTTGAACGTGGCGATGCCGGGACGGTTCGCGAGGCCGAGCGAGCCGGTGAGGCGCGTCACGTAGAGCGTGTCGAGGTACGTGCCGTTCGCGTCCTCGACCCACACCGCCATCTGCACCTTCGGGATGGGCTTCATCGACACCTCGACGCTGCGGCACGACGGATCGGCGAGCGCAGGCGAGCACGCGAGCAGCACTGCGAAGGCGAGCCAGGACCTCATCTGCGTAGCTTCGTCGACGCTGCGGGTTAGTCAAGGGCGTCGCGCTGGCCCGCAGCTCGGGTCTTCGGCAAGGCAAGCAACTGCGGTAACCTTGCTGCGAAGCGAGTGCGGCTCTACGCTCGCCGCCATGAAAATTCGAGCGGTGTTGCTGGTGGCTCTCGTGGGTGTGCTGGGTGGTCGGGCGTCGGCTGCGCCGGGATGTCCGTCGTCACCCGAGGTTCGCTTCTATCACTGGGCGTGGAACTCGCAGATGGGGCTCATGCTCGCGACGGGCGGCAAGGAAGCCACCGCCGACAGCCTCATGTGCAAGAACGGCGTCGACATGAAGCTCGTGCGCGAGGACAACACCGACACGATGCAGAGCCTGCTCGTGGCGTTCGCCGAGGGCCTCAAGAAGGGCGAGGCCAACCCGAAGAACGGTGCGCACTTCGTCGCGATCATGGGCGATGGCGCCGCGATGTTCCTGAAGGGGCTCAACGACCGCCTCGCACGTCTCGGTCCCGAGTACGAGGCGGCGGTCATCGGCTCCGCGGGCTTCTCGCGCGGCGAGGACAAGTTCATGGGCCCCGCGGCATGGAAGGCGGATCCGAAGTCGGCGAAGGGCGGCCTCGTCGCGGGCGTGCTGCGCGATGGCGACTGGAACATCGCGATGAAGTGGCTCGGCGACCACAAGATCGCCAACAACCCCGACGACAAGACCTACGACCCGGACGCGCTGAACTGGGTCAACGCGACCGACTACATCGACGCCGCGCAGAAGTACGTGAGCGGCTACTGCACGGAGCTCAAGAACACGAAGACGGGCAAGCAGGAGAAGCACTGCGTGAACGGCGTCGTCACGTGGACGCCGGGTGACGTCACGATCGCCGAGAAGAAGGGTGGCCTCGTCAGCATCGTCTCCACCAAGGAGTACGCGATGCAGATGCCGAACGTCATCATCGGCAACAGGAAGTGGATGGCTGCCAACCCGAAGGTGGTCGAAGGCATGTTGAAGGCGATCTTCACCGCGGGTGACGAGCTGAAGAAGGATCCATCAGCGCTGCAAAAGGCCGCGGCCATCAGCGCCGTCGCCTACAACGAGCGCGACGCGGCGTACTGGGCCAAGTACTTCCGCCCCGTCATCGAGAAGGACAAGACCGGCGCCACGGTGACGCTCGGTGGCTCGACGGTGAACGACCTCGCCGACAACCTTCAGCTCTTCGGCCTCGTCGGCAAGACGAACTACTTCGGGATCACGTACCAGGTCTTCGGCGACATCGTGAAGTCGCAGTACCCGAGCCTCTTGCCGTCGTACTACCCGGCCGCGTCCATCACCGATCTGACCTACCTCAAAGCGCTGCAGGCGAAGTAGCCATGAAGCTCACCCCGTTCGCCAAGGTCTTCATCACCATCGTCATCCTCGCCAGCGTCGGGCTGCCGCTGTACCTCGACCCGACGTTGCGCGAGCGCTTCTTCCCTCGGGAGAAGACGCAGGCGTCGAACATCCCGCCGACCGCCACGCTGCCCGAGCTGCCGATGCCCACCGTCGATGCGCAGCCGCCCGGCTGCGCGACGCTGCCCGAGGTGCGCTTCCATCACTGGGCGTGGAACTCGCAGATGGGCGTCATGTTCGCGACCGGGGGCAAGCAGGCCACCGCCGACAGCCTCATGTGCAAGTACGGCGTGAACCTCAAGCTCGTGCGAGAGGACAACACCGACAACATGCAGGCCGCGATGGTGTCCTTCGCCGAGGCCTTCAAGAAGAGCGGCGGCAACCCCGACAAGGGCGCGCACTTCGTCACCATCATGGGCGACGGCTCGGCCACGTTCCTCAAGAGCCTCGACGACAAGCTGCTCAAGCTGGGCTCCGAGTACGTCGCGATGGTCGTCGGCTCGACGGGCTACAGCCGCGGCGAGGACAAGTTCATGGGCCCGGCGGCGTGGAAGAAGAACCCGCAGGCCGCGCGCGGCGGCCTCGTCGCCGGCGTGCTCCGTGACGGGGACTGGAACATCGCGGAGAAGTGGCTCGGCGACAACAAGATCCCCAACAACCCCAACGACAAGACCTACGACCCCGACGCGCTCAACTGGGTCAACGCGCCCGACTACATCGACGCTGCGCAGAAGTACGTGAGCGGGTTCTGCGTCGACCTTCCGAACATCAAGACGAAGAAGACGGAGAAGCACTGCGTCGATGGCGTCGTCACATGGACGCCAGGTGACGTCACGGTCGCGCAGCAGAAGGGCGGCCTCGTCAGCATCGTCTCGACGAAGGAGTACCGCTCGCAGATGCCGAGCGTGATCATCGGTCACCGCAAGTGGATGGCGCAGAACCGCAAGATCGTGACCGGCATGCTGCGCGCGATCTTCGAGGGTGGCGACCAGGTCCGCGCCAGCGACGACAACCTGCAGCGAGCGGCAGCCATCTCCGCCATCGTGTACGGCGAGAAGGACGCGGCGTACTGGTACAAGTACTTCCGCGTGCAGTCGGAGCTCGACGCAAAGGGCAACATGGTCGAGCTCGGTGGCTCCTCGGTATCGAACGCGGCCGACAACCTCAACACGTTCGGTCTCTCGCCCGGCTCCACGAACATCTTCGCCGCGACGTACACCGTGTTCGGCGATGTCGTGAAGTCGCAGTACCCGGAGCTCGTGCCATCGTACTATCCGGTGGCGCAGATCCTCGACACCAGCTACGTCAAGGAAGCAGCGCACGCCTCGGGCAAGGACACAGCCGACGTCGCGCAGTTCTCCACGCAGGAGAAGATGAAGACCGTCGTCTCGCGTCGCGCCTGGGACATCGAGTTCGCGACCGGCAGCGACAAGTTCTCGCCCAAGGCCACGGCCGAGCTCAAGCAGCTCTTCGACGATCTCGTCGTCGCCGGCGGCACGCTGGTCGAGGTCCACGGCCACACCGACAACCAGGGCACCGTCGACTCCAACCAGAAGCTCTCGGAGTCGCGCGCGTTCGCCGTGAAGAAGTGGCTCGAGACCCAGTCGGCGACAAACTTCCCCGACGGCCGTGTCCGTGTGTTCGCGCACGGCATGTCGCAGCCGCTCGTGCCGAACGACACGTCGGAGGATCGCGCCAAGAACCGCCGCGTCGAAGTGATCCTCGGTACGGCCGAGTAGTGGCAAAGGTCCCGAGAGCACCGCTCCACAACGTCTTCCTGCCGAACCGACCGGTCTCCTTCTCGGTCGGGCTCGCGCTGGTGGCGCTGTGGAGCTGCGCGCTGCTCGCCACGTGGGTCCTCTCGCCCTACGCGACGCTGCCGACGCCGCGCGAGGTGTGGGTCGCGTTCGGCGATCTGTGGTGGAACCACGGCCTCGGCGTCGATCTCGGGGTGACGCTGCGGCTCATCCTCCACTCGCTCGCGCTCACCGTCGCGATCGCGATGACGCTGTCCTACGCAACGGTGGTGCCGCTGTTCCGGCCGGTGATCGTCGCGGTCTCGAAGCTGCGTTTCTTAGGGCTCACGGGGCTCATCTTCCCGTTCACGCTGTGGACCGGCGGTGGCTACAAGCTCAAGGTCGCGCTGCTCACGTTCAGCATGGTGTCGTTCTTCGTGACGTCGATGGCGCAGGTGGTCCTCGAGATCCCGCGCGCCGCGTTCGATCACATGCGCGTGCTCGGCGCGAGCGAGGGCCGCATCCTGTGGGAGGTCGTCATCCTCGGCACCTTCGACAAGGCGCTGGACGTGCTCCGTCAGAACGCCGCGATCGGCTGGGCGATGATCACCATGGTCGAGGGCATCTCGCGCTCCGAGGGTGGGATCGGCGCGCTCATCCTCAACCAGAACAAGCACTTCTTGCTCGCCGAGGTGTACGCGATCCTGTTCCTCATCCTCTTCATCGGCCTCGCCCTCGACTACGGCGTGGGCGTGCTCGTGCGCGTGCTGTGTCCGTATGCGCAGCTCGATCAGGTGAAGCGATGAGCGACGATCCGACGGCGCTCGCCAAGGATGTGCTGTTCACGATCCGCGACGTCTCGCTGAAGCTCGGCGGGCAGCACGTGCTCCACCAGGTCTGCTTCGACGTGCACGATCGCATCCGTCCCAACGTCGTGACGGGACAGATCGTGGGCCTGCTCGGCCCGTCTGGCGTCGGAAAGACGCGGCTGCTGCGCATCATGGCCGGCCTCGATGCGCCCGACGACGGCAGCGTGATGGGTCCCGATCGCAAGCCGCTCGTCGCGGGTGACGTCGGTGTGGTGTTCCAGGACTACCCGCTGTTGCGTCACCGCACGGTGCTCGACAACCTCGTCGTGGCGGGCCTCGCGAACGGGATGAGCACGAAGGACGCCCGTGTCCGCGCAAAGACGTTGCTCGAGCGCTTCGACCTGCTCGAGCGCCAGAACCGCTATCCCGCTCAGCTCTCGGGGGGCCAGCGTCAGCGCGTGGCCATCGCGCAGCAGATCATCTTCCCGAAGCAGCTGCTGCTCTTCGACGAGCCGTTCTCTGGACTCGATCCGACGGCGGTCGACGCGGTGACGCGGCTCCTCGTCGAGGTCGCGAACATGTCGGAGACGACGACGCTCATCATCGTCACGCACGACATCTTTGCCGCGATGATGGTGAGCGACACGATCTTGCTGCTGGGCCGCACGAAGGACCGCCCTGGCGCGAACATCGTCGGCACCTACGACCTCGTCGAGCGCGGCCTCGCCTGGCGCGAAAGCGTGAACGAGGACCCCGCGTTCATCGCGCTCGAGCAGGAGATCAGAGCACGCTTCAGGACGTTGTAGGCGCGTCACCCGAGGTCGACGACGAACCTATCAGTGCGAGCGCACAGGGATCGACCAGGCGTGCGCGATGCGGATGTCCTACGGCGCCTGGCCGCAGTTCGGACTGGCCGGCTCGAGGTCGCGGCCGCGATAGGACGCGAGCTTCACCTTTTCGTGCGGCGGCTGGTTCCAGCGCTCGGGGTCGGTGTCGCGATATACGCGATACACCTCCACGGTGATCGCGTCGCGGAGCTCCGGTGCGCGCAGCGCGAGATAGCTGCGCAACGCAGCATCGGACGGTCGTAGCGCAAGAGCCCAGCGCATCGCTTGCTGGCGCTGTGAGTCGATGGTCGTGGTTGTCGACAGAGGCAGCGCTCGCGTTCCCTGCACCCCGGTGACCTCGACTTCGAGGTCCACCATTTTGGCCGGCACGATCGCGGCGAAGGTGGGGTAACACGCGAACGGCCAGCCCCTCACCTGCGCGCGCACGCCGGTGAGACAAGCGCCAGCAACGAGAAATACTCCGACGGTGACCGTGAGCTTCGCCGACGATGAGCCAGAGGGACGCGTCTTCCAGCGCTGCATCGCGCGCTCGTATGGTTGTGCGAGCGCTCGCCCAAAGGGCACGAACGCGACGTAGCACCACATGAGACTCGCGAAGACGATGTGCATGAACAGCGCCGTCGCGGCGTGAAACGTGAGCGCGGCCAGCGCCGCCCACGGTCGCAGCTTGCGAAACGGCAAACAGATCACGAAGCCCACCTCGAAGATCATCGTTGCCAGCGCCGCTGCGTGACATACGCGCGGATGCAGATCGATGCGCCAGAACGGTAGCCAGCGCGACTGCAGCCACTTCCAGTGCATCTGGTTCACGAGGTTGTCACTCATCGCCCACGCGAGTGCAGAGCTGCGCCACTTCCACCAGCCGGGAAAGAAGAAGATGCAGCCGATGAGCGCGGCGACGAAGCCCAGCGCGATCGCGTGCGCGCTCGATTCGCGCGGTGCTACGCCTCGACGTGCACGCAAGACCGCATCGATCGCCAGCGCGTCGCCCGACGGAGATGCCGCGCAGATCGCCGCGAACCATACGAGGTGATGATAGTGGCGCGCTGTACCGTAGAGCTGCGGGAGCCCGAGCAGAAAGAGCGCGGTCAGCGTCGCGATCAACGCTGACATTCTGGTGCGAAATCCCACGAGCGCGCACAGCGCAGCAACGACGAAGATCGCGTAGACGCCGCGGGTGAGCCACAGGGTCGTCGCCACGTTTGCAGGCACGATCGCCGAGAGCCACGCGATGTTCGTCACGCGCAGCGCCGGTGAGAGCGCCGCGAAAGCCAGCGCGCCGCGGGTGTCCGGTGTGCCGAGCAGCAGCGCGAACACCACGACGCGAAAGACGCCGAGGTCGAACGCGCGCGCGCTCACGCCGAGAGGAGTAAGCCGCGCTCCGCGAGCGGCTTCTCGACGGCCTCCTTCATCGCAAGCCGCGCGGTAGGCAGGTACACCTCGGGATCCATCCAGCCGAGCGCCGCGCCAGCGCCGAGGCTCTTCTGTTTGCCCACGACGTCGCTCCAGTTGCGCTCGATGCAGCCGATCTCGTGACGAGCAGCCTTGGCCAGGTGCGCACGTTCTTCGCTGCCGAGGTCGTCGAGGATCCAGTCGAGGAACAGCCAGCCGAACTGGCCGTGCGCGGATTCGTCTTTGACGATGCGCTGCAAGACCGCTGCGATGAGCGGCTCGTCGGCCGCCTTCCAGCTCGCGCGCAGGATCGGGATCGAGACCGCCTCACCGACACAAAAGTTACGGACCACGAGCTCGGCACACGCGAGCTTCGGGGAGAGACCGGCCTTTGGCTCACGCACGAGCTTCCCGGCGTCGTGCATCACGCGCACAGGTCCGCCGAGCTCGCCGGCGAGTCTCGCGCAGAGCTCCACGTGCACCATCTCGTCGAGCGGAAAGCGGGTGGCCACCGCGATGAGGTCGAGTGGCGCTCGTGCGGCGATGAGCGCGGCGAGCGTGCGTGCACACGCGGCGCCCGTGCGGTGCTCCTGGAAGGCCGCCAGCGTCCAGATGCGACGACCGGCCGCGAGCGACGCCCCGGAGTAGCGACCGCGGTCTATCGTGCCCCAAGGCATGCGCTCCACCTCGGGGCGTTGCGCCCGATAGCGCGCTTCGGACGCGCCGCCGAGGATCGACAGCTCGAACGGTTCGAGCGTCATCAGTCGTGGCTCGCGTCCGTGTTGTCCCCGGCGTCACTGTCTCCGGCGTCCGGGTTGCCGAGGTCGGGCGAGGGCGCCAGGTCGGGCACGCTCATGTCTTTGCCGTAGGTGCAGCCGGTCGGATACATGTCGCAATCCGGTGCCATCAGGTTGCCGCTGCCGCCCGTGTGCTCGTCGCAGCCAGAGATGACGAGGGTCGCCGCGCTGATGGCTGCGAGGAGCAGCGGGCGTGCCTTGCTTCGAATCGAGTTGCGCATGCGTTCACCCGCTGCAAGCGCTGCGCCGCCACGGATCCACTGCTGGTTTCGCCGGTTCGCCGACGTGATCGCGACATCGTGAACCGAGCCCGACGAAAAACTGCGGTGTAAAAAGCAGGCTCATCCGCACCAGGGGGTCATGCCTTCTGGTTCCGGCCCTCCGCATCCAGCGAGAACAGCAGCAGGGACCGCGACGTCACGCCGTACTTGCTGCCCGTCTTGAACGTGCCCTTCGCCGCGTTGTCCTCGATGTTCGTGTCGACGAGCAACGTCCACGAGTCGCTGCCGACCGCGACGGGCAGCGTGAACTCCACCATGTCCGTGTGGCAGTTCACCACGATCACGAGCGTCGCCTCCTTGCCGGCTCGCCGGATGCCGCTCGCCTGCGCGCGGCCGTCGAGGAGCATGCCGAAGCAGCGCATGCCGGAGTCGCCCCACTGGCGGTCTTCCATCTCGTTGCCGTTCGCGTTGAGCCACGTCACGTCCTTCACGCCCAGCTCCTCGACGAACTCTCCGTCGAGGAATCGATCGCGTCGGAGGATCGGGAACTTGTGCCGCATCGCAACGAGCTTCGTCACGAACTGCACGAGGTGCTTGCCCTTGTCCTCGAGCTGCCAGTTGAACCAGCTCAGCTCGGAGTCCTGACAGTAGGCGTTGTTGTTTCCCTGCTGCGTGCGGCCGAACTCGTCGCCGCCGAGCAGCATCGGTGTGCCCTGCGAGAGCAAGAGCGTCGCGAGCATGTTGCGGATCTGACGACTGCGCAGGCGGTTGATGCCCTCGTCGTCGGTGGGACCTTCGGCGCCGCAGTTCCACGAGCGGTTGTTCGAGCTGCCGTCCTTGTTGTCGTCGCCGTTCGCTTCGTTGTGCTTGTCGTTGTAGCTGACCGCGTCGTTCAGGGTGAAGCCGTCGTGCGCCGTGATGAAGTTGATCGAGCACCACGGACGACGACCCTGGTTGTTGAACGTCTCCGCGCTCGCGCACAGCTTTTTCACCAGCGCCGTGGCGCTCGCCTCGCCGCGCCAGAAGTCGCGCACGTCATCACGATACTTGTCGTTCCACTCGGCCCAGCCAGGCGGGAAGCCGCCGACCTGATAGCCGCCCGGGCCGCAGTCCCACGGCTCCGCGATCAACTTCACCGTACCGAGCACAGGGTCCTGCGAGCACGCCTTCAAGAAGCCGCTCTGGTTGTCGAAGCCGTTCGGCTCGCGCGCGAGGATCGTCCCCAGGTCGAAGCGGAAGCCGTCGATCTGCATCTGCTGCACCCAGTACCGCAAGCTGTCGGTGACGAGCTGGATCACGCGCGGGTGGCTGAGGTTGAGCGTGTTCCCCGTGCCGGTGTCGTTGATGTAATAGCGCTT
>JBDTCO010000133.1:0-13551 GCA_039923495.1 Polyangia bacterium
TCGAGCAGCGGAGTAAACTTGATGTGCTCGTTGCAGCGCACGCACGGGTTGGGCGTGCGGCCCTGCGCGTACTCCGAGACGAAGTCGTCGATGACGTGCTCCGAGAACGCGGCCGAGAAGTCCATGACGTAGAACGGGATGTCGAGCTGCGCAGCGACGCGACGCGCGTCCTCGATGTCACGCGGGCCGCAGCATCGGCCGCCCGAGCTCTTCGCCGTGCCGCCGGCATCGAACAGGCGCATCGTCATCGCGACGACGCGCTCGCCGGCCTCGACGAGCAGCGCGGCTGCCGTGGCGCTGTCGACGCCTCCGGAGAGCGCCACGACGGTGAGCGGCTGGGACATGCGCGGAGGATGCATGTGTCGACCTGCAGGCGCAAGGCTCGGTTCAGCCAGCGGTGTGCTCACGCAGCGACGAGAGCGGGTTGCCCCACCCGCCGCGGAGGTCGCGGATGGACGCTGGTGCCGCGCGAAGCGACCTGATCGCCGGCGATCACCGCCTCGGCCTCGTGCGCTCGGGGTGCGCCTTGAACGTGTCGAGCTCCGCGGTAAAGAACGCCTCGACGTGCTCGAGCCACGTGCGCAGCGTCGCGAACGGCGCCGGCTTCAGGCGGTACACCCGCACCCGCGCATCGTCCGCCAGGGCGCCCTCCAGCTCGATGAGCCCGTTCTGTCTCAAGACGCGGAGGTGGCGGCTCAGCGCGGGCGCGCTCACCGACAGCGCTTCTGCCAGCTCGCCCACGCGACGTGGACGTCGACGCAGGAGATCGACGACGCCGCGGCGCGTGGGATCGGCCAGCGCGGAGAGCGTGCGATCGAGGCTCACCCGCGAATTCGCTGCGTGAACCACCAGTGGTGGCCCTCGTAGTCGCTGCAGCCGTAGCTGCGGTCGGCCCAGTACGCCTCGCCGTAGTCGTGCAGCGAGATCGGGTCGATGACCTTCGCTCCGCCGGCGACGGCGCAGGCGTGGTGGGCCTCGATGTCGTCGACGTAGACCATCATGTTCTGCGTGTTCTTGCCGCCCACGTCGCGCGGGCTGGCGAAGAAGGGATACTTCCCCTCGGCGTGGTTGTCCTTCTTGCCCGACACCATGATCAGGCCCTCTCCGTAGGTGAGCTCGGAGTGCATGACCTGGCCAGCATCGCCCTCGATCTTGAGGCGCAGCTCGAAGCCGAACGCCTTTTGCAGCCACTCGATGGCCCGGTGGGGGTCTTCGTAATACAGCGACGAGGAGATGCGTGGCCAGCCCTTCGGAGTCGGATTCATGGGGTCCTCAATTGGTTTGGATTGCTGGAAACTGTTAACCCGTTCGTTAACCATTGTCGAGCGTGCTAGATTCACCGCGTGCGCACCACCGTGGACATAGTCGACCTCGACGACGAGGGCCTCGGCCGCGCCGAGCACGAGGGCCGCGCGCTGCTCGTCGCCGGTGCGCTACCCGGTGATCGCGTACGCGTGGAGGTCGAGCACACCTCGCCGCACGGAAACAAGAGCTGGGGACGCCTGCTCGCGCTCGAGCTCGCGTCGCCAGATCGCGTCCAACCGGTGTGCCCGGCAACGGGACGCTGTGGTGGCTGCCCGCTCGGCGCGCTCGCCTACCCCGCACAGCTCGCGTGGAAGGAAGCGCGCGTCGCGAGGCTCGTCGGCCCGTCGCTGCCGATGTTCGCGTCGCCGCGGCCCGTCGGCTATCGAAACCACGCGAAGCTCGTCTTTGGTCGCACCGGGGGAAGGGCGCGCGATCGCCTGGCGCTCGGCGGCTACGCGCCGCGATCGCACGAGCTGGTCGACCTCGCGGGGTGTCGCGTCGTGGAGCCGGTGCTCGAGGAGGTGCGAGCAGCGCTGCTCGACGCGCTGCTCGCGCGGAACGTGGATCCCATGATCGTGCCGCATGTCGTGCTGCGCTCGAACCACGCGCGCGAGGTGCTCGTCACGCTCGTGGGTCGGGTGCCCGACGAGCTGGAGGCGCTGCGCGAGGCGCACCCGGCGATCGTCGGGGTGTGTGCGAATGACGGTCCGCGCGGCAACGCCATCTTCGGTGCGATCACCCGGACGCTGTGGGGTCGAGGCGAGCTCGACGAGCGCATCGGCGACGTGACGCTGCACGTCTCACCAACTGCATTCTTCCAGATCAACCGCGAGGTGGCCGCGGCGCTCTATGCGGCGATCGACGCATGGATCCCCGCAGGAGCGCGCGTCGCCGACGTCTACTCGGGCATCGGTGGCATCGCGCTGACCCTCGCGCACGGTCGCGAGGTCGTCGGCGTCGAGGTCAACGAGGCTGCGGTCGCCGACGCCACGCGAGCGGCGCGCGGTCGCGCGCGCTTCATCGCGGACGACGCAGCGCGCGGGCTCACGACGCTGGGGCGCGTCGACGCGGTCGTGATCAACCCGCCGCGCAAGGGCGTGGAGCGCTCGGTCATCGACGCGATCAGGGCTGCATCACCAGAGCGCATCGCCTACGTGAGCTGCAACCCGGTGAGCCTCGCGCGCGACCTCGCGCTCCTGCCCGGCTACGTCGTCGAGAGCACGCGCGCGTACGACATGCACCCGCAGACGGCGCACGTCGAGACGCTCGCCCTGCTACGAGCCGACAAGGTCATCGACGGGCAAAGCCCGTCGACTTTCACGCGACGGGGGTGACGGGCGCTGCCGGCGCTGGCGATGCTGCCGGCGCGACGCTCTCGGGGTAGGTGTCGACGAGCGCGGCGATACGATCGCGCGCACGTGTGTAGTCGGGCGCGCCGGTGCCCATCACGAAGCCGATGAGCTCGTTCACGAGCGCGTGCGGTCCACCGCCACCACGACCGAACAGCTGCGGCAGCTCGAGCTCGACGGTCTGAAAGCCGCGCCGCACGAGGTGACCGCGGATCGCCGTGGACAGACCGGTCGGCAGGATGACCGTACCGTTGACGTCGAGCGCGGTGCACGCTCCGGCCTCGGCATCCTCGTCGTCGACGGAGATGACCTCGACCTTGTTGTACGCAGCGCGCAGCTCGGCAACGGTTCGCCCCGACATGCCATTCTCGTGCACGAGCATGACGCTGTCGCCGGCGCGGTTGGTGAGCATGGTCGCGACCTCGTCACCGAACTCGAACGGGGGCGCGACGCGAGCCTCGATGAAGCGCACGACGGTGCCGAGCTCGCGCGCAATGTGCTGCGCTGCACCCGCTGCGGTGCGCGCGCCCGCGAGGTAGAGGTAGCGGCCCGGACCGGCCTGCAGGAGATCGCCTCGGCCACCCCACGCCATCGGGACCGTCGCGACCTCGACGCCTGCGTCGACGAACAGCGCCCCCACGGGCGCCGCATCGCTCGCACGATGTCCGGTCCCCATCGCGGCGAGGAACAGCGCCTGATCGTTGCGGCGCACGACCGCACCCCAGTCGGCGGCGTACACGAGGCCTGCGCCGGCGCCCTTCGGCGGGTCGAGCACGATGATGCGACCGCCGGCACGCAGGATCGTGTCCGCGACGCTCATCCACTCGCGCAATGCCTCGCGTGGGCTCGAGGCGGTTGCCTTTGCGCTCGCGGAGCGGCGGTTCTGACCGGCGGCCACGTGCCAGTCGGCGGCCGGATACGACATGACGAAGGTCGCGCCCATGATTCGACACGCTATCATGCGTGGGCGCCATGTCCGAGGGACCTCCATCTTCGTCTCGTCGGCGCCTCCTGCGGGTCGGCCTCTTCGGCTCGGCGCTGCTGGCGGGTGCGGCAGTGATCGGACGCAACGTGTCGGGCTACGTGCTGCCGCGAGGTCTACCCTCACCGACGGTGCTGAGCGTGCGCGAGGTGGTGATCCTCGCAGCGGTCGTCGAGCGCATCTGCGCGACGGACGGTCCCGATGCACCGCGGCCCGACGGCTACGCGATCGCGAGCTGGCTTGATGGGTACATCGCGGGCCTCGATGTGCCGCTGCGACGCGACCTGTCCGCGTTGCTCTCGCTCCTCGAGCACGGATCGGCGCTGTTTCGTCTCGGCGCGACGCGCTTTTCGCACATGAGCACCGACGAGCAGGACCGCACGCTCGCCGACTGGTGCGACAGCCGCCTCGACGTGAGACGTCAAGGCTTCCAGGCGCTGCGGGCGCTCGCGTTCCTCGGCTACTACCGCGACGACCGCACGTTCGCGCTGCTCGGCTATCCGGGTCCGATGGTGGCGCGCCGATGATCAAGGCCGATCTCTGCGTCATCGGCTCGGGCGCGGGCGGTGGCATGGTCGCAAGGGAGGCCGCACGCGCGGGGCTCGAGGTCGTGGTGCTCGAGGAGGGCCCAGCCATCCCGACCGCGGAGATGACGCAGCGCGAGGACGACATGCTGCCGAAGCTCTTCTTCGATGGCGGTGGCCGCACCACGGCGGACGGCGCCATCAACGTGCTCTCCGGACGCGGCCTTGGCGGCTCGACGGTGCACAACACCAACCTCTGCAAGCGCGCGCCCGACGACGTGCTCGCCTCGTGGAACGTCGACGGCTGGACCGCGCGCGACCTCGCGCCGCACTACGAGGTCGTCGAACGCGACCTCTCGGTGACGCGCATCGAGGAGAGCCGCATCAACCGCAACAACGCGCTGCTTCGCCTCGGCACAGAGAAGCTCGGCTGGCGCGGTGCCGTCCTCTCGCACAACCGCAAGGGCTGCGTGGGCTCGGGCTTCTGCGAGCTCGGCTGCTCGTTCGACGCCAAGCAGAACGCGGTCAAAGTTCTGCTACCGGATGCCGTCCGCCACGGCGCGCGCATCTACACGGAGCACCGCGCCGAGCAGCTCATCATCGAGAAGGGTCGCGTGGTCGGCGTTCGCGCCACGCACCGCGGGCAGACCGTCGAGGTGCGCGCGCCCGTGTGCCTGTCGGGGAGCGCCATCGGCTCGGCGCTGCTCGCCAGGCGCTCGAAGCTGCCCGATCCCTCGCGCAAGATGGGACGGACGCTCAGGCTGCACCCGGGCGTCGCGCTCGCCGGCGTGTTCCCGGACGCAGTGGAGGCGTTCTCCGGGATCCCACAGAGCTACGAGTGCACCGAGCTGCTCGACACGAGCGGACGCGATCCTGATCGACGCGCCTGGATCGTCCCGGTGTTCGCGCACCCCGTGGGGCTCGCGTCGATGCTGCCGGGCTTCGGCGCGGCGCACATGCGCATGATGCGCCTGTACCCTCGCCTCGCGGTCTTCGTCGCGATGCTGCACGACGAGTCGGCGGGCTCTATCGAGGTCGATGGCGACCGCCCGAGAATCGAATACGCGCTGAACGCCGCCGATCAGCACGCGCTGCGCCACGGCATGCGCGGCGTCGCCCGCCTGCTGTTCGCCGCGGGTGCAGAGCGCGTGGTCGTTCCGTTCTCGCGGCCGCTCGAGCTCGACTCGGTGCACGACGTCGACGCCTTGCTCCAGCACCGCTACCGCCCGCTCGACCCGCTGCTCACCGCCGTGCATCCCATGGGCACGCTGCCGCTCGGCGCCGTCGTCGACGAGCGTGGCGCGTGGCGTGGGCTCGAGGGGCTGTGGGTCGCTGACTCGAGCCTGTTCCCGACGAGCCTCGGCGGGCCTCCGCAGCTCACCGTCTATGCAGCCGCGCACAAGATCGCAGGTCACCTCGTGGAGCAGCTCGGCCATGCGTAGCGCGCTCCTCCTTTCGCTGTTGCTCTCGGGCTGTGTCGATGCGCGCGACGTGTTCGCGCCGTATCGACCCGACAGCACCGAGGTCGAGGCCCTGGTGGCGAGGCCTCGGCAGGCGCACTACGACGCGGCGCTCGTGCTCGGCTGTCCCGCCCAGGCCGATGGTTCACCGTCGCTGTGCGAGCGCTGCCGCGTGAAGAGCGCGGTTCGTCTCTACAAGCGCGGGGTCGTCGGCAAGCTCGTGTTCTCGGGGGGCGCGGCCCACTCGCCGTTCGTCGAGGCCGATGTGATGGCGGACCTCGCGGTGAGCCGCGGCGTGCCCGTAGCGGCGATCCTGCGCGAGGGTCGCGCGCTCACGACGTGGCAGAACGTGCGCTTCGCGAAGTACCTGCTCGAGGACAATCACCTCGCGACCACGCTGGTCGTCTCGACGGCCGATCATCTGCCGCGCGCGCGCCGGATCGCGTTGTTCTACGGCCTCGCAGACGAGCGCACCGGCTACTTCGCCTGCGATCGCGACCCGCCGCCCGACAGCGAACAGGAGTGGCAGCCGCACACAGCCGTCGTGCCGAGCGAGGAGGATTGACCCGCTACTCGTTGTACTTCTGCACGCGAAACGACGTCTTGCCCGATAGCTCGAAGATGAACGCGAAGGTGAAGTGGATCTGCCCATCGGCCTCCACGAGCTCCTTCGGCGGGTTGCCGTAGGGCTGCGAGCGCTTGAACGCGGACACCGCCTCGTCGTCGAGGAAGTCGACGCCGGACGAGCTGACGACGTTCGAGCCGATGAGATCGCCGGCGGGCGAGAGGTTCACGCGCAGCACCGTCACCCGATCCTTCACCCCGTAGACGTTGCCCGTCGGATCGTGGCGCACGTACACCGTCGCAGGGTTCCACTCCTGCTGGACCTGGCGCTTCACGCGGTTGAAGAACGACGCGAACTTGAACTTCTTCGCGTTGAGCGCCGTCGAGTCACCGTCGTCCATGTTCTTGAGGTAGTCCATCGACCCCGAGCCCTGACCGATCGCGCGATCGAGCATCGCTGGCGTCGGCATCAGGTTCGGCACGGCCTTCGGCGCGCCAGCCTCGCCACCCTGCGCCTTGCCGTCGCCAGCCTCGCCGTTGTGGCCGCGGGCCTGGGGACGCGGCGACATCAGGCTCTGCGCGTCCGCGTGCGGCGCCATCGAGTGCCCGCGGCCGGTGCGCGACAGCATCTCGCCATCGTCGGCGGTGGGCAGACCGTCGTGGCCATCGTCGGCCGTCGGCTTCGGAGTGACCTCCGACGCGATGGTGCCCGAGTCGCCCTGCTTGCCCCCCTTGCCGCCCGCCTGCGCCGAGCCCTGCGGCTGCGCCTGCACGGCGGGGATGGCTGGCGTCGCCTTCGCGCCCGCCTTGTCGCGACCCGTTGGCCCCTTCTTCTCGTGATCTACCCTCGAGTCGTACTCGGCCAGGTACTTGGCATCGTCGGGGCGCTGCTCCACCGCAGGCTGCGCGATGTCGACGACCTGGCCGTTCTGGTCCTTCTTCTCTTCCTCTTTTTTGACCTTCTCCTCGCGCGCCTTCTCCTCGGCCGTCGGTCCATCCGGCGCATCGAGGTCGTCGATGCTGGAGACCTCCATCGGACGATCTTCGGCAGCGGCGGACGAAGGCGCAGCGGCGCTCGCGACGAGGCGCGGCGGAGTCGGCCACAGCTCGGGCCCGACATAGCGAACGAAGAGAAGCGCGAGCACGTGAACGCCAACGGCCGAGGCCAGCGCGACGAGCGCGCGACCCCGGTTACGGCTCCGTCGGCGATTGCTCCGGCGGGACCGCTCGACCTCTACGGCACCCGACACCTTCTTCATCATAGGGCAGCGACGGCGCTCCGGCCACCTGGCCACAGCCCGGGCGATGCCGATTCGATGCGCCTTCCGGACGCGTCGCTACGCTGAACACTTTTTCACCTCGCCCGTCGCCGCCCATGATAGGAAATCGCTCCGGATATGGTGATCTGCGCATGAAAGCTCCAAGGTCGATCGTCTACACGCCGGCGCCAGACGGCCCGCGCGAGTTCCTCTCCGTGGCGGTCCGCATCACAGTCGTCACCGGTGGTAAGGACGGCTTCAACATCCAGCTGTTCCCCGATCTGCGCGCGCCTCAGACCATCTTCCTGACGATGCCGCAGATGGACAAGCTGCTCGGGCTCGCCGAGGGTGGCGCCACCGAGAACGAGCTCTGGGCGGAGCTCAGCAAGATCCCGCTCGAGCCGCTCCAGCCCGCGCGCAGCCTCTATCCGCGCCTCCGCCAGCTACTCATCGACCAGGCCGGTGTGCTCCGCGAGGAGCTCGGCATCCAGCAGCGTCGTGCGCATGCTCGCGAGCGCGCCGCCGATGCCGCGCTCGCCGCCTCCGACAAGGCAGCCAAGGAAGCACCGACCGCCGAGCAGCCGTCCGAGGCGTCTGGCTTCCGTCAGGACGGCGGCCGGGATCCCGAGGCCCTGTAGGCAGCGGACCACGGACAGTGGCGATTCCCGGGGTCAGGCGACCCGTGTGGCGACTCCACCCCCAGTGCGATGACCTGATTCCGGGATGTTAAGGCGCTCGATCGCTGGCAAGTCTCCTGCACTACTCGAGACCGGGGGAACTTCACATGTCCAAGCCGTTCGACTACTACGCAGGGTATCCCGGTCAGCAGGCCACGCCGAAGTGGGTCGGCGTCGTGATCGGCAGCGTGTTCGGTGGGCTCCTGCTCATCACGATCGGCCTCGGGATCCGCCTCGTGATGCCGGCACGTACGGCCCAGGCGAGCGTCGCTCCGGCGATGGCCCCCGCGCCGGTCCCCCAGCCGGCGCTCGTGGCTGCCGCCGTCGCGGATGCACCGGCCGCAGCCGAGGCACCTGCCGCGTCGCGCAGCGCGCACCGCTCGCACGGTCACAAGGTGAAAAAGGGAGGCCACGCGGTCGCCTTCGGCAACGCGAAGAACAGCAAGGCGCCCAAGTACAAGAAGAGGCAGATGTTCGCGAAGTCCGTCTCGCGCAAGGACAAGAAGGCGCGCGACGATCTCGACAAGATGCTCGGCCTGTAAAGGCTTACAGCAGCTCCCTCAACGTCGCGGCAAGCGGCGCGAGCGCCAGGCGTAATGCCTGGCGTTCTTCGTTTGTGCCCTCCTCCATCACCTTTTTCAGCGCGGCGGCCAGCGCGACGATGTGTGCCGGCGGTTCGACGAGGCTGGGCTCCGCCACCTTCGCTGCGACCACCGGCGCGGACACGACGACCTTCGCCGAGGTCTCCGCCTCGATTGCCATCTCACCCTCGACGAAGCTCGGATAGGCGAACCGATAGTCGAGCTCGGTCTTGAGCTTGGCGTTGCTGACCTTGCGGTTGCGGACCGGCCTGCGGCGCTTGCCTGGCGCGAGCGACTCCACCGACTGCGGCAGCGGCAGGTCCATCCTTGCGCACAGCCACTCGACGTACTCGCGCTGCGTCGCAGGGTGATCGTCGGCGACACAGTACTTCGAGCCGGCCGGCGCGCGCTCGCCCGCCGCGCGGATGATGTTGCAGAGATCGTCGACGTGGACCCGCGAGTAGTAGTGCGTTCCGTCGTCGATGAGCTGGTACGTGCCGCCGCGCAGGCGCTCCCGGACGCCGCGGCCCGGACCGTAGATCGCGGCGAGGCGCAGCACCGTGGTGCGCACGCCGGAGATCTGCGCGGTGTCGACCGCGCTCTCCTCGGCGATGCGCGGGCCTGCCTCGGGATCGCCGATGGCGATGGGCGACTCCTCATCGACGGTCTCACCCGACGGGGTCTCGCCGTACACCGCCGTCGAGCCGAGGTAGACGAACGCGCGCACGCCGGCCACCTGCGACGCCTCGGCGGCGCGTGCCACCGTCGAGCCGGGCGGGCTGCCGGGGATCGGCGGGATCGAGAACACGACGTGCGCTTCCTGGGCGCCGTACAGCATGGGCCCGAACGTGCGGCGCTTGGCACCATCGAGCTCGTAGAGCTTCGCGCCGCGCTGGGCGAGCGGCGCGAGCTTGCCGAGGTTGCGCGCACCGGCGCGCACCTCGTGGCCGTCGTCGAGGAGGCGGTGCGCGAGGCGCGTGCCGACGTAGCCGCAGCCGAAGATCACCCAGGTCGCCATTTTCAGCTTCTCCGACGTGCGCGTGCGAGCAGGAAGAACGAGAGCACCGACACCAGCATCCACAGCACGAGCTGCCGGACGGCGAAGGTCGACGAGCCCGCAGCGATCAGCAGATCGGGCCGGAGCTTTCTGCGATCGAGCCTGGCCGCGACCTCCTGCCAGCCTCGATCGGGTTTGCCCGCGTCGGCCTGATCGCTGCCCACGACGAGCGCGAACGGAGGCTTCTTCGGCGGCGCCATGCCGAGCGAGATGGGCAGCAGCAGCGCGTGTCCAACGAGAGGCGACAGCTGCGGCACGAACTGGATGTCGGACGCGGGCGCGAGGAACCAGCCGGGTGCACCGGTCGCCACGCGCACGTCGGACATCACGCGCGGCCACGCCTCCACGTTGACCGAGACGCCGAGGAGCTGCACGACGACTCCGGCCATGGCAGCGGTGGTGAAGAGCGCGCGGCCGGTCAGCGAGACGAGCATGAGCGCCGCAGGCTCGACGAGGAGCGGCAGGAGCGGCAGCACGAGCGGTGGACCGAACGCCGGATCGCCGTGCCAGTCCGCGCGCGCTGCCACACCCCACAGCCCTGCGAGGAGTGCGATGCAGATGGCCTCGGTGCGCACGCGATCGCGCGCCCACAGCTTCGGCAGCCCGAGCACACCGACGAGCGCGATCGGGCTGTACACGAAGAGGCTGCGGCCCGGCGACAGCAACAGACCATACAGCGCGAGTGCATGCGCGTCCGACGTCTCGGGCGGCAGGCCCACGCGCAGCGACCACACCCGCCAGCCGACAGCCGCGAGCAAGAGCGGCAGCAGCGACAGAAGCAGCGGCACCGCGAGGCCCATCGTGCCACGGCGACGGGCAACATCGAGCAGCACGAGCGCGAGCGCCACGAGCTCGTACGCGGGCTGCGCGAGGATGAGCGTCAGCGATAGCAGGCCGAGCTCGAGGAAGTGCAGGCGATCTCGCAGGAGCGGCGACGAGCTGAGGCGATCGACGAGCATGAGCAGCGCGAGCACGGCGACGAGCGTCGCGTCCGCCCGTCGCAGCGCGAGCAACAGCGACGTCGAGAACAGGAGCGCGAGCGTCGCCGCGAGCGCGTGACCGAGCGGCAAGCCGAGGCCGCTCGTTCGACGGAGCCGCGAGAAGAAGATGCCGCCGATGCTCGCCAGCAGCACGAACGGCAGCAGCATCGCGCCGAGCTGACGCGCGCGTGAATCGTCGTGCGCCGCGCGCGCCACGAGGGCGCCCGGCAACGCGACGGCGACGTCGAGCGGCGTCACGTCGGCGCGCGGACGGCCCTCGTGCACAACGGTGCGCACGCCTTCCTCGTCGGTCGGCAGCTCGAGCAGCCCCGCGGAGACGAGGCGGCGCGCGTAGCCCTCTGCGGCACGAGGACGACCCGGCTCGCTGTGCGCGGGCACGAGCAGGATCGCGAACGCGAGCACGAGGCCCGACAGCGCGAGCCTCACTTGCCGTGCTCGAGGAGCGAGCCCAGATCGAGCGGCGCGCCAGAGGCCTCCTCGAGACGGCCTGCGCTCTGCAGGCGAACGCGCGCGGGACCGCGGCCCTTGACCTGCGCGGCAGTCGCGCAGGCGATCACGCGCGTGGCATCGGCGTGGGCCTCGGGGCACGCGCCGAGCCGCTCGACGCTCATCGGCCACACGAGGTAGAGACCATCGTCGCGCGCGTTCTGCGGGCCGAGCGCGCTGCCCTCGACGGTGACGACGATGCGTGCACCGGCCGCGTCCGTCACGAAGCGCGGCGAGACCCTCTTCAGGATGGGCGGGTCGAGGCGCGCGGTCCCGCGGCTCCCGTTCGCGTCGTCGACGCACGTCGCGGTCGCATCACGACGCAGCACCAGCGCAACGGCGACGCGCCCGAGCGGCCGGTCTCCGAACGGACTGAGTCCCGCGCCCACCTCGACGTGGGACGCAGCAGGGCACGAGATCACGACCCGAGCCGACGCGCCTTCCGTGAGCGCGAGCGCAGGCACGAGATCGCGCGTGACCGGCGGCGCTGCCAGCGGCACGGGGGCGTGATGCAGCGCCACGGCGGGCGCGAAGAGCAGCAGAGGGAACAAGGCCAAGGGCGTCACGATAGCACCGCGCTTGCGCGGATTTGTAGGCGAGGCTAAACCCGCCTGCACATGATTCCTTACTGGAGCTTTCACATCCCGGCACTGGGCCCGATCCAGATCCACGTCTTCGGGATCCTGGTCGCCTGCGGCATCCTCGTGGGCTCGAAGCTCACGCGCGATCGCGGCGCGGAGCTCGGCCTCAAGGACGACAACGTCACCTCGATGATCACCACGATCCTCGTGTGTGGCTTCCTCTTCGCGCACGTCTTCGACGTCGCGGCGTACCAGTCGGTCGGTGAGACGCCGTCGCTGTGGCAGTGGCTCAACCCGTTCGGTGGGCTGTCCTCGTACGGCGGCTTCATGGGTGCGCTCGGTGGGCTGTGGTTCTGGATCAAGGTCGACGTGCAGTGGTCGCCGTTCTCGGTCTCGTGGCGTCGGCCGAAGGAGGCCGTGATGCCGTACGCCGACTCGCTCGGCTACGGGCTCGCCGCGGGCTGGATGTTCGGTCGGCTCGGCTGCTTCTCGGCGCACGATCACCCCGGCCGCCTCACCGACTTCTGGCTCGCCGTGCAGTACCCGGGCGGCGCGCGCCACGACCTCGGCCTCGACGAGGCCATCTGGGCCTTCTGCATCGCGATGATCTTCCTCGTCATGAAGAAGACCGGGAACAAGCCGCTCGGCATCTACGTCGCGATCCTCACGACGGCATATGCGCCCATCCGCTTCGCGTTCGACTTCCTGCGCGCCACCGACGTGAGCGGCGCGGATCCGCGCTACGCCGGCCTCACGCCCGCGCAGTGGAGCTCGCTCATCACGCTCGTCGCCGGCATCGGCCTGTGCGTGTGGACCGCGATGAACGCGCGCCGCACTGCCAGGGCTGCTTCGCGCTGACGAGCGGCAGCGCATCGAGCGGCGCGGAACGGCCTATCGTCGGAGCCGATGGTCAGGATTGAACTGACGACCTACGCTTTACGAAAGCGTTGCTCTACCACTGAGCTACATCGGCGAACGGAGCGGAGATATGACCCGCGACGACGCCCTCGGTCAAGTCTGAATCGTCCGCCGCTTCGACCGCGATGCGCTTTGCGAGGCGACCACGGCTTTCAGGCGACGACGGGGCTACGCACCGCGATCGCGACTGGCCTCGAGCGCCTCGAGATCGCGGCCCACGGTGGCCACGGCGAGCAGGCGCGCCCCCTTCCAGTAGCGCACGCTGGCGTCGTGCTTCATCGGGTCGCCACTGACCTCGCTGCGATCCCACGACTCCGCGTGGCCGACGTAGCGAATGGTGACATCGAAGTGCGCGCTCCAGAAGAAGGACACGTCGCGAAATGGCGCTTCGTCGCCGAGGATGCTGCGAGCAACGGACTCGCCGTGACGCTGCGCCACGACCCAGTGCTCGATGCGCACGAGCTGGCCGTCGAGCCCGGGGAACCGCGCGATATCGCCGATGGCGTAGACATGCGGCGCGGCGCGCAGGTGCTCATCGGTGACCACGCCGCGGTCGACCTTCAGGCCCGCCTTCTCCGCGAGCTCCGTGCGCGGCCTGACGCCGACGCCCGCGACGACGAGATCGGCCGCGAGACGCGTGCCGTCGTCGAGGATCACGGCGTCGGCCTCGATGCGGACGCCCTTTTTGCCGAGGTGGAACACCACGCCCTTGTCCTCGTGAATCTTGCGCACCATCGCGGAGAGCTGCTCGCCGAGCACGCGCACGAGCGGCTGCGCTTCCGGCCCCACGACGTGGACCTCGAGCCC
>JBDTCO010000134.1:0-4229 GCA_039923495.1 Polyangia bacterium
GCGCAGGTCTTTCGTGCCAGTCGTGAAGTCCGGCGGCGATATCTCGGCCTCGCGGAAGACGCTCGCACCCGTCACGACCTTCTCGTACGTCCCGACGACGATCCTCTGTCCGGACATGTCACCGGCCGTCGTCATCGCGAGCCAGAAGCTGCCGTCACCGATAGGCGCGACCTCGACGCCCTGTGCCACCAGCGGAGCGTGCATCTTGAAGAGGTGAACGGGCGACCCCTTCGAACACGGGACAACGCTCATGTCGCGGAGGGGACCAATGTCGGGCGAGACCGGCATGTCGGCGGCGAGATCGTTCACGACCCTGCCGTTGCTCAGCGAGTCGAGGTCGATGCAGCCGCCGAGGAGCAGCGCGGCCGCGAGCCAGGTGTGCCTCAAAAGTGCACCGCGCCCCCATCGAAGCGCGCTTGCACGGCAGACGCTCGACGCGAGTCCAGGATCCACAGCGCCACGTCCGCGACGAGCGCCGCGCCGGCGACACCCCACAGCACGCCGGCGGCGATCGTGCGGCTGTGCACCTCGTTGCGGATGCTGGTCGTTTCGCTCGGCATGCACGTTCCCATGCACGTATCGCGCTTCTTCGAGAAGTCGTGGTACGCCGTGCCATAGACGACGCCGCCTGCGACCCCGGCGAGGACCGCGCCACCGAGCACGAGCTCGGCCGCGAGGCGGTAGTGGTGCTGCGGAGGCTGCGTCAATACCTCGTGCTTGGGCTGGACGGTCACGGGATCCGCCACCGGCACGTTCGTGTCGACGTGACGCGCGCGCAGCTCGGTGACACGCGCGCGCAGCTCGACGGCGTTCGGCGCGTCCGGCCTGGCCGCGAGGAAGCGCTCGTACGCATCGGCCGCCTCCTTCCAGCGGCCGAGCCGGTCGAGGCAGCGCCCCAGGTTGAAGTCGAACGCCGGGTGTGGACGCGCCGCCTTCGCCGCCGTGAACTGCTGGAGTGCCGTCGTGAAGTCGCCCCGATCGTAGGCCTCGACGCCCGCTGCGTACCCGCGGCGCGCCACCTCCTCGTCCGGAGACACCGGATCGGCATGGGCCGAGGGAGCCATGCAAACCAGTGCGATGGCTGCGATCACTCTCATCAAGCGTTCATCCTATCGTACAAACACGAACGAACGAGCGTCCGACTCACTGACAGTTGATTGTGACCAGCGCCGGCGTAAGGACTGAACTGGTGTCATCGAGATACGTGAGGACGAACGTGCCACTCTTGAGGTCGGCCGCCACGCGCGGGCTCTTCGCCGACGTGGCCAGCGTGATCTCGTCCGTCCATGCGTGGTCCGGTCCGTACTCGAGCCGGCCGACGATGTTGACTTGGTCGGTGTTGACGGTCTTCTCGTACACGACCAGGAAGTGGTCCTTGCTCGTCGCCACGCTCACCGTGCTCGAGCTCGTGCCCGCCGTGAAGCCGAGGCCGACCTTCACAAACGGTGAGGCGGCATCGACCACCACGGTCTCGAGCGTTGCATCCGACGTGAGTCCTGCGATGGCAACGAGGGTCGACGTCGAGTTCGCGGAACGGCGCGCGTCGACACCAAAAGCTCCGCCGAGCATGATGGGCAGGGCGCTCGGCCCGGCGGTCAACCCGGGGTCGCCGCTCGGCTGCTTGGCCGTGATGAAGGCGAGCTGCGCGTTCGTGCTGGGACCCGTCGCGGCGATCGCGAGCACGACCCCCTGCGTGAGCTCCACGAGCCTCGTGTCGGTCGCGGGTGCCAGCGAGCCGAAAGGAGATGTCAGGTTCCACCAGAAGGCCAGGGTCGTGCCGCAGATGGAGCCGAGGATGGGTGCGTCGCCGAACGCAGCCACGTCTTCCGTACTCTCTGTGTCGTTCTGGGCACAGAGGACGTTTTGCGGGGAATCAAAGTTCAGCGAGGGGTCCGACGCCATCGGCCTCGGCGCCGTCGTGAGCGCTGTCCCTGCCGTACCCGGGATGAAATATGTCAGCGCGAGCCGCTCGGTATCCGACGCGGTCCGGCTGATGCGCACGCGTGTGTGAAGCGTCGGCATGCCGGGAGCAGGTGCGACAGCCGCGAAACGGCTGACCTGGGGGTTCTCCAGGTCGAACGTGGCCGTGTACAGCGGCTTGGTCGGGTCGTTATTGTTCGCGTTGTTCACGAGCGCGAGCCAGAACAGACCGCCCGTCAGCGAGGCCACCTCGACGGGCTGGCTTGTAACGAAGTCGGTCGTCATACCAATAAAGTCCTGACCGCCGATGGCTGGACCGAACGTGCAGCTCGGCGGGCTTGCGTCCGTCGATGAGAGATCGACCTCTGGCGCTGCGTCCTTCGGCACGCTCGCGTCGACGACGCCGCCATCCGGGCGCATGTGGTTGCTGAGCACGTCGAGATTTATGCAGCCACCGAGGAGCAGCGCGGAGAGCAGCAGGCAGCGCCTCACGAGCGCACCGGCCCGCTCTCGCCGAAGCTGGCCACAGAGGACATGCAGACCAGCGCGACGGCGGCCGTGATGCTCATGAGGATCCATGCTACCCGCGAACGCTCGCGGTGACGAGCCACGCGACCCCGCCCGCGCGGCTCGTTACGACGGTGCACACCACGTCGTTCGAGATCTAGAGCGATCGCGCGGGCGTCTGTACGGACTCTACGAACCTGTTCATCTGCCTCGCACCGCTGCTCACCGAGGAAGAGGCTTCGCGGCGCGTCGGAAGAGCCGGATGGACGAGTTACTTTTCGACGCCCGTGACAAAGTACTCCGTCGACGCACAGCGCCACCACATGTGCAGGTCCTGCCGGTACTGAAGTGTGGCGAGCTTGCCGGCCTTCTCGACCTCGCGGAGCTGCTGGACGATGGGCGCGTCGGGCTCGCGCGAGTCGACGGAGAACTCCCACGTCTCGCCGCCCTGGGCCATGTCGCCGCCCTTCTGCAGGACGAGCTCGCCGACCGTGTACTTGCAGTACGGCGGACCCTTGGTGGTGATCTTGCGCAGGTAGCCAGTGCGCGTTCCCGTCGCGTAGCCGCGAAAATAGTAGTAACGCCCCGTCTGGTAGAGCGCGAGGATCGCGAACACGGCGAAGAACCCGAGGAAGACCTTGACCTTGCTCTTGCGGCTCATCGGCATCGGTCCTTAGTACGCCGCCCCACACGTCCTGTAAATACCTACATTTGCGTGATCCAGAAGCTGTGCGAAGCTACGGCCCATGAAAAAGACAACGTCGCACTCAACGCTGCTCTCTTTCCCGCTGAGCTCCGTGCTCGGCATCTGCATGGGCCTGTCGGCCTGCAGCGCGCCGCCCAGTAGCTCGTCTGAAGGTTCCAAGTCGGGCGGCTCCACGTCGGGTGGCTCCAAGTCGGGCGGTTCCACGTCGGGCGGCTCCACGTCGGGTGGCTCCACGTCGGGTGGCGGCGGCGCAGTCACGACCAGCACGAACACGTCCAACGGCATCTTTCCCTCCGACAACGCCTGGAACCAGGACATCTCCGGCGCCGAGGTCGATCCGGACTCCGCCGCGTACATCGCCGAGATGGCGCCTTCCACCGGCATGCACCCCGACTTCTCCAACATCGTCGACGGCAACTACGGCATCCCCTACATGGTCGTGAACGCCGACCAGGCGATGATGCCCATCAACTTCACCGACTACGCCGACGAGAGCGACCCGGGCCCGTACCCGATCCCGCTCAACGCTCCCGTCGAGAACGGCAGCGACCAGCACGTCATCGGAGTCGATGTCGCGCATCACATGCTCTACGAGCTGTTCACGGCGTCGGCGGGCGGCAGCGGCTGGGACGCGGCCTGCGGTGCCAAGTTCGACATGACGAGCAACGCCGAGCGCACCGAGGGCTGGACGTCGGCCGACGCGGCCGGCCTGCCGATCTTCCCCGGGCTCGTCCGCGCCGACGAGGTCATCGACGCCGGTGAGATCCGGCACGCGCTCCGCTTCACCATGGTCAAGTCGCAGGCCGGCTACGTCGAGCCCGCGCGACACTTCGCATCGAACAGCACGGATCCCACGAGGCCGCCCATGGGTCTGCGCGTGCGCCTCAAGGCCAGCGTCGATATCTCCGGCGCCGGCCCGCAGGCCAAGGTCATCCTCACCGCGCTCAAGAAGTACGGGATGCTCTTCGCCGACAACGGCTCCAACTGGTACATCAGCGGCTCGCCCGACGCCCGCTGGGACGACGACGACCTGCACACGCTCGGCTCGATCAAGGGCAGTGACTTCGAGGTCGTCAAGCACGGGCCGATCGGGACC
>JBDTCO010000135.1:0-11580 GCA_039923495.1 Polyangia bacterium
GTGTCGACACGCCCAGGCAAGGACGCGATGGGCATGGACCTTATCGCCGTGCGCGAGGGCGACCCTGGCGCCAACCTGCACTCCATCGTGCTCGATGGCGCGACGGTGCAGCGCATGGGAGTTCGCGTGGCGCCGGTCCGTCGCGAACGGCTCACCCGCATCGTGCGCGCGCTCGGTCGTGTCGAGTTCGACGAGACACGGGTGAGCGCCATCAACATGAAGTTCGACGGCTGGATCGAGAAGCTGTGGGTCGACGAGACCGGTCAGCTCGTCAACAAGGGGGCGCCCCTGTTCGCCGTGTACAGCCCCGAGCTGCTGGCCAGCGAGGAGGAGTATCTGCAGGCCGTGCGCGGCGACGGGGCGGGCCCGATCGCCGGACGCATGGTGGAGGCTGCGCGCAAGCGCCTGCGGCAGTTCGACGTGCCCGCGTCGCTCATCGACGAGATCACCGCCTCGGGCAAGGCACAGCGAACCGTGATCATCCGCGCACCCGCCCGCGGCTTCGTGGTCCACAAGGCCGCGTTCGAGGGGACGTTCGTCAAGATGGGCGCCAACCTGTTCACGCTGGCCGACCTGAAGGCGCTGTGGGTGGTGGCCGATGTCTACGAATCCGACGCCGCGTGGGTCGTGGTCGGCCAGTCGGCGACGGTGGAGTTCGATTATCTGCCGGGGCAGATCCAGGACGCCAAGGTCGACTTCGTCTATCCGACGATGGACAAGACCTCGCGCACGCTGCAGATCCGGCTGTCGCTCCCAAACCCGAAGATCGTCCTCAAGCCGGGCATGTTCGCCACGGTGCGGATCCATACCCAGCCGACGGGCGAGACCCTCGTCGTGCCAGCCGAGGCGGTCCTGCACTCCGGCGAACGCACGCTCGCCTTCGTCGCCCTGGGCAATGGTCGCTTCGAGCCGCGGGACATCAAGCTCGGCGTCAGTGGAGACGAGCAGCTCGAGGTCCTCTCCGGCTTGAAGGAAGGCGAGGTGGTCGTGACCAGCGGCGAGTTTCTGCTCGATAGCGAGAGCCGCTTGAAGGAGGCCGTCGAGAAGCTGCTCGGGAGCAACGTCGGCCCGGCCGACGGTGGCGCGCCCCCGGAGGCTGCAGCTCACGACGGTGGACACGATGCTCGGTAAGATCATCGCCGCCTCGGTTCGCAATCGCACCCTGGTCGCGATCGTCGTCGTCATCGGGCTCCTGGCCGGCGTCCAGGCGCTGCGCACGATCCCGCTCGACGCGATCCCCGACCTCTCCGACGTCCAGGTGGTGATCTTCACCGAGTATCCCGGGCAGTCCCCGCAGATCGTCGAGGATCAGGTCACCTATCCGCTGACGACGACCATGCTCTCGGTGCCGAGGAGCAAGGTCGTCCGCGGCTACTCGTTCTTCGGGTTCTCGTTCGTCTACATCATCTTCGAGGACGGCACCGACATGTACTGGGCGCGGAGCCGCGTCCTCGAGTACCTCAACTACTCTGCTGGACGGCTGCCAGAGGGCGTGCATCCCGCGCTCGGCCCGGACGCCACCGGCGTCGGCTGGGTCTACGAGTACACGTTGCAGAGCGACAAGCACGACCTCTCCCAGCTCCGCTCCATCCAGGACTGGGAGCTGCGCTACGACCTGCAGCAGGTCCCCGGTGTCGCCGAGGTGGCCAGCGTCGGAGGGTTCGTCCGCCAGTACCAGGTCACCGTCGATCCGCAGAAGCTCCAGGCGTTCGACATCCCGCTTTCGCGCGTGGGCCAGGCGATCAAGCGGGGCAACAACGACGTCGGTGGGCGTGTCGTCGAGCTGGCGGAGACCGAGTTCATGGTGCGCGGGCTCGGCTACATCAAGTCGCTCGACGACATCCGATCGATCCCGCTCGGCGTCGGGCCGAGCCACGTTCCGATCCGCATCGCGGATGTCGCCACGGTCGCGCTCGGCCCCGAGCTCCGTCGCGGCCTCGCCGAGTGGAACGGCGAGGGTGAGGTCGTCGGCGGCATCGTCATCATGCGCTACGGCGCCAATGCCCACGAGGTGATTGCCCGGGTGAAGGCACGTCTCGTCGAGCTTGCGAAGGCGCTGCCGCCAGACGTGCACATCGTGCCGGCCTACGACCGCTCCGGCCTCATCCAGCGCGCGGTCAAGACGCTCGAGCACAAGATCATCGAGGAGTGCGTCATCGTCGCGCTGGTGTGCATCGTGTTCCTCCTGCACGTGAGGAGCGCGCTCGTCGCCATCTTCACGCTCCCCGCCGGCATCCTGATCGCCTTTCTGGTGATGCGCATCCAGGGCATCCCCGCCGACATCATGAGCCTGGGTGGCATCGCCATCGCCATCGGCGCGATGGTCGACGCCGCGATCGTGATGATCGAGAACATGCACAAGCACATCGAGCGCGCCGGCCCGAAGTACGATCGCTGGAAGCTCGTCGTCGAGTCGTCGCAAGAGGTCGGGCCGTCGCTGTTCTACTCCCTGCTCATCATCGCCGTGTCGTTCCTGCCGATCTTCGCGCTCGAAGATCAGGAGGGCCGGCTGTTCAAGCCGCTCGCGTACACCAAGACCTACTCGATGCTGGCCGCCGCCGTCCTCAGCGTCACGGTGGTGCCGGTCCTCATGGGGTACCTGGTGCGCGGCAAGATCCGCACGGAGAAGTCCAACCCGATCAACCGCGCCATGATCGCGATCTATCGACCGACGCTCGCCTGGCTGTTGCGTCACCCCATCCCGGTGCTGATCGCCGCGGTCGCGCTGCTGGGCGTGACGGTGTGGCCGATGCTGCACCTGGGCAGCGAGTTCATGCCACCGCTCTACGAGGGTGACCTTCTGTACATGCCGTCGATGCTTCCCGGCGTCTCGATCACCGAGGCGCGCGCGGTCCTCCAGCACACCGATCAGATCCTCAAGAGCTTCCCCGAGGTCGATCACGTCTTCGGCAAGGTCGGGCGTGCGGAGACGGCGACCGACCCCGCGCCGCTCAACATGATCGAGACGATCATCGGGCTCAAGCCGGAGTCGGCCTGGCGACATGGCATGACGCCCGAGAAGCTCGTGAAGGAGATGGATCAGGCAATCCACTTCCCGGGCGTGACGAACGCCTGGACGATGCCCATCAAGACGCGCATCGACATGCTCGCCACCGGGATCAAGACACCGGTGGGCATCAAGGTGATGGGGCCCGACCTGAACGTGCTGGCCAAGATCGGTGAGCACATCGAGGGCCTGCTCCACAACGTCCCCGGTACGGCCTCGGTGTTCGCCGAGCGTGTGACCGGTGGGAACTTCCTCGACGTGAAGATCAGGCGCGGCCTCGCCGCACGCTATGGAATCAACATCGACGACGTCGAGGAGGTGATCGGCTCGGCGGTCGGCGGGATGAACGTGAGCCACACCGTCGAGGGGCTCGAGCGCTACCCGATCAACGTCCGCTACCCGAGAGAGGAGCGCGAGTCGATCGACGCGATCCGCAGCGTGCTCGTCCACTCGCCGATGGGACACTACGTGCCGCTCGGCGAGCTGGCAGAGCTGAAGTTCGTGAAGGGTCCTCCCGTCGTCAAGTCCGAGGGCTCTCGTCCGACCGCGTGGATCTATGTCGACGTGACCGGCGCCGACATCGGTGGCTACGTCAAGCGTGCGCGCGCCGTGATCGAGCGCGAGGTGAAGCTGCCGAGCGGCTACAAGCTCATCTGGAGCGGGCAGTACGAGTACATGCAGCGCGCCGCGGCACGGCTCCGCTTGATCGTGCCGGTCGCGGTGTTCCTGGTGTTCATGCTCCTGTACCTGAACTTCCGCTCGATCGGCAGGGCACTGCTCATCCTTTTGCTCCTGCCGTTTGGCCTCACCGGCGGCGTCTGGCTCCTGTGGCTGCTGAACTACCAGCTCAGCGTCGCCGTCGGTGTGGGCTTCATCGCGCTCGCCGGCGTGGCTTCCGAGACCGGCGTGGTGATGCTCGTCTACCTCGACAACGCCTTGAAGGAGCTGGGCAACGACGCGACCACCAGCGACGCGGTCGATGGAGCGATCCTCACCGGCGCCGCGGAGCGCGTCAGGCCGAAGATCATGACGGTGTGCGCGATCATCTTCGGTCTGCTGCCGATCATGTGGAGCTCGGGAGCAGGCGCATCCGTCATGAAGCGCGTCGCCGCGCCGATGATAGGCGGCATGGTCACGAGCACGCTCCTCACGCTCCTCGTCCTGCCTATTGTCTACCGGCTCACGATTGGTCGTAGTCGGCTGCGCAAGCCTTCGGCCGTGGTGACGCCAGAAGCCGCTGCGGGCGGTGAGCAACTGCGCTCGCAAGCGCCCGTTGGTGAGTCGCACTAAGGGCCCGCGAATGAGGAAGTCGATCGAGTCGTGTGATTCGGCGATCGACAGGATCGCGTCGGCATGATCGCGTCGGCATGATCTACGTTCGCGGTGAACGCGGAGCGGCCAGTTCGCCAGAAGGGACGCCTGCTGCAACTCGTCGACCCGGTCGCGCGAGGGCTGCCGGCGCTGTTCATCCGCGCCGAGCTCCATTCGACGTCTTGAAACCGCTCGGCTGGACGAGCGATCTCGGGTGATGCGGGCAACGCGGGTGGTCCCGAAAACGGGGTCCATGTCGGCCGGATCGGGCTCGGCTCGGTCAGCGCGTTCTCCACGACGATCGAGGACGCGCTGGCGTTATGCTCGCGCTGCTTGAGCGCTCGCCGTCTACCTGTCGCAGCCCGGAGCCGCCGTGAGTGAAGTCGTGACCCCGACGCCAGAGGTGCAAAAGCGCCTGATGCCGAGCCATGCCGCTCGCGGGCCGATCTTCCTCGCGGGGATCGCCGTCGTCCTCGGCGTCGTTGCAGGCGTCGGCGCGTTCCTGTTTCGCATGCTCATCGCAGCCTGTCACGACCTGCTCTTCCTCGGCCGGCTGTCCGTCGACTACGACGCGACGGCACATACACCGCCTTCGCCGTGGGGCCTCGCCGTCGTCCTCGTCCCGGTCCTCGGCGCCGTCGTGGTGGTCTTCCTGGTGAAGAACTTCGCCCCCGAAGCGAAGGGCCATGGCGTGCCGGAGGTGATGGACGCCATCTTCTACAAGAAGGGCGTCATTCGTCCGATCGTCGCGCTGATAAAGTCGCTGGCGTCCGCGGTCTCGATCGGGAGCGGTGGCTCGGTCGGTCGCGAGGGTCCGATCATCCAGATCGGTGCGGCGTTCGGCTCGTGGGCCGGCCGCGTGATGAAGGTCTCGCGCTGGCAGCTCTCGACCCTCGTTGCCGCCGGTGGGGGCGCGGGGATCGCCGCCACCTTCAATACGCCGATCGGCGGCGTGCTCTTCGCCGTCGAGGTCCTGCTGCACGAGGTCAGCGTGCGTACGCTCGTCCCGGTCGCGCTCGCCACGGCGGTCGCGACCTACGTCGGACACTTCTTGTTCGGCGATCACCCCGCGTTCTCGGTGCCGGCCTTGCACATGGCGATCGCGACGAATGCAGCGCTGCTGCCGAGCTACGTCGTGCTCGGCGCCGGCATGGCGGGCATCGCCGTCCTCTTCATCCGCGCCATCTACGGCGCCGAAGACTTCTTCGACAAGTGGATCCCCGGGCGCGACTACCTCCGCCACATGATCGGCATGCTCGTCGTTGGCGTGCTCGCCGAGACGCTGATGCGGAGCCGCGGTCACTACTACATCGAGGGCGTCGGGTACGCGGCGGTCATCGACATCCTGTCCGGCACGCTGCACGGGATCTGGTTCCTCCTGTTGCTCTTCGTGCTCAAGCTCCTCGCGACGTCGATGACGCTCGGCTCCGGCGCATCCGGTGGGATCTTCTCACCGGCGTTGTTCATGGGCGCGACGCTGGGCGGCGCATACGGCCTCGTCCTGTCGAAGCTCTTCCCGGGACTGCAGGTCGATCCCGCCGCGTTCGCGCTCGCCGGCATGGCGGGTCTCGTCGCGGGCAGCACCGGTGCCGCGCTGACGGCGATCGTGATGATCTTCGAGATGACGCTCGACTACTCCGTCGTGCTGCCGATGACGCTGACCGTCGCGGTGAGCTACGGCCTCCGGCGCGTGCTGTGCGCGGAGAGCATGTACACGATGAAGCTCGCTCGACGTGGTCATCCCATGCCGTGGGCGCTGCAGGCCAACGCGTTCCTGGTCCATCAGGTGACGGACATCGTGCTCGACAAGGCGACCGTGCTCCCGGGCGACACGCGCGGCGACACGTTCGTGCCGGACGAGGCGGACGAGGCGCCCGAAGAGGTGGTGCTGACGGACGCGGACGGCCACGTCGCGGGCGTGCTGGCGCGCTCGTGGATGCTCGGCCACCGCGACGCGCTCGGGGCGGCGGCTCGACTCGTCGACGTGGCGCGGCAGGACTTCGTGATCGTGTCCGGGAGCACGACGGTCGCCGAGGTGCTCGCCAAGCTGCAAGCGACGCACGCGTCGATCGCGATCGTCGTGGCGACGAAGTCGGGGGCACCCGACGAGGTGGTCGGGATCATCACGAAGGCACACCTCACCGAGGCGCTGGCCGAGGGCCTCGAGCTCTTCGGCGACTGAGCGTGAAGCGGAGCCAGGTGCGGCAGGTCCACCACGTCCAGGATAGTCACTTCATGCTCCTCGACGTTCGCTACACTCGCCGCATGATCCGGTGGAGCATTTTCGCGGCGCTCGTCGTTTGCGCAACAGGAGTCGAAGCAGTGGCCACTGACATTTCTCCTGCCGAGCGGGCAGTCAGTGTGGGCCCCTGTGCTGCAGAAGGGCTCTTTGTCACCCACGATGGCAAGACACCCGCGGGGTCGAAGCTCGCACCACAGCAGGTGCGGCTCCATTCCACCCGGGATGACAACGAGCTGTATTACCTGGAAGCAAAGATGAGCGGCACGCGGCCGCGAGGCCCCGGCGATCGGGTGCTGCTCTGCGTGGGCGGTCGCGCGTTCTGCAGCGGCTCGGGAGGCTCGAACAAGAGCGATTGGTCGGCCGACTTCGCCGGTCTCGACAAGGCGAGCGCCCAGGCCGCGGAGCACGACTTTGGCATCACCCGCCGTGATCGCAGCAGGCTGGGCGACGGCCTGACCTGGCACTTCAGCGTGAAGGGCCAGCAGCACCGCGTCGGCGATGCGTTGCCGATCAGTGTCTCCGTGAAGAACGGCGGAAAGGACACGGTGAGATTCGATGACAGCCGCGGAGATCGCAGCGTGTTCAGTCATTATTCTTTTCAGGTCTTCAAGGACGGCGTTCAGCAGGCCGACATTGGCAATCCCGACGGTTCCGTCGGCGGTAATTTCTTGAGCGCGGGCATCACGCTCGCTCCTGGCCAGAAGCGCTCCGTGCGGCCGGTCGACTTGAAGTCGTGGGCGGCCTTCGCCACCCCCGGCACCTACGAGGTGCGCTGCGCCTATCATCTCGCCCTGGCGAACGTCGCTGATGATCGCTGGGACCTGACGGCTGACGAGGTGATAAAGGTCGAGATCAGCGCGCAGTGATTGCCGCTCCTGCTCCGGAACGGACGGGCGGCCGCGGAAGGGTGGTGCTACGCGAGCGGCAAGCGCGCACGGTGGAACTTGTCGAGCTCGTCGTTGGCGAGCGGTGCGTAGACCGCGCGCTCGAACGGCTTCGGCATCGTCGGGATCTGCGCGACGTCCGACATCTTCAGGTACTCGAGACCTACCATCATGCCGATGAGCCCCTCCTGAGAGCGAGAAGGGTTTCGAGCCTGGTGCGGTTCATGTCGATATCTCCGGCAAGGGTGGTGCTTTTCGAATGCGGTGAACGGCCGACGCCACTATAACCAGGTCGGACGGTCGCGCTCGCATACAGCGTGGGCACGCTTATCGTCGATGGTGGAGGCAGCACATGGCGCGGATGGTGAAGTGCGTGAAGCTCGGCAAGGAAGCCCCCGGCATGGCGTGGAAGCCGTTCACCGATGAGTTCGGCCAGCGCCTGTTCGACAACGTCTGCGCCGAGGCGTGGACGATGTGGCTCGAGCACTCGAAGATGCTCATCAACGAGTATCGTCTCGATCTCATGTCGCCGAAGGCGAAGGCGACGTTGCGCGAGCAATGCGAGGCGTTCTTCTTCGGCGAAGGTGCGCAGCTCCCGCCCGACTTCGTGCCCCAAAAGGCGAAGTAAGCCACGCGCGTGCGCACGCCCGGCGACATCCTCCTCCTGTCGAGCTACGAGCTCGGCCACAGCCCGCAGCACCTCGCGGCGCCGCTCGCGTTCTTCGAGCGCGCCGGCTATGCACCGCGCGCGATCGATCTCTCGCTCGACGCTCTCGACGAGGATGCCGTACGCGCGGCGGCGCTCGTCTGCATCGCGGTGCAGATGCACACGGCGCTACGCCTCGGTATCGCCGTCGCAAAGAAGGTCCGCGCCCTCGCGCCCACGGCAAAGATCTGTTTCTTCGGGCTCTACGCGCCGCTCTATGCGGACGCCTTGCACGCCGAAGGCCTCGCCGATCGTTGCCTCGGTGGCGAGCACGAGGAAGCGCTGGTTGCGTATGCGGAGGAGCTGGACTCCGGGCGTACGGGTGCCGATGGCGTGACCCTCGAACGGCTCTTGTTTCCCACGCCGCGGCGCGACTCGCTGCCGCTCGTCTCGCGGTACGCGCACCTCGTCACGAGCGACGGCAATCGACACGCCGGGTACGTGGAAGCGAGCCGCGGTTGCTTGCACACGTGCCGTCACTGTCCGATCCCCGCGGTCTACGACGGACGCTTCTTCATCATGCCCATCGACACCGTGCTCGCGGACATCGACGCGCAGGTCGCAGCCGGCGCGCGCCACATCACGTTCGGTGATCCGGACTTCTGGAACGGACCACGGCATGGCATGGCGCTCGTGCGCAGGCTCGCCGCGCGCCATCCCGGCGTGTCGTTCGACGTCACGATCAAGGTCGAGCATCTCCTGCGTCACGCGGGCGATCTCGCCGAGCTGCAGGCGCTCGGTTGCGCGTTCGTCGTCTCGGCGTTCGAGTCGCGCTCGGAGCGTGTGCTGAGCATCCTCGACAAGGGGCATACGCGCGCCGACCTCGACCGCGCGCTCGATCTCACCGATCGCGTCGGCCTGCCCATCCGGCCCACGTTCGTCCCGTTCACGCCCTGGACCACGCTCGCCGACTACGCCGATCTCCTCGACTGGATCGGCGCGCGCGATCTCGAGGGTCGCGTGGATCCCATCCAGCTCGCCGTGCGGCTGCTCGTGCCACCGGGCTCGCTGCTGTTGCGGATCCCCGAAGGTGCGGTGTTCGGCGCGCTCGATCCGGAGCGCCTGACCCACGTGTGGACGCATGCCGATGCGCGCATGGAGGGCCTCGAAGCCCAGGTGTTCTCGCGCGTCGAGCAGGCCGGGCACGAGTCCGCGACGGAGACGTTCGCCGCGCTGCGCGACATCGTCGCGTCGATCGAGGGCACGACGGCGAAGCGGTTCGTTCCTGTTCGTACCGCCGCGCCGCGCTTGTCCGAGCCGTGGTTCTGTTGCGCGGAGCCGAGCGCGCGTCAGCTCGGCGCGCTCGCGCCGAAGGTCTAGAAACCCTACACGCGCATCTCCAGGCGCTTGCGGACCTCGAAGTCGAGGCACGCTTGTGCGGTGCGCAGCGCGTGCTCGACGGCAGACGCGCCGGCACCGCTGCGATCGGGGTGCCTCGCGAAGAGGAAGCCCAGATAGCTCGAGCCCTCGGGGAGCGGCACGAGCACCTCGCCCACCTTTGCGGAGATCACCACATCCTCGATGAGCGGTACGCTGCGCGCCGCCTCGACGCCGGTGACGCCCATGAGCACGCCGGCCTTCGGCGTCGGGATCATGAGCACGCCCGAGGCACCTCGCAGCGTGGGCGTCTCGTCGAGCCGGCCGAGCGCGGCATCGATGATCAGCTCCTCGAGCGCGAGATCGCCGAGTCCGAAGCGCAGCGCGCGTGCGCACAGCCCGCCGATGGAGCGCGCGGCGACCTCGAGCAGCACCGGTCCGTGTTCGGCGAGGCGGAGCTCCGCGTGGACCGGCCCCTCGCTAAGGCCCATCGCATGGGTCGCCGCTTCGACGAGCCGGCCGACGTACGCTTGTAGGTCGGGCGAGAAGCGGCTCGGCGTGATGTAGAGCGTCTCTTCGAAGTATGGACCGTCGAGCGGATCCGGCTTGTCGAAGATCGCGAGCGGCACGAGCTTGCCCGCGACGAGCAGTGCCTCGACGGCGAGCTCCACACCGGCCACGAAAGGCTCCACGAGGATGAGGCGAGCCTCCGGTTCGTCGATCGCGCGCAGCTCCGGTGAAGACAAGATCGCCGCGATGCGTGTCCATGCGGCGATGAAGTCGCGTGCATCGTCGGCGCGGATCACGCCGCGCGAGCCCGAGAGCAGGAGCGGCTTGAGCACACACGGATACGAGACGGCCGCCGCGGCGACGCCGGGGTCCGCCTCGATGGAGAAGAGCGTGATCGGCCCGGGAGAGGGCAGGCCCGCGCGTGCGAACGTGTCGCGGAGCCGCGCCTTCGAGCGCGCGATCGCCGCTGCGGCCGGCGTGTTGCCGCGCAGCCCGAGCGTCGTCGATGCGCGCGCCGCAAGCACCGCCGTGAGCTCATCGGTGGGGATGATCGCAGCGATGCTCGTCTCGTCCGCACGCGCGACGATCGTTGCGAGCGCTGCATCGAGATCGCGGAAGTCGAGCGCGAGGCTGCCGAACGCCTCTTCGGGCCAGACGTCGGCGAGCTCGTGACAGCGATCAGTGCCGACGAGGAGGCCAACATCGCGCCGCTTTGCCGCCGCGCGAAAGTCGTCGAGCCGATACGACGTCGTGCGTACGAGCAAGAGGACCTCGGGGGCTCGCGAGACGTTCACGCGTCGACCCTAGCACTCACGAGCCCATGATCGCGGTCGGGTGCTCCGGGCCGCCGCCACCCCGTCGAGCCCACGGTCCCACAGCGGCGTCTCGCGTCAGTTGGCGACCAGGCACAGCTCGATGCGGTTCACGACGAGGCTGTCGGAGCTCGGGCCCGCCTTCATGCGGAGGAGCAAGCCAGTATCGCCGGCGTCGATCACCGCGGTGACGTCGGCGCCGTACCAGGCATAGGGGGCGACGTTGCTCACGGCGTCGATGGCGGTCGCGCCGGTGCCGCTCGCGGTCTGCCACGAGAACGAGCCGTCGCTCGTGGTCGCGAAGCTGCGCCCGAGGATCGCGAGCGTCGCGCTCGTCACATGCGCGATGCCGCCCATCGAGATCTCGATGTCGACGAAGTCGCCGCCGTCGAGGACCAGGCCGCCCGCGCCGAGGTACGGGTCGTCCCATTCGGCGGCGCTGCCGATCTGGTACGTGTACGCGCCGGTGTGATCGCGCGTCTTGTCGGGCAGCCCGTTCACTTCGTACACGGGATAGGCGGTGCTCCCGGCGCCGGTGCCTGCCCAGCGAACGCGGTATGCCGTCGCCCCGTTTGCCCCTGATGCGCAAGGGCCGCCGGTGATGATCCCCGCCGAGCTGCCGTCGGTGCCGGAGCCGCCATCGGAGCCGGAGCCGCCGTCGGTGCCGGAGCCGGAGAAGTCGGTGCCGCCGCCGTCGGTTGTAGTCGTCGGCGCGGAGGCATCGCCCGCGGCGCCGAGATCCATCCCGTTTGCCCCGCCATCTTCCGAGGCGTCCGCGCGGTGCACGCCAC
>JBDTCO010000136.1:0-5814 GCA_039923495.1 Polyangia bacterium
GCCACGCAGGAAGAACCCGTGCGCGATGAGCTCGGCCGCATCGTCAGCTCGCGCGGCGGGTGAATACGCGGCGAGCAACGCACAGGCCACGAGGCACACGCGCAAGAGCGTCATTGCCTTTGCAGCGTGCGGTCGACCCACGCGCGTCACTTTACCAGGGTCTCCTGGGACGCGGACGACATCTTTGGGGCCTCTCACCCCACTGGCCCCGAGGTCGGTTCCCATGCGCATGATCTCGGTGATCGACGAGGCTGGAGCAGCAGCTCCTGGACGTCGAGGAGGACGCCGACCGCTTCGATGGCGTCGACCGTCCCGCGTTCGACTGAACTACCGCGTGCGCCCGAATGCGCCGTGCGGTCGCCTCCACGTGGCCGCCTCCTTTTTGTCACCCACGGCATCTCATGAAGCGCGCAATCGCTCCACGTGGACATGCCGATGAAACCCAACACTGCTGTGCAGCCGCTCGTCCTCGATAGCTTCGTCATCGAGCGCCCGGTTCACGAGACCGCGCAGGCCGCCTCGCTTGCATGGCTCGCCGCCGCGCACGCGGAAGCGGAGGCGAGCGTCACGCTGGATTCGTCCTTCGACCGTCTCGCGTTCGAGCAGCAACTCGCACGGGTCATGGGCCGCGTCGCCTGTGGGCCAGACCGCATCGCGCGACGCGGGCACGTGCTCGACGACTTCTTGCACCGCGAGTGGGATCGAATGCAGGTCTACGCGGTGCGGAAGGATGCGAGTGGTCTCGGCACCGGGGCCCGGTCACGCCTCTTCCGCGACGTCGTCCTCGACTATTTCCGTCGCACCTACGAAGACGTTGTCGACCCGCCCGGCGATATCGTCCACGTGACCTGCACGGGCTATGTGTCGCCGAGCGGTGCGCAACAGCTCGTCTCCGAGCGCGGCTGGGGAAGCAGGACACGCGTCACGCATGCGTACCACATGGGCTGCTATGCCGCGCTGCCGGCGCTGCGGATCGCGGCGGGCGCATTTTACGCACCGACTGCGCTGCGCAGCGTGGGTGCGCGAGTCGATATCGTCCACACCGAGCTCTGCTCTCTGCACCTCGACCCGCGCCGCCATGATCTCGAGCAGCTCGTCGTGCAGAGTTTGTTCGCCGACGGCTTCGCGCGCTACTCGGCATCGCTGGGCAGCGATCGGCCCGGTCTCGGTGTGCTCTCGATGGACGAGCGCATCGTTCCCGGATCGACCGGCGACATGAGCTGGATCGCGTCCGACCATGGGATGGAGATGACGCTGTCACGCGACGTGCCGGCCCGCATTGCGGCCGAGCTTCGCGACTTCGTCACGAGCCTCTACCGTCGCGCCGGATTCGAAGTGGCCGCGCACCTGGCACGCAGCGCGTTCGCGATCCACCCCGGCGGACCCAAAATTGTCGACGGTGTAGGGCGCGCGCTCGAGCTCACCGCAGCGCAGCTCGCACCGAGCCACGGCGTGCTGCGCGACCACGGCAACATGTCCTCGGCCACGCTGCCGCATGTCTGGGCGCGACTCCTCGACGACACGACCTGCGCATCGGGCACGCTCGTGTGCAGCCTTGCTTTCGGCCCCGGCCTCACGCTGTGCGGCGCGCTGTTTCGCAAGCAATGACGCCTTGGATCGCCGTCATCCCCGTCGGCCTGCAGGCGCTGGCGATGCTGTTCGACGAGGGCTGGTACCACCGCCGCCGCGGCCTCCCGCGCTGGGAGCGGATCGGACATCCTCTCGATACGTTCACCGTCGCTGCGTGTTACGCATGGGCCGTGTTCGTGCAACCCGGCGCAGGCGCGACCACGGTCTACGTCGTCCTGGCTGCGTTCTCCTGTCTGTTCATCACAAAAGACGAGCCCGTGCACGCGGTGCATTGCAAGCCGGGTGAGGCCTGGCTCCATTCGGTGCTCTTCGTGCTTCACCCCATCGTGCTCGGGTGCATGGGGGTGCTGTGGCACGACGGCGGACACACGATGTTCCTAGGCGCGCAGCTCGGACTCACGCTCGCACTGGCAGCCTATCAGGTCATTTATTGGCGATTCATTTGGAGCGAGCCATGTCCCAGCGTCGAGTAAACAACGAGATCTACAGTTCACTCGGTGCGCGCTGGTACACGGCCGAGGATGACCCGGTCGCGCTGCTGCGCGCCGAGTCTCGGCTCCGCACTCCGTGGATGCTCGACGAGATCACGAAGAAGTACGGCGACCGCAAAGTGCGGATCCTGGACGTGGGATGCGGCGGTGGCTTCCTCGTCAACGCGCTCGCGAAGGCCGGGCACGACGTGACCGGCGTCGACGCGTCGCCCGAGGCCCTGGCTGTGGCCACCGCGTACGACGAGACGAAGAGCGCGAAGTACCGAGAGGGCGACGCGACGCGGCTCGATCTCCCGGATGCGAGCTTCGATGTCGTAAGCGCGATGGACCTGCTCGAGCACGTCGAGGATCCGCGTCTGGTGGTTCACGAGCTGACGCGCGTGCTGAGGCCTGGCGGGCTGTGCTTCTTTCACACGTTCAACCGGACGCTTCGTGCGTGGCTCATCGTCATCAAAGGCGTCGAGTGGTTCGTGCGTAACGTGCCTGCGGACATGCACGTCCTCCGGCTGTTCGTGAAGCCTGCGGACCTTTCGGCCTGGCTCTCCGACGAAGGTCTCGACGTGCAGACGATTCGAGGGTCCCGGCCCGTCGTGGATCGGGCGTTCCTGCGGATGCTCGCCACAGGCCGCGTCGCACCCACGTTCCGCTTTCGCTTCGTCCGTTCGCTCGCCATGGGCTACACGGGCGTCGCGATGAAGCGCGCCACGAGCTGATCAGCGCGGTGGCATCGCTGGCGTGGTCTGCTTCCACGCGTCCGTCGCCTGCACGCGGTCGCGCCACGCGACGAGGTTCGGGTACCCCGCGATCGGGAGGCGCGCCGGGCCCGCGAGCGCGAAGCCTGCCGCGAGCGAGAAGTCGGCGAGCGTGAGCTGGTCGTTGGTGACCCACTCCTTGCCGGCGAGCTGCTGGTCGAGCACCGGCGCGTGCTGCGCGAAGAGCGCCTCGCCGCGCGCGACCTCGACCGGATCTGCGGCGCCCGAGCCCGTCACGGCCTTCACGAAGTTCTCGTGCATCAGGACAGCGTTTGCCGGTGCCATGTGCGCCGCGCACCAGAACAGCCACCGGTTCACCTCGGCGCGACCGCGCGCGTCCGTCGGCAGCAGCTTCTGCCCCGGCGTCGTGTCGCACAGGTACTCCATGATCGCGCGCGACTCCCACAGCCGGAAGCCATCGTCTTCGAGCACCGGCACCCGCCCGTTCGGGTTGCGGCTCATGTGTGCCTCGCCGCGCTGCTCACCCTTCGTCAGATCGACGAGCACGTGCTCGAGCGGGACGCCGAGGTGAGCCGCCACGAGCAGCACGCGGCGCGAGTTTCCGGACATCGGGTGGAAGTAGAGCTTCATGACAGGTCTCCTGGGGGTTGGTGGGCCGACGCGATGACGGTACCCGCACCACGTGACAGGGCGTGTCAGGTATTCTCCGGCGCAGAGGATTTCGTCGCCCTGGCACGCTGAAGCGAAGAGCTCGCAGCGTGCTACGACTCGCGGTAGATGACGACGACACCCGTGGAGTCGCGGCGGCGTGATGCCCCGATCTCGTGAGCTGCGACCTGTGGGACGGTGAGGTACGCGGTGACATCCTGGCGGGCTTCGACCTCCCGCCGATCACCGCGCTGCGCGACACGCTGGCGAAGGACGCGGAGGCATGACGATGATGAAGGAACACGGCCTCGATCTCGCCGCGCTCGAGCGCTGGCTCGCGACGCAGGTTGCCGTCGAGGGGCCGCTCGTGGCCGAGCGCATCGGCGGTGGGCAGTCCAACCCGACGTTCCACGTCCGCGCGGCCAATGACCGCTACGTGCTGCGCATGAAGCCGCCGGGCGTGCTCGTGCCTTCGGCCCACGCCGTCGAGCGCGAGTATCTGGTCATGCGCGCGCTCGCGACCACCGACGTGCCGGTGCCGCCGCTCGTGGGGCTCTGCGAGGATGCGTCGGTGCTCGGTACTGCCTTCTACGTGATGAAGCACGTGGACGGGCGCATCCTGTGGGATCCGGCGCTCCCCGAGGTCGACGAGGCCGCGCGCGGCGCGATGTACGAGAGTCTCAACCGCGTGCTCGCCTCGATCCACGCGGTCGACCTCGTCGCGACGGGGCTCGGCGACTACGGCAGGCCCGGTAATTACTTCGAGCGTCAGGTCGGCCGCTGGTCGAAGCAGTACCGCGCGACCAGCGAGTTCCGCATCGAGTCGATGGACCGGCTCTGCGACTGGCTCGCCGCCCACATTCCCGACAGCGACGAGACCGCCCTGATCCACGGCGACTATCGCCTCGACAACGTCATGTTCCATCCCAGCGAGCCGCGCATCGTCGCGGTGCTCGACTGGGAGCTCTCGACGCTGGGTCACCCGCTCGCCGACGTCGCGTATCAGGCGATGACGTGGCGATTCTCACCAGGCGACTTCCGCGGCATGGGCGGTCGCGACCTCGCAGCCCTCGGCATCCCGTCGGAGCGCGCGTATGTCGAGGCGTACTGCGCGCGCACCGGGCGTTCGCTCCCGCGCCGCGAGCTGTGGGAGTTCGCGATCGCGTGCAGCATGTTCCGCCTCGCCGCGATCCTGCACGGCATCGCGCTGCGTGCCACGCAGGGAAACGCCGTCGGTGATGATGCCGCAGCAACGGGCAAGCGCGCGCGTGTCATCGCCGACCTCGCGTGGCTACAGGTCGAGCAGCTTCGCTAGATCGTTCTTCGCGCTCCCGCGTTGAAGGGAGCATGAAGAACCCATGCTTGCTCGCTCTCGCGGTCGCGCTCTTGCCGACCGCCGCGCACGCCCAGTACAACGCCGCGGCCGGACGTAGCGCGCCGATGGCCTCGGCGCCCATGGACATCCGGCAGAAGGACGGCACCGTCGTCCGGCGCATGGTCGATCAGAAGGTCCCGAGCGATCACTACGGCAACGCGCTCGGCAACCAGAACGATCTCGCGCGCGATGGCGCGTTCGACGGACAGACCATCGCCGTCATCCAGCTCTACGACTTCCCGTTCGAGCAGCCGCGGGCGGCGCTGAAGGAGAAGGGCTTCTCCGTGTATCGCTGGGTGAACAAGCCGCCGAGCGCGAAGGAGCTGAAGGCGTCGCTCGAGAAGTCGTGCGAGCTGTGGATCATCTCCGGTGCGTCGCGGCAGCTCGGGCCGGACCACCTCGCGGTCATCAAGGCGTTCTTCGACGCGGGCCACGGCGTCTACATCTGGGGCGACAACGCGCCGTACTACGCCGACGCGAACTACGTCGCGCAGGCGCTCGTGGGGACGACGATGTCCGGGGACGTCCCTGGTGACCAGGTGATGCCGCTGCAGCTCAAGCTCGGTCACGTGGGGCTCATGCCGAACCACCTCCTGTCGACGGGGCTCGAGCACCTCTACGAGGGCATCACCATCGCGACCATCGCGCCGAACCAGACGATGAAGGGCCTGCTTTACGGCTCCGCGGACAACCTCGTCACCGCCTATTACGACGCGAACGGGCACCGGGCGATCCTCGATGGTGGCTTCACGCGCCTCTACAACAAGTGGGACACCGCCGGCACGGGCCGTTACGTGAAGAACGCCGCGGCGTGGCTGACCAACGTCGAGCGCTTCGGCAAGCAGGTCTCGAAGCAGGCCTCGCGGTAGAACCTTTCACCCAACCAGGCGCGATCTATTTTACTCTGGTCGTGGTCATGGCCAGCTCGAAGACATCGCGTGCTCAGTGGTTGACGGGAAGCGCCGTCGTGCTCCATGCCGTTCGTGCGCTGTGCGCC
>JBDTCO010000137.1:0-38090 GCA_039923495.1 Polyangia bacterium
CCGAGCAGCGCGTTGTTCTTCACGGCCTTTGGGACGCTGAAGAACGCGCGATACAGCAGGAGCGGTGTGTCGACGACGAGGAGCGGACGACTCACGGGACGGTGTGGTGCGCGCGCCAGCGCTGCCAGCGGACGTAGCCGAAGATCGCCATCCACCAGACGGCCACGACGGCAGCGGTCACCTTCCACCCCGCGTCCGGCGCCAGCGACGTGCGGACCGCGATCATGTACGCCGCGAGCCCGACGAGCGGGGTGAACAGGATCATGAGCAGCATGATGTTGCGGTTGGCCTTGCTGTGGTTCTTGATCCTCGAGCTCATGGGGACGGCACCTGGGACGTGCGCGACTACTTGATGGTTGCCACGAGCGTCGCGTACGGCGCGAGTGTGATGCTCCTCGTCGAGGTGGCGTTGCGCAGGCCGGTGTCATCGGTGACGAGCGGCTTCATCGAGGTGGCGCCGAGCTCCCTGGCGAGGTCGAGCTTCTGCGGCCGGTCCGACATGTTGAGCGACACGAGCACCTTGCCCGCGGCAGATCCGCGCACGTACGACAGCACGCTCGGGTTCTTCGCATCCACGATGGTGATGGTGCCTTCGGCGAGGGCCTGGTTCGTGCGGCGCAGCGCGATGAGCCGCTCGTACCAGTGGAGCAGCGAGCCCTGGTCCGCGAGCTCCGCCTGCACGTTGCCGGCGCTCGTCGCGACCGGCAGCCACGGTGTGGCGCTCGTCGAGAAGCCCGCCTGCTTCGAGACGTCCCACGGCATCGGGGTGCGCTCGCCGTCTCGGCCCTTCTCCTTCGGCCAGCCGGTGATGCCGATTGGATCGCGCACGTCCTCCTTGCGCGTCGGGGTCGTGGTGCGCATGCCGAGCTCCTGGCCGTAGTAGAGCAGCGCCGTGGACCGCGTCGTGAGGAGCAGCGTGGCGATGATGCGCGCGATGCTCGCGTCGTGCACACCGTCGGCGTAGCGATCCCAGCTGCGCGGATTGTCGTGGTTATCGAAGACGAGGAGCGGCTGACCGCCGTGGATCATCGTCGACATCTCGCCGATGAGCCGGCGATAGCGCGCGGCGTCGAGCTGGTCGTGCCCGCCATGGAACCCGAACTGCATGTTCATCGGTAGCTGAAGCTCGTCCTGCTTGCTGCCGCCGTACCAGGCATCGAGCGCGGCGGTGTCCGGCAGGTACGTCTCCCCGATGAGGACGCGATCGCCGGCGTACCTCTGCACCATCGCGCGCAGGCGACGGATGACGTCGTGCACGGCCGGCAGGTTGTCGGTGTAGATGTGCTGCAGGTTCAGATCGCCCTGCGCGTTGATGCCGCCGGTCGTCGGCTCGTCGCGACGCTGCGGGTCCTCGAAGAGGGTGGGGATGGCGTCGAGGCGGTAGCCGGCGACTCCGCGATCGAGCCAGAAGCGGATGGCGTCGAACATCGACTTCTCGACGGCAGGGTCACCGAAGTTGAGGTCCGGCTGCTGCTTGTAGAAGTCGTGGTAGTAGAACTGCTGCACGGCCGGCACCCACTGCCACGCCGAGCCGCCGAAGAGGCTCACCCAGTTGTTCGGTGGCAGGCGCTTGCCACCGGGACCCGGCTTGCCATCGCTCCACACGTAGTAGTCGTGGTGCGGATCGGTCCGCGAGCGTGAAGCGGCCTGGAACCACGCGTGCTGATCCGATGTGTGGTTCAGCACCATGTCCATGACGATGCGGATGTTGCGCTTCTTCGCTTCCGCGACGAGGCGGTCGAAGTCGGCCAGCGTGCCGTACTGCGGATCGATGCTCTCGTAGTTCGAGATGTCGTACCCGAAGTCCACCTGGGGCGATGGGTACACCGGCGTCAGCCAGATCGCGTCGACACCCAGATCGTGGAGGTAGTCGAGGCGGCTCGTGATGCCGTTGAGATCGCCGATGCCATCGCCGTTCGAGTCCTGGAAGCTGCGCGGGTAGATCTCGTAGATGACGGCATGACGCCACCACGGCTCCGCCTCCTTGGCAGCGACCGTCGTCGACAGGGACATCAGGATCAAGGCAAGCAACGCGCGCATGCCGGAAGCTTACTTCGATTGACCCGCGGTTCCGCTTCTCGCACGACGGGCGCGCTGCCCAGCGGCTGGCCCCGGTGGACGTGTCACTCGGACAAGCTCCAGCGACGGAAAGATCTCACCAACGAATGGTGAGCGATCCAGCCGCGCCGCCGCGAGTGGGAGCAACTGCGGCGGATACCTGAACCTTTTTCGGATGGGCGCGACGGTATCCGCCGACTGCGAGAAGAGGAATGCCGATGCTGAGATGCGCAGCTCCGACGGCGATGAGGCCCAGGCCAGCCGATTCCGCGACGATGTTGCCGTCGGTGCAGCCCCCGAGGCAGCCCGATGGTTGATTCCAGGTCGATCGTGCTTCGCCATACATCACACCGCCGATGATGAGCGCGACACCGCCGAGGGCGGTGGCAACAGCACCATTCACGATCAGCCCTTGGGTTGCGCCCTCTTCGTCTGCGCGACCGATACCAAAGAGAAGGACAGTCAGTACGCCGATAGCAAGCGCCGAACGATGGAGCATCGATTCACCTCGACGGCGTTCAGGTGCAGACGCGGCGCCACGCGCAAAGTGCCGGATACAGGAACTGCGATCAGGTGAAAGACGTTGGGCCTTCACCTGGGGTGTTCGAATTTCGACCGCGCGCTCGCGCGTCGATGGCGGTGCGCGAGCCCTGCGAGAAGTTCCTCGACGAGTACACGTCACCCGCGTGAAGGACCTCGAGAGGTACAAGGTCGAAGCGCGCCACGTGCGCAGCGTTCGCGTGTGACCAGCGTGATACGGCCGTCGAGCTCCTCAGCCCGCACGACGTCGGCAAGCCACCACGTACCCAGAGCCAAACCGATGTCGAATCGGCGGACAGGAACACAGCCGATGCGAGCTAACTCCTTGGTGCGAAGGAGGGGACTTGAACCCCTACGAGATTACTCCCACTGGTACCTGAAACCAGCGCGTATACCAATTCCGCCACCTTCGCGAGGTGCGAGCAGAGAACCTAGTCGACGGTGGACTTGCGTGTCAAGGTTCCCCCGATGACCATTTTTCGTCGGCTTTTCCCCGCGCTCGGCAGCGCCGTGCTCCTCCTTGCGGCCTGCGAAAGCAAGCCCGATGCGTTCCTCGCAGCGTTGCCTCCGCTACCGCCCACGGGTGGGCAGGTCGTGGCTGCGGCGGGGCGGATCACCGATGCGAACTTCGCGACGGAGAGCGTGCCGGGGCCGGCGTCGCAGGGGCTCGCGGGGGACTTTTTCATCCGCAACGACGTCGCGCGCTTCGTCGTGCAGGCACCGGGTCGCGCCATCGGGCCCTGTCCGTACGGAGGCAACGTCATCGACGCCGACTACGTGAGCTCGCCGCGCGGCGATCAGCTCGGCGAGGTCAGCCCGTTCTTCCAGCTCGGGCGCACGCTGAACGCGCTCTCCGCCGAGGTGGTGCGCGATGGCTCGAAGGGCGGCCCCGCCGTGCTGCGCTTCTACGGACGCGATGCGTGGGACGACTTCATCAACCTGCGCGGTCTGGGCACCTTCACGTCGATCATCGAGCCGAACGCACTCCCGCAGGTCGAGCTGAAGTGGGACATCGCAGTCACGTACATCCTCTATCCTGGCGAGACGCAGCTCCACGTCTTCTACACGTTCTACAACCCCAACGCCGACGATGCGAAGACCTCCTGGGGCACCCTCACCGACACGGGCGCACAGGTCGAGATCTTCCACTCGGGCGCGGGCTTCGGCGAGACGGGCATCGACGCGATCCTCGGTGCGAGCGCTGCGAACCCGGTGCAGTACATGGCGCTCCAGGGACAGAACGTCGCGTACGGCGTCGTGCCGATCTTCGCCGATCAGAGCATCGGTGGCGCCGCCGTTCCCGTGGCTGGCGTCGACGCCGAGGTGTACGACGTCACCGCGCTGTTCGAGGCGTTCGGCGACGACGGCAAATCACTCGTCGTGAAGTCGCACGCTGCCGCGTCGCGCGAGGTCGCGATCATCCTCGGTCGTGATCTCGGCGACGTCACCGCGCAGGTGCTCGCGCGTCGCGGCGAGACCACCGTCCCGCTCACCGGCACCACCACCGCCGGCGCACGCATCGCGGTGACGCGCGGCAAGTCGGTGGTCACCGCGCTCGTCGCCGACTCCACCGGACACTTCTCCACGTCGCTGCCCGCGGGGACGTACACGGTGCAGGCGGAGGGGGAGGGCCTCGCGCGCTCGCCCGCGATGGACGTAACGCTCCCGACGGACGTGAGCCTCGTCGTGCCCGCGCCGGTGACCGTGCGCTACCAGATCCATGATCGGGCGGGGCAGCCGATCCCCGCGAAGGTCGTCGCGCTCGGCCAGCGACCCAACGAGCCGTCGCCGTTCTTTCGCGACGTGACGAAGGACGCGCTCCCCCACGGCATGGTGACGTGGGCGCACACGCTGGCCGGCGTCTCGACCGACACGCCGGATCTCGTGTCGGGTGCCGATCGGCCGCTGCGCCTCCTTCCCGGGACGTATCGCTTCGTCGCGTCGCGCGGGCCGGAGTGGAGCCGCGACGAGCAGGTCGTCACCGTCACGGGCGACACCGTCCTCGACGCGACGCTCGATCACGTCGTGCCCACGCCGGGCTACGCCGCGTGCGACTTCCACCAGCACACGCACAAGTCACCCGATTCGCCGGTCCCGCCCGAGGCGCGCGTGCTCTCGTACCTCGCCGAGGGCGTCGACTTCGCGAGCACGTCCGATCACGACTACATCTTCGATCTGAAGCCGGTCATCGAAGCGGTCGGAGCCACGGGCCTCCTCGATACCGCGCCAGGTATCGAGACGACCACGTGGGACTACGGTCATTACATCGGCTTCCCTCTCGTGCCCGATCCGAAGTCGCCGAACCACGGCGCGCTCGACTGGGCAGGCGGCGAGAACATCGACGGTGGCGGCCTCAACCTCCCGCCGCCCGTCATCTTCGACAGGCTCCGCCAGGCAGGCGCGAAGGTCGTACAGGTCAACCACCCGCGCGCCGAGAAGGGCGTGTTCTCGAACTTTCAGCAGAGCTTCGATCGTGTGGGGCTGCGCTTCGACTACGCCTTGCACACGTTCTACGGCGATGCGTCGTTGATGCCGCTCGATGCAGAGCTGCTCGCGCTCCCGCCCGAAGTGCCGCTCTTCTCGCCCACGTTCGACACGCTGGAGATTTACAACGGCTTCCACCCGCTCACCGTCGACGGCGAGCGCCTCGATGACAGGAACGAACGCATCTTGCGTGACTGGATGACGTTCCTGTCGTTCGGGTTCGCGCCGACACCGACCGGCGTCTCCGACACGCACACGTGGATCGCCGATCCAGCCGGGATGCCGCGCACGCTCGTCGCCGTGCCCGACGACTCGCCCGCCGCAGTCGCCAGTGGTTTGCTCGACACGGTCGTCACCACGCTGCTCGGCACGAACAACACAGCGCGCGACGTCATCGTCACGAACGGCCCCTTCGTGACGCTCACCGTGAATGGCGAGGGCATCGGGCGCACGGTCACGAGCGCCGGTCCGCTGGCGATCCATGTCGAGTCGCACTCGCCGTTGTGGGCGCCCGTCGACACCCTCGAGCTGTTCGCGAACACGAGCTTCGACATCCCGGGCAACGACGACCCGATGGTGCCCGCGCTCTGCTTCACGACGAAGGCCACGCCGAGCGCGCGCTGTGCCTCCGCCGTCGGTGGTGCACGACCGATGACGGAAGCGCTCGTGCAGACGGTGGCCGGCGTCGCCTCGAGCACGCGCCGCGACCTCGTCGTCGATGTGTCGGTGGCCGTCGAGGATCTACTCGGTCAGGCGCGGCCCGGCGCGGTCGGCAAGGACCTCTGGATCGTCGCTCGCGTGTCGGGGACGCAGGCGCTGTACCCGTCACTGCCGAACGCGGTCGAGAACGCGACGGTCGACTCCATCGTGGCCGGCACGCCGATCTTCGACGAGGGCGTCCCGGCGCTCGCCTTCACCAACGCGATCTTCGTGGACGTCGATGGAGGCGGGTGGCGCGCGCCGTTCGCGCCGTAGTTACAGGCCGAGCTTCACGGAACGTCGGAGAAGCCGAGGTCGACGAAGAACGTCTCGTAGAAGTAGTCGCTCGGTGAGACGTGCTGATCGATGGCGTAGGAGCCGACGTACGCGCCGCTGCCGTCGAGCTTGAGCCCGGCCCAGAACCCGTACGAGCCGCGGAACGGGTTGTCGTGACCGGCGATGGTCTGCGTCTGCCACTTGCCGTTGGTACGGTTGGCGAGGCGGAGCTCGACGGCGGTGGAGTCCTGGTACGCGATGAGGACGATGTCATGCGCGCTGGCGACGGACGAGCTGTCACCGACGAGGTGATACACCGGGGACGGCAGGCCGTCGTCCGTGGTCTCGTCATTGGGACGGTAGCCATCGTCGGCGACCTCGGGCGTCTTCGTCATCGTGTCGACGAAGAGCAGGTTGTTGTGCGCCGCGTCGACGTACGAGATGAACGCGGTGCCGGTGCCGTCGATGTACATCGACGGGTACTGGCCGACGTCGCCCGTGTCGGTGCCGTCCTCGGCCTCACCGTCGAGGATGACGGCCCGCCAGTGGCCAGAGCCATCCTGCTCGGCGTAGCGCAGGTTGCCATTGAAGCGGTCGTAGTACGTGATCGCCGGCGTGCCATCGGCCTTTCTGGCGGCGGCGCACATGATCGCGATGGAGTCGGGGAGCAGGTCGTTCGTCGTGGTCGGCATGTCGGGGAGCGGACGGGAGTCGACGATGGTGATCGTCCAGTCCGCGGCGGACTGCGGGTCGGGGTTGTTGGCCTGGGCGAAGCGGAGCTGCCCCTCGGGCTTGCCGGACGGCGTGTTGGTGCTGACGATGGCCGAGTACGCGATGCCGGGGTTGCCGTCCTTGTCGAGCGTCATCGAGGTCCACGTGCCCACCGAGTCCGTCGAGCCCGACGCGGGTGAGCCGGCCTGGTCGACGATGTGCGAGCGCCAGCGGATGGCGCCGAAGCTCGCGAACTTGAGCGCACCGTTGGTGACGTCGTAGTACGAGATGATCGGGTCGCGTGTCCTGCTCGCGATGACCGAGGTGTACTGACCGACGTTGGTGCCGGCGGCCGAGACGCCACCGCGCACGTGCGAGCCGACGATGTCGGGCGCCTGATCGGGCACGCCGTCGACGAAGTCCCAGTTGGTCACGCGGCCTGGAGGTGTGACCCTGCCGAGCATGAGGTCGCCGTAGGTGCTGTTGTACGCGGCGACATACGCGGTGCCGGTGATGACTGCCATCGACGCATAGCGACCGGTGTCACCCGGGGTGACGTCGATCCCGCAGCCGCACATGTTGTGATCGCACTGCGGGATGCGGCCGGAGTCGCACTGCATCTTGCTGCACTCGTCGTCGATGGTGCACTGGAACTTCTTGTTGTCGCCGCAACCGACGAGCAGCGTGCCGACTCCGACGATCACGAGCACGACGTTCGCGTGGCGACGTAGGCGACGACGCATGAGCCACAGCGCTGCCGCCGCGACGACGAGGAGCGCGCCGACGGGCGTGCCGGTGGTGGCGCCGCCGATGGTGCAGCCGCAGCCCGTGCCGGCCGGCTTGGTGCGACCCCACGAACCGTGACCGAGCTGCAACGAGTCGATGGAGAGCTCACCCGTGAGGCCGGCCTCGTCGCGAACGTAGACCACGAGTCGCTTGGCGCCGTTGTTCGTGATGCGTCCGATCTCGGCGATCGTGAGCGACGACTGCTTGCCGAACGGACGGATCGCGCCCGACTCGTCGAGCCACGCGTAGTCGAGGTGGTCGCTGTCGCTCACGAGATCCCAGCCGCCGAAGTCGAGCTGCTGCTGGTTCTTGTCGTCGAGGTGCGGGCTGAGCGCCGGTGGCGTGGTGTCGATGAGGGCGTCGAGGACGACGGGCTGCGAGTCCTCGCTGCGGTAGTCGCCGACCGCGCGTGCACGCACCACGAGCTTGTGGTGACCCTGCAGCAGGAACGCGGGGTCGGCGATGACCGGCGCCGCATCCGACGTCCAGTTGCGCCACGCGTTGGTGTCGACCTTCCACGCGTACTCCATCGCGCGGTGCTGGGTGTCGTCCGCGGAGAGCGTGAGCGTCACCGACGGGAGCGCGGGCTTCTCCTTCATCGCCGGGTCGAAGATCGCGGCGAGCTGCACCGGGTTCGGGACGCTGAGCTTGGCGATGCTGGCGTGCGTGCGGACCTCGCCAGCGAGTCGCGGGTGCTGCGGATTGCTCCAGTCGATGAGTGGCGCCGGCGACGTCGGTGTCTTGATGCTGGCGGCGAGGCCGAGGAAGTCATCCTGCGTCGTCTGCACGCGCGAGATGGTGAGGTCGTCGAGCGAGAAGCCCGCGACGCTCGGCAGCGCGAACGTCGGCAGCGCACCCGTGAGCGCACCCGCCGCGATCCCGATGAGCGACGGCAGCGCTGCATCGAGCGCGGCCGTCGTCTCGGACAGTAGATCCGTGTTCGAGACGTTGACCTTCACGTTCATCGTGTCGATCCCGCTGAGCACCGGCTGCAGCACCGGGTTCATGTTCGCGTCCTTCGTGACCGTGAGGTTGAGGCCGAGGTTCAGGTCGAGGCCGACCGTGAGCACGCGGACCCAGCGGTCCTCGATCCACGCGTACATGTCGATGCGCAGATCGCTGATCGCCATGTGCACGAGCGCGTCGGCCGTGGAGCCCTCGCCGAGCGTGAACGAGATGGGCTTCTGCGGGCGCAGCACGAGCTGCAGCGGCGCCTTCGGATCGAGCGCGATGTTCCCGAGCGACGGTACGAGCACACCGAACGTGCCGACGGAGAGCGCCGGAATCGCGCTGCCGTCGACATGGAGGCAGAGCGAGCCCGAGTTGTAGAGGTGGAACCCGATGAGATCGAAGTACGTGCGCGAGATGCCGAGGAGCAGGTCACGAACCTTTCCGCTCGAGTCGGTCGGGTCGGGCATACCGGCGAACTGCGCGGCGGCGTTGAGCGTGTAGTCGTTGCGCGCGGCGTTGGTCGGCAGGTTGAACGGCGCCGCTCCGAGCTCGATCACGGGACGCGACGGCACGCACGGATCCGGCTCGCTGCTGGTGGTGGCGGCGCGCGTCGATGGATCGTGATCCGAGTTCATGCCGGCGAGGATGCCGAGCGTGAGGCCGCGGTCCTTCGCGGTGACGTAGCCACCGGGGACGATGTACGTCTCGAGGCCGGCCGTCGCGGGCGGCGAGTAGCTGGCGAGCGCGACGCTGGTGTCGATGGTGCCGGCGAGCCCGAGCGGATCCGGCAGCAGGCTCTGCACGAACGCGTCGATCTGCGGCTGGAGCAGCTGCGCACCGAGGTTGAGCAGGAAATTACCGACCGAGCTGTCGAGCGCGTTGAACACGCTGTCGAGGACATCCGACAGGAGCGTGTCGAGCGTCGAGCTGATGCAGTTGTTGAACTGGATCTGCAGGCCGAGGCTGTCGATCTGCAGCGCGCCGGTGGTGAGCTTGAGCTTGCCCGTCGTCGGGTCGATGCCGAGCTGGATGGGCGCGGTGAAGTGGAAGGTCTTCTTGCTCGCGTCGCCCTTGTAGTGAGCCGTGTACGCCTCGATGGTGCACTTGTGCTCGTTGCCGAGGGGCAGGCCGTAGTCGACGACGACCGGGACGTCGAGATCGAACGAGGCCTCGACGTTCAGCACGGGGTTCGTGCCGTCGGCCATCGCGAAGTCGATCTTGTCGACGCCATCCTGGATGTTCCACGGCGCGGCGCGCTGCGACGAGTCGAAGACGACGCTCGCGCCGCACGCCGGTGCGCTGCAGGCGGCGGGCGTGTCCGGGCACAGCACGAGCCAGCCGAACGTGTTGCCGATATTGCCGACGAGCTTGTTCTGGGCGATGAGGCAGCTCGTCGCCGACATGAGGCTCGACGCGAGCTGGTTCTCGATCACCGTCGAGAACTTCTGGAGGCCGGGCTCGGTGAGGCGCGCCTGCATGCCGCCCTCGATGACCTGGCTGTTCGGAACCCCGAACGGCGTGAGGCCCGCCGGGAGTGGCTTGAGCGAAGCGCACCCGTTCGTGGACCCGCAGCCGGAGCCAATCCCGACGAGAATGGCGATCGCGACGACGTTGCGCGACGCGAGCGTGACACCCATGAAACCCTCCACATGAACCTGGTCGAAGAAACTCGCAAAGCTAGGCCACGCGCGGGGGTAGAATGTCAATTCATATCGCCTGGTTGTGACCATCCGAAGCCGCCAATGCAAACAATTGATCTCGCTCTGTTCTCGCGGTTCGCGTGAGCACCGAGTCCTCGATGCGCGGACCCAGCGATGCGCCGTGCCGCGCTGCGGCGTAGAGGAAACGAGTAAATGGCTGCGTGAAGCGAGCGAGCGGCACCATCTGACGGGCCGCATCGAGCTCGGCGAGCGCCGTCGGTTCGAGCCCGCCGGCGAGCCCGGCGACGAAGAAAGCGACCGGAAATGCAGTGATCGCCGTCACGAGGAACGCGAGCGGCGCCGCGTGGATCGTTGCCCCCAACACGACGAGCCCGCGCGACCAAGCGCCCACGACGAGCCCGGCCGCGATCGGCGCCACGAAGATCGTGCGTGCGGGGAGCGACAGCGGCAAGAGCTTTGCGTGGGTGTGCACGAGCACGGCGATGGACTTGAGCAGCGCCGCGAGCGCGGACGCGGCGAACAGTCCGATGAGCCCGAAGCGCGGCATCAGCACCACGAGCAGCGCGAGCCGCAGCAGCTGCTCGCCGAGGAGAAAGGCCGCGTTGAGACCGCTCCTGCCGCACGCGCGCTGCACGCCGTCACCGACCCAGGTGAGCGGGAGCAACAGCCCGGTGAGCCCGGCGATCGGCAGCAGGCGCGCGGCCGCGTGCCACGTCGGCGGCAGGTACGAGAGCAGGAGGGGTGGCGCCGCACCGACGACGAGCGCGAACAGCGAGAGCACGAACACGTTGCCGTGCTGCAGGTAGCGCACGACGTAGGCTCGCGCGAGCTCGCGACGATCCGCGGCGAGCGCCTCGGACAGCGCCGGCACGACCGTCTCTGCGAACGGCCACAGCAACCACAGCGGCTGCAGCAGTCGACCCACGAGGATCGCCTTGATGCCGAGCAGCGTCGGATAATCCGCGAGGCTGCCGATGATGATCGTGAGCTCGCACAGCCCCGCGAGGAAGAAGACCGCCTTGCCCGTCATGATGCCGGCGCCAAAGCGCAGCAGCGCGCGGATGTCGTTTCTCGACGGGAGCGAGCCGCGCAGCAGCGACATCAGCGGTACGCCGAGGCGCCGCACCAGGCCCAGCCCGAGCACTCCGACGATGCTCGTCGCGACCGCCTGCCCGATCACCACGCCGACGAGCGCGCGCGCCGGCTCGTCACCGAACCAGCCGTGCGTGCGCATCCACAGCACCACGGGGATCGGCAGCACGACCGCGAGGAGCCGCTTGTCTGCCAGGTCGAGGAGGAGCTGCCGGTCGTAGCGCTGCAGCGCCTCGCAGATCGCAGGAAGCGTCGCCGTGACGAGCAGCGGCGTGGTGAGCGCGCGCAGGCGCAGCGCGGGCACCAGCGCGGCGTAGCGCGTGGTGACGAGCAGCGGCGCAGCGACCGTGCCGAGGACGCAGACCAGCAGCGCGACGCCGAGCTGCCAGCGCACGAGGAGCCGCAGGTGCGGGAGCAGCGTCTCGGGCTCCGTCGTGCGTCTCGCAGCGACGGCACGGATGATCGCGGTCGTCATGCCGAAGTCTCCGAGTGCCCAGCCGAGCAGCACGAGCTCCTCGACGGTGGCGACGACGCCGTCGACGGCGGGGAACGGCTGCACGTGAGCCGGGATCCACAGCGCCGTCACGTAGAGGAAGGGCCCGGTGAGCACGAGCAGCGCCGCCATGTAGAGGAGCAGCCCCGCGAGCGGACGCTCGAACCCCGGGCGACGCCAGAGGTCGGGCGTGGCGACGAGCAGACGCCGCGCGATGGCTGCGTCATCCATGCGGGCTCCAACGATACTCTTTTTGTCCGGAACCCGCGGACCGCGGCGTCACTCCTCTTCACGCCGACGTGGCGTCGATCGAGAAGTCGCTCGCCGCGCTGCTCGGGGATCGCGTCGATCCGTATCGCTGAGATTCGGCGTACGCTGCTGCGATGACGACCGAGGACGCGGCGCTCTCAGCACTCCGGACCGAGTGGCCGACGAAGGAGTGGGGCTGGGACGATCGCATGGCGGTGGTGAGCTCCGCGGTCAGCGGGCCGCACATCACGGTGGCGCGTGCTGTCGTCGAGAAGGCGATGCCGCAGAGCTTCGACGCCACGAGCATCGAGACCGCACCCGAGACGCTGCGCGCGCTCATCGCCGGGACCGGCGGGCTGCGCGGCAACCAGCTCGCGTTCGTCACGGGCGATGCGTATGGGCTCTGGTGGCCGTGGGGCGGCGGCGGCACCGTCTCCTTGCGCATCGGCCTCGTCGGCGCGTCGAAGGACGAGGCGCTCGCGACGCGCCTTCGCGATCTGTTCGCCGTCTCGCTCTCGCGCTAGCTCAGCGTCCAGTCGACGGCCTCGCGGCCGGCCTCTAGGAGCAGCGCGTTGGCGCGCGAGAACGGGCGCGCGACCTTCGCCGCGTCGACGAACGCGTTGCCGTTGAGCGGCGAAGGATGCGGCAGCGCGATGATCGCGTGCCGTGTGCCATCGACGAGCGGCAGGAGCATCTGCTGCGCGTGCTTGCCGAGCGCGAGGAACACGACGCGCGCGTCGCGACGTACGACCTCGCGTAACACAGCCATGGTGAACGACTCCCAGCCGCGCTTCCTGTGCGAGCCCGCCTCGCCCTCGCGCACCGTGAGCACGGTGTTGAGGAGCAGCACCCCGGAGCGCGTCCACGGCGTCAGATCGCCCGTCGTCGGCGCCGGCGTACCGAGGTCGGCGGCGAGCGCCTTGAACAGGTTACGCAGCGACGCCGGGATCTTCACGCCGGACGTCACCGAGAACGCGAGCCCGTTCGCGTTGCCACGTGTGGGGTAGGGGTCCTGACCGAGCAGCACGACGCGCACGTCGTCGGGCGGCGTGTGCTCCAGCGCCGCGAAGATCTGCTCGCGCGGCGGAAACACCGCGCCTGGCTCATCGCGCAGCAGCGCATCGACGGTGTCGGGGAGCGCGCCGGCGAGGGCAGCGCGCCACGCGACGGGGACGAGGTTCGCGAGCCCTGGCATCGCGATCTCCGTAACACGCGATCGCTTTGTGCGGGAAGGAAGCGCAGGAGGCCTCGTAGCAGGGTTTCGTCGTTGCCCAGCCATCTTCCCAGGAGACTCCCATGCTCGACTTCGCAGCCGCAGCCCAGCCCACGCTCAACATCAAGTCGCTGTCGATCGGGGCGGCCACCGCGCCGCGGGGTCGCAACGAATCCACGGTCGCCGCCGTCGAGGCCGAGCCCGGTGGCCTGTGGGCGCTCCTGCAGCGCGCCGCCGGCTACGGCCGCACCGTGACGATGACGCTCACGTCGCAGCGCGTGGTGCGAGTGATCCGCGGTCGCAACGACGTGTGCTCGACCAGCATGCCGCTCGCGCAGATGGCGACGATGGACTACGACTACGATCGTCCCATCACGAAGCTCGTCGTCGGCATGCTCGCCACGATGCTCGGCCTCGGCGGCGTGTTCGCGATCGGGCCGCTGGCGGTCCTCGGCGTGGTAGCGGGTGGCCTCATCATCGCGTGGCACTTCCTGAGCGGCCCCAAGTTTGCCATGAAGCTCGTCGGCACCAACGGCGTGAGCGTCCATCTCAAGGTGAAGGCCGGCACCCAGACCGAGGAGCTCATCGAGTTCGTCGAGCTCGTCTCCGAGCAGCTTCGCACCATCACGCACGCGCAGATGGTCGCCCCGCCCGCGATGCCCGTGACGCAGCAGGGAATCGTCGTTCGCTCCTGAGCCCATCCGTCGCTAGTATGGCGGCGTGCGGATTCCGGACAGCCTATCCACCCTTGCGGAGTACGGGATCATCTCCGACGTCGAGCGCTCGCTCATGAGCGGCAAGGAGGCCGAGGTCTACCTCGTGCATGCCTCGGGCGAGCGCCGCGTCGCGAAGATCTACAAGGACGCGCAGAACCGCACCTTCAAGCACCGCGCCGACTACACCGAGGGTCGCAAGACCCGCAACACGCGCGATCAGCGCGCGATGGGCAAGCGCAGCACCCATGGCAAGGCCACGGACGAGGCCGCGTGGCGCGAGACGGAGGTCAGCATGATCTACCGGCTCCAGGCGGCCGGCGTGCGCGTGCCGGTGCCCTACAACTTCATCGATGGCGTCCTCGTCATGGAGCTCGTTGTCGACGCGCACGGCGAGCCTGCACCTCGCCTGGGTGACGTCTCGTTCTCTCGCGAGGAGGCCCAGGCGATCTTCGCCCGTCTCATCCAGGAGGTCGTGCGCATGCTCTGCGCTGGTGTCGTGCACGGCGATCTCTCCGACTTCAACGTGCTCCTCGGTGCCGACGGGCCCGTCATCATCGACTTCCCGCAGTCCGTCGACCCCGCCCACAACACCAACGCCCGCAAGCTGCTCCTGCGCGACGTCTCGAACCTCCACGACTTCCTCGCGCGCTACGATCGCAACGCGCCGCGCCTGCCCTACGCCGAGGAGATGTGGGCGCTGTACGAGAGCAACCAGCTCGCGCCCGAGACCGTGCTCACCGGCCGCTGGCAGTCCGCCTCCCGTCGCGCCGACACGTCCTCGGTCATGCGGCTCGTCGACGAGGCCAAGCGTGACGAGCGTCGACGACGCGAGGCGCTCGGCATCAAGAGCGGGCGCGATCTGTCCCAGCCGCAGGGACCCCGGCCGGCGCAGGGACCGTCGCAGCCGCGGCATCAAGCGCGGTCGCAGGGACCGTCGCAGCCGCCGCATCAGTCACCGCGTCCGCCGCAGCCGCCGCATCAGTCACCGCGTCCGTCGCAGCCGCCGCATCAGTCACCGCGTTCGCCGCAGCATCCGTCATTGTCGGCGACGCCGCGTCCGCCTGGCTCGTCGCGGCGTCGCCGCAGACCTCGCCCGGCGTAGACAGCGCCCCGCTCGGCCTTCGTGCGGTAGCAGACGGCCTCGCTGCCATCTGAGCCGACGGTGGCGCCGCACTCGGCGCACTGGGCCTCCATCACGAAGTACGTTCGCACCGACGATGGTGTTGCAGTCGTGCTGCGACTTCACCCCGTCGAGCCCTCCGCAGGCTGCGACTGCGAGCCTCCGCAGCCGACGGGGAGCAGCAGGAGCACATACGTGAGCTTCGCGACGACAACATAGCGTAGGTCGCCGGAAGAACACGAGCGCGGCCCGGAGCAGCGCTACCAGCGATGCCAGGCGTGGTGCCATCCCCCGGAGTAATGAGCGCGCGGCGCGTGGGTATAGCCGCCGCGGTATCCGTACCCGTAGCCGTAGCCGCCGTAGCACCCACCGAGTGTTCCAGCGAGCAGTGCGACGAGACCGAGCTTCTTCAACATGACGCGCCTCCTGACGGATGAGACGCGGCACCCGGCCGGGTATTCACGTCGAGCAAGCTGCGATTCCGATGTTCAAAGCGAGCGGTGCGACGCATGCCCCAGGGCGATGGCGTAGGGACGCGTGGTCTCGCGGGAGATCCCTACGTCGATCACGCCCGCAAGGACCCCGCCGGTGGTGACCGTCAGGTCACGCTGATCCAGGCGGAGCACGTGCAGCTCCGGGTGACCGGCGCGTGCGAACCGTACTCGCGCATGGAGGAGCTTCTCGGCCCGGCGGCTACAACGCGACGTGGGGTCATTTCTGAAACCGCGGGTCCAACCGTTCCATCTTGCCCAGGCGGAACAGTGGCCTTCCGTCGAACTTGACGATGGTGTTGGAGGCGGCGTGCGCGAGCTGATCCGCTAGCGCCGCGGCGCGAGCCGCGGGGACCGAGAGCGAAGCGCGATCCTTGTCGAGCTTGAGCGCAACTGGACCGACGCGGAGGTCCAGGACCTTGCCGTCCTCCGAGTGGATGCTGGCGTCGCGACCGTAAGCCACGCGGTATCGCAAGAACTTCGTCACGACATGCCGGTTGAGGGCGTCTAGCAAGATCATGTGCTCGTCCCACGAGACGTTGTCGAAGTCGACCGCTTGCGAAGACCCGTCTGCCTTGGCTCGTTGCTCGATCTCCGGGCCCCGTACCCCGTGCAAGATGCTCTTGCGGCTCACTCGCCAGAGCAGGCCGGGTTCGATCGCGCGCATCTCGTCGAACAGCTTCATCGCATCCCAGCGTCCCATCAGTGCGTACTCGTCGATGGTCAGCGGCACCACCTGCAGAAACTTCACCTCACCGTTCGCGGTCTTCACGGTGCCGAGCTTGCTGTCCACGGCGAAGGCGACGCCCTCGGTGCCACGGCTGACGGTGTCGAGCATGTCGGGCACCAGCGGCATGGAATGACCATCGCCAAAGGGGTTCTTGTCGCGTTGCACGGTGCCCGCCAGCCAGCGGAGAAGGTTGATCGGCCAGATCGGCGGAGTGTCGCTGTCATCGAGGAGGCGGAGCGTAAGCTCGATGCCGAAGCCGCTGTGCGCGGGATCGTCGGAGACCTTGGTTCCAAGCTCGCTCAAGCCGTAGGTGACGTAGTGCCAGTGCGGAGTCGGGACTTGGCTCCGGTAGACCACCACCTCCTCGAGAGGCGGGGTGCTTTCGCCCGCTGCGGCGTGCATGCCGAAGCGGTGATCGTGTTCCTTCGGGTAGAGGACATCGAGGGCCGCGTCGATGCCTGCGCGACCGGTCGCGCCCGGGGACAGGCTCGGGGAGGATGCGCTCGCCGTCGAGGCAGGAGCCACGGACGGAGTTGGTTTCTGTCGCAGAACAGCCCACGCGATGATCGCAAGTACAACAAGTCCCGCCGGCAGGGCGAGCTTCTCGATCGTCATCGTGTGGTTCTCGCATGAAGTTGACCATTGTGGTCACGCGAGCGGGAACACCGGTACGATGGATGCGCGCCGAACATGCGAAGACGTGAGTCGTTACAGCGTGGTGCGAGGAAGGGGGGTCGAACCCCTACACTTTTCAGTACCGGAACCTAAATCCGGCGCGTCTGCCAGTTCCGCCATCCTCGCGGCGTGGGCGACGGTAGCACGGCGGCCGCTGCGATCGGGATACGATGCGTGGACATGCTCACGACGACCTTGCTGCTCGACCCGCGGACGAATCGTGAAGAGGCGTGCGCCGCCGTCGCGCGCGCTCTCGAGCTCGTGAACACCGCGCGTGGGCTCACGTTCGCGGACGATGGGCACGAGACGCAGGACGACATCGGCTACAGCGTGTGGAGCGATGATGCCGACGGCGCCACCGAGACGAGCTGGGTCCGCCTCGTCGACGATGTGTCCGGACGCGCGCGCTACCTCGAGCTCCACGCGGTCGACGACGCGATCCTCGAGAGCGTCCGTGATGCGATTGCCGCGCAGCTCCACGTCCTGTCGCATGCCGAGATCGACGCGGCCGTGCGCGACGATCTCTCTCTCGTCGCGTGGCTCGGGCATGGCGGCCACTCGCGTGTGTACGACGTTGGGACCGCGTCGCTGATCGAACGTGCGCTCGCCTCGTCAGACTCACGAGTCGTCGCGGACGCGCAGGTCGCCATCTTCTTGCTGCGCTGGAGATTGCTGTTACCGCTCGTCGAAGCGGCGCTCGCGCGTGCCACCTCGCCGGCGCAGAGAGCCGCGCTCGAGGCGATCGTCACAGCCTCGGCCGAGTGGACTTAGCGCTCTTTCTTCGACTCGTCATCCGAGTGCTCGTCGCCCTCGAGGATCTCCGTATGCACCACCTCGAGCTCCGCACGTAGCGCGCCCTTCACCGGCATCGCGCTCTGCCGGTAGAGCTCGCCTTTGGCCATGCGGTTGGGATGCAGCACGTCGTCGATCCGATCGCCGAGATCGTTTCTGGAAGGCGGCGCGTAGTACGCTCCTGTGCCTCTCCCAGCGCACCAGGAGCTCCGCATGCCTCGTACGACCTCGTCGATCGCGCTCTCGTCGTTTCTCGGTATCGCTTCTCTGCTGTCCGGCTGCGCTTCCACGGCGGTGAGTCGTGGGCCCGAGCTGCCCGTCACCCGCGCGGTCCTCTACCAGAACGGCATCGGCTACTTCGAGCGACGCGGCAAGCTCTCAGAGGACGTGCTGCACCTGCGCGTCAGGCCGGATCAGATCCGCGACTTCCTGAAGTCGCTCACGGTCGTCGATCTCGGCTCGGGTCGCGCCACGTCGATCGCGCTGCCCGTCGAGAAGTCACGCGCGCAGACGCTCACCGATCTGCCCGAGCAGGTGCGCACGGAGGGCGGGCTGCTCGCGATTGCGCAGGCGTTTCGCGGTGCCCGCGTCGTCGTCGACGGTGAGCGTCGCGTGGTGGGACGGCTCGTCGGCGTCGAGAACCTCGGCGGCGCGCCGAAGAACGACTGGCGCCTCTCCGTGCTCACCGATGGCGGAGCGCTCGCTCAGCTCTCCGTCGAGAAGATCAAGGACATCAAGATCCTCGATGGCACGCTCGAGGTCGGCCTCAAGAAGGCGCTCGACGCGGCGCTCGATGCCGGGTCGTGGAAGTCGGTCGACGTCACCGTGCGCCTCGCGGGGGGCGGCACGCACGACCTCGTCGTGAGCTACGTCGTCGAGATGCCGGCGTGGAAGCCCGCGTACCGGCTCGTCATCGACGACAAGGCACAGGGCCGCTCGCTCCTGCAGGGCTGGGCCGTCGTGGACAACCTCTCCGGCGACGACTGGAAGAACATCAGCCTCTCGCTGACCGCGGGGACGCCGCTCGCGTTCACGTACGACCTCTACACGCCGCGCATGCCGCGTCGGCCGCACCTCGAGGCGCGAGACGAGATCTCGCAGGTGCCGCTCGACGCGTTCCAGTCGTCGGGTGGCATCGCGAGCACGGAACAAAGTCGTGACGACGCCGACCGCGCACCCATGGAGGAGTCGATCGCGCCGCCGTCGGTGTCGACCCCGTCGATGGCGCCGGCGAAGAGCAAGAAGGCGGGCCTCGAGAGCGAATACAGGCGGGGCGCGCGTGCGGACGCGGCCATGGCACCACCGCCGCCTCCGCGACCGCCTGCGGCCGTGACGAGCGCGGACCTCGAGCGCAACTTCCGCACGCTCGTCGCGGGGAGCACCGTCGGCAGCCTGTTCCGCTACGACATCGCGGAGCCGATCACTGTCGCGGAGCGCCAGTCTGCGCTGGTCAACGTCATCAACGCGAAGGTCGCCGGTGAGGACGCGCTGCTCTTCCGTGTCGGGCAAGATCAGGTGTCGCCGTATCGCGTCGTGCGGTTCGCGAACGACTCGGGCTTCGTGCTCGAGTCGGGCCCGATCGCCATCTATCGCAGCGGCGAAGGGGGTGGCACGTTCCTCGGTGAGGCGCTCGCGCAGCGCATCGAGAAGGGCGCCTCCACGTTTTTGCCATACGCGCTCGATGGTCGCGTGCGCGTGCAGCTCTCCGAGGAAGACCGCGAGGAGGGCGTGCAGCTCCTGCGCATCGTCCACGGCGTCATCACGTGCGAGACCAAGCGCGTGACGCGCTGGAAGTACGACGTCGACAATGGCACCGGCGAGGCCACGACGATGTACGTGCGTCGTGACCGTCGCCCCGGCTGGAAGGTCGTCGGTCAATCGAAGATGGTCGAGGAGGGCGGCGCGTACTTCGTGCCGATCGCGCTGCCGAAGAGTGGCCGTACCAAGGTCGAGGTCGAGGAGCAGACGCCGGTGCGGCGCGACGTCGACATCTGGGACGACTACGGTCGCCAGGTCATCGGGCTCTACCTGAAGGGCGCGAACGTCGATCCGAAGGTCGCGCCTGCGTTGAAGGAGATCCTTGCGCTGCGCGAGCGCGTCGATCGCATCGAGGCGCAGCTCGCCACCGCCGAGGAGCAGCGGCAGGCGCAGTCCGAGCGGCAGGGCGAGGTGCGCGAGAACCTGAAGGCGCTCGGCAAGAGCAACGCCAACGCCGACCTCAAGCGCAAGCTCGAGACGACACTCGGCGAGCTCGAGACGGGGCTCAACGATGTGACGCGCAGGACGGTGCAGCTCTCGATCGATCGCAGCGAGGCGCGTGATCGTCTGTCCGTGCTCATCAAGAACATCGACATGACGACCGTTCGATGAGGGCCGCGCTCGTCTTTGCGCTGCTGTGCGGCTGCGGCGGCGGGGCCTCTGTCGTCGACGCCGGCCGCGTCGACGCCGGCCGCGCCGACGCGGCCGTCTTCACCGACGCCGCCACGCTCGCCGGTGACGGCGGAACCGGCGCCGTGTGCACGTTCAACAGCGACTGTGTGGCCGCCGCGCGCTGCGAGTGCAGCGAGGCGGCGGGCTGCGCGTGTCAGACCGGCGTGCGCGGCACCGGCCGCAATGGCGTCGACACATGCACCGACGGCAACGACTGCGCGAGCGCGCTGTGCGTGGAGGGGCCGGGCAGCGTGTACTACTGCTCGGACGCGTGCAGCAGCGACACGGGCTGCACGGGCATGCTGCCTAGGTGCCTCGACGTCACCTTCCTCGGGCAGATCTGCGCCCGCAGCCCCATGTAGTCCTCGACGTAGCCGTTACTGACGGATGAAGCGGAGCGCGCCGTCGACGACATCGGCCTTCACCTTCACGCCGCTGTGGACGTGCACGCGGATCTGCAGCGCGCCTGAAGGCATCGTGCGGACCCACAGCGAGTCGAACGTGCCGCTGTGCAGCAGCCACGACTTGATCGGGGTGGCGGCCTTCGCGTGCGGGAGGTCGACGGCGAGGCCCTGCGGCTTGTCGAGGGCGAAGTGGCTCATGCCCTCGCCCGAGCCGATGATCGGCACGATGATCGCGGCGTGACCGGCGAGCTCGCTCACCTGGGGCTTCCACGGACCCGCCTCGACGGCCTTCACCAAAATGACGGGCGCAGCGAGGGTCGGCGTGTGAGGAGCCGGAGCGACCGGAGCCGGAGCGACCGGAGCCGCTACGACGGGAGCCGCTACGGCCGGCTCGGGTGCCGGAGCGACCGCGACGGGCTCGGGTGCCGGCGCGACCGCGACGGCGGCAGGAGTGGCCGCGCCCATCCGCAAGACGATGAGGCCGGCGAGCACGACGCCGGCGACGGCCGCGAACGGCCAGAAGGATCGCGCCTGATCGGGCGTCGGCGCATCGTCGGTGAGCGTGCGCTCGGTGTGGTCGACGGCGTCGGAGCTGCCGATAGCGGCCTCCGCGACAGCCACTGCTTCGAGCGCGGGCGCTTCGATGTTGCGGCCATCGAGCTGCGCGGTCTCCATCATCGAGAGCGGCAGCTCTGGCTCGTCGAGCTCGAGCGGCTGGAGCCTGGTCTCGATGGGCACCGCGACGCGCGTCTCGCCGGAGAGCGGCAGGTCGACGTCGATGTCGGGGAACCAGGTCTCCGGCGCAGGCTGTGGCTGGAGCACGACGGACAGCGACAGGCGCGGGGGACCCTCGTCGGTGTGAAGCTCGACGTGGGCGATGCGAGCCCTCAGAGAGCGGCCATCCTCGGCGGCGCCCATGTACAGCTCCGCGCCGGCCTCGAGGAAGTCGAGCGGCCCGGCGAGATCGACACCGGCGTACGTCGGCCCATCGCTGCGCTGGCTCAGATCGACGAACTCGATGCCCACGCCGTGATCTGCCAGATCGGGAGGCATCGACACCCACACCACGCGACCGCGTACGGCCTCGTGGCCGGGCAGCTCGCACACGACCTCCTGCCCGAGGTGCGGCGTCGGCACGACGTTCACGAACATCCCGCTCGACGACACGTTGCGCGTCTCGCCCACCATCGACCCGCTCTCGTCGCTGGGCTGGATCCAGACGGCGCTACGGTGCGGCGTGCGAGGCGCATGACGATGGGGCTTCTCGGAGGTGCTCATCCTCCGAGGGTGCCGACGGAAACGTCCGAGCGCAAAAAAACTGCGCTCGTGAAATCAGGCCTTGGTGCCCGCCGGCAGCAGCCTTGCGAAGAAGTCGTTGCCCTTGTCGTCGACGATGATGAACGCGGGGAAGTCCTTCACCTCGATCTTCCAGACCGCCTCCATGCCGAGCTCCGGGTACTCGAGGACCTCGACCTTGGTGATGCAGTCCTGCGCGAGCCGCGCCGCCGGGCCACCGATGGAGCCGAGGTAGAAGCCGCCGAACTTCATGCACGCGTCGGTCACCGACTTGCTGCGATTACCCTTGGCGAGCATCACGAGGCTGCCGCCGTGCTGCTGGAAGAGGGCGACGTAGCTGTCCATGCGGCCTGCTGTCGTCGGGCCGAACGAGCCGGACGCCATGCCGGCCGGCGTCTTGGCGGGACCGGCGTAATAGACGGCGTGGTCCTTCATGTACTGCGGGAGGCCCTCGCTGCGGTCGAGGCGCTCCTTGATCTTTGCGTGCGCGATGTCGCGCGCGACGATGAGCGGCCCGCTGAGCGAGAGGCGCGTCTTCATCGGATGGCGCGAGAGCTGCGCGCGGATGTCGCTCATCGACTGGTTCAGGTCGATCTTCACGACCTCTCCGCCGAGGTGCGACTCGTCGATCTCCGGCAGGTAGTGCGCGGGGTCCCGCTCGAGCGCTTCCAGGAAGATGCCATCCTTCGTGATCTTTCCGAGCGCCTGGCGGTCTGCCGAACAGGACACCGCGATGGCGACCGGGCACGACGCGCCGTGACGCGGCAGGCGGATGACGCGCACGTCGTGGCAGAAATACTTCCCGCCGAACTGCGCGCCGATGCCCTGCCGCTGGGTCAGCGCGAGCACCTGCGCCTCGAGCTCGAGATCGCGGAAGCCACGGCCGCTCGCCGACCCCTCGGTCGGCAGCGTGTCGAGGTAGCGCGCGGACGCGAGCTTCGCGGTCTTGAGCGCGTACTCCGCGGACGTGCCACCGACGACGATCGACAGGTGGTACGGCGGACACGCGGCGGTGCCGAGCGAGCGGATCTTCTCGTCGAGGAACTTCATCATCGACTCGGGATTCAGCAGCGCCTTGGTCTCCTGGTAGAGATAGCTCTTGTTCGCGGAGCCGCCGCCCTTCGCCATGAACAGGAACTTGTAGGCATCGCCGTCGACGGCAGAGAGGTCGATCTCGGCGGGCAGGTTGGTGCCGGTATTCTTCTCCTCGTACATCGACAGCGGCGCGAGCTGCGAGTAACGGAGGTTGCTCGTGGCGTACGTTGCCTGCACGCCCGCGGCGAGCGCGGCCTCGTCGCCACCACCGGTGAAGACGTTCTGCCCTTTCTTGCCCTTGATGATCGCGGTGCCCGTGTCCTGGCACATCGGCAGCACACCGCCGGCCGCGATCGACGCGTTCTTGAGCAGGTCGAGCGCCACGAACTTGTCGTTGTCGGACGCCTCTGCATCGTCGAGGATCTTGCGCAGCTGCGCGAGATGACCGGGCCTGAGGAGGTGCGCGATGTCGCGCATCGCCTCCTTCGCGAGGAGCGTCAGCGCCTCGGGCTCGATGCGCAGGAACGTCTGCCCCGCGGCCTCGAAGGTGGACACATGCTCCTTCGAGAGGAGTCGGTAGGGCGTCTCGTCCTTGCCGAGCGGCAGGATCGTCTCGTATGTGGCCATGCCGCATCGAGTAGCGTTTTGTCCGCGGAAGGTAAAGACCGGGCGCGCGTACTTTTGCTCGGTGGCGAGGTTGGCTCTACGATGCCGCCAACCAGGAGAGTCCATGCAGCGTTCGTTGTCCGTCGTCCTCGTGTTGTGTGTGTCCGCCCCCGTCTTCGCCGGTAGCTACGAGATGAAAGATCTCGAAGCCCTCGAGAAGCAGGAGTCGTGGCAGGAAGCGCTCGATCACCTCGGCGACATCGCGCCCTCGAAGCGCGACAAGACCTGGGATCGCATCGCGGAAAAGTCCGCGATCGCCATCATGGGCACGATGGATTCGTCGAAGGACGTCAGCGGTCGCGGTTACAACAGCAGGCTCGCACCGCCGCGCGCGCTCGCCTTCGCCGACGACCTCGCCGCGAAGTACCCCATGTTCAAGAAGTCGAAGACCTTCATGGCCGCGCGCGCGGACGCAGCGCTCAAGGGCTTCAAGTTCACGTTCAACAACTCGAGCCACAGCACCGGCAACGACCCGTGGCTCGAGCAAGTGAAGGCTTTCCAGCAGACCGACACCACCACGCCCGACATCCCTTTGCGCATCGGCAAGATGATCAGCGGTCGGCTCGTCGCGTACATGGCGATCCCGTTCTACAAGCCGGCGCTCGCGAGCAACGGTGGCCTCTGCAAGGACGCCGACGTGAAGGCCGCGATCGTCTCGTCCGTCGTCAGCAACGTGTGGATGGACGACGGCAAGGCCATGGCGGAGAAGTGTTGGGGCGACGTGAAGGGCGGCATCGAGGTCGAGGTGAAGAAGGAAGACGCCGACGAGGCGCGGAAATACGCGTGCCCTGTGCTCGCGGCGCACAAGATCACGCCCGCGGAGTGCAAGCTGCCGTAGTCGCGCCCGTGCGCGGTTTCAGGCGCGCAGCAGCGTGGCGCCCCACACGAAGCCGGCGCCGAAGCCGACGAGGCAGACGAGGTCGCCCCGCTGGATGCGTCCGGCCTGACGGCACTCGTGCCATAGGATCGGGATCGTGGCTGCGGTGGTGTTCCCGTAGCGATCGATGTTGTTGTAGACCTGCTCGTCGGACAGCTTGAGCGCGTGTTGCACCGCCTCGCAGATGCGCAGGTTGGCCTGGTGCGCGAGGCACAGCTTGATGTCGGACGCCGCGTGGCCCGTCTTCGCGAGGAGCTCGCGCACGACCTCGGGCAGCCTCGTGGCGGCCGCCTTGAACACGCGATGGCCCTCCATGTGCGGGATGTGGCGGCCGTCGCGCACCATCTGCTCGGTGATGTACGGGCGGAACGAGAAGCCCGATGGCACGTAGAGCTTGTCCGCGTTGGCACCGTCGGTGTGCAGGATGGTGGCGATGACGTCGCGCTCGACATCATCGTTGCGCTCGAGGACGACGGCCCCCGCTCCATCGCCGAACAGGATCGTGCGGTCGCGGAAGCGCGTGGCGAAAGCGCGCTCTTCTTGGGTGGGCACGCGATCGGAGTTGCCGACGAGGTACTCGACATCGAACGGCATGAAGCCAGAATGAACCTCCGCGCCCACGAGCAAGATGTGGCGCGCGACGCCGGAGCGCAGGAGCGCGTCGGCCAGCTGCATGCCGTGGATGAAGCCGGTGCACTGCTGCCGGATGTCGAGCGCGGGGATGTTGCCGAGGCCGAGCTTCGTCTGCACCGAGGCGCCGGTGCCCGGAAAGTAGTAGTCCGGCGTCATCGTCGCGAGGATGAGGTAGTCGATGTCGGCGGGCGCGAGGCCGGCATCGGTGATCGCGTCACGACTCGCGCGCACCGCGAGGTCGGAGGTGCTCGTGCCCGCCTTGACGTAGTAGCGCTCGCGGATCCCGCTGCGCTCGCAGATCCAGTCGTCGCTCGTGTCGCATACCTTGGCGAGCGCCTCGTTGGGGACGCGGTGCTCGCCGAGAGCCATCCCGGTGCCAATGACCGTAGTCCCCATTCGCACCATGACTTACCCGAAGTCCGACCACCGGTCCACGACGGTGAATTAACCACATGGTCAACGTTTGCCGTCGAGAACGAAGCATTTGTTCAATCTGAGCGACGGTGCGAATCGCTTGACACGCGATAGCCGCCCGCATTTGATACCGCGCATGTCCTCCCTTCGCTTCGTCCTTCACGCTGTGGCTCCGCTCGTGCTCGCGAGCTTCGTCGGAGGTTGTTCCTCCAACTTCAACAAGCAGATCAGCTGCTCGACGGCTGCCGACTGCCCGTCCGTCGAGGACATCGACCACACCGTCACGGACGGCATGGCCCAGTCGCCGCCGCCGGCGGAGTGCTGCGCCGGCGTCTGCGTGATCCCGTCGACTGGCTGCGACAGCCTCTATCGCTACGTCACGTCGCGGAACGACGTCGGCATGTGCGTCGCCGATCCGATGTGCCCGGTGCAGCCGGACATGTCGACGCAGCCCGACCTCTCCGAGGTTCCGGACGGCGGTTAGCCCCTCCGCGCCGCTACTCCTTTGCGGAGGGCGGCGCGCCGAACAGGGCGTCGAGGATCGGTCGGTCGCCGGCGATCGCCGTGCGCTGACTGTAGAAGGCGAGCCCGCGCTCGCCGCCGAGCTCCTCGCCCCCACCCGCGCGCCCCGGACCGCCATGCACGAGCTGTGGCAGCACGGTGCCGGGTCCCACGGCGTGACCCTCGAGCTTGGACGAGCCGAGGAAGAGCCGACCATGGTGCGCCGCCATGCCGAGGACCATGTCTCCGAGGAAGCCGCGCTCGTCGGAGTAGACCGACGAGACGAGGCCTCCGCCCGACTTGCGAAGCCAGCCGAGCGCTTCCTCGCTGGTGCGATAGGGAACGATCGTCGAGACGGGGCCGAACACCTCGTGCTCGTGCACCACGTGTGCGCGCTGCGGATCGTTCACCTCGAAGAGCGTGGGCGCGATGAAGTATCCCTTGCCCTCGGTTACGCCGAGGAGCCCGCCCTCGCCGAAGTCGCTGCCGTCGCCGCCGCAGAGCGCGCGGGCTTCCGCTGCGAGCTTGCCGATGCCGCGACGCACCTCGTCGCGCTGCGCACGCGTCGCGACGGGGCCCATCGTGACGTCGTCGCGAGACGGATCCCCGACCTTGGTGCGCGAGATGCGCTCGAGCAGATCCTCACGCACCTCGGCGAGCCGATCGGCGTGCACGAAGACGCGGCGGATCGCGGTGCACTTCTGTCCGGTCTTCTGCGTCATGTCGCGGACGACGTCGCCGATGAAGAGGTCGTAGCCGGGCTCGCCGCGCGCGAGGTCGGGGCCGAGCACGGCGGCGTTGAGGCTGTCGGTCTCGAGGTTGACGCGCACCGAGTGGGCAATGACGCCCTTGTTGCCTCGGAGCTTGGCGCCGGTGTCCGACGAGCCCGTGAACGCGAGGCAGTCCTGGCCGGTGAGGCGGTCGAGGAGATCACCCGTCGAGCCGAGCACGACCTGGAAGGCGCCCTCGGGCAGCACGCTCGCCTCGAGCATGAGCTCGACGATGCGGCTCGCCACGAGCGCCGTCGCCGTGGCCGGCTTGGTGACGACGGGCATGCCGGCAAGCAGCGCGCACGCCGCCTTCTCCATCATGTTCCACGCGGGGAAGTTGAACGCGTTGATGTGCACCGCCACGCCTTCGCGCGGCACCATGATGTGACGCCCGACGAAGCGCACCGACCGCGTGAGCTGGATCGCCTCACCGTCGAGGAGGACCTTGCGATCACCGAGCGTCTTGCCGAGCTCCGCGTATGCCGCGAGCGTGCCGGAGGCGCCGTCGATGTCGAACTTCGCGTCGGAGCGCGTGTTGCCGCCGTTCGAGATGGCGACCTCGATGAGCGCGTCGCGATGGGTGTGGATGAGCTTGCCGATGGCGCGGACGCGCTCGCCGCGCTCCGCGTACGTCATGGCCCGCAGCGCCACGCCACCACGGTCGCGCGCGTAGCCGAGCGCTTCTCCGTTGTCGTAGCCGCCGGAGCGGATCTCTGCGATCGGCGCTTCCGAGGTGGGATCGTGAAGGACCTGGGGCGCCTCGGTGCCGTCCACGAAGTGCCCGCAGATATGGGAACGCAGCGTCTTCATGAGCGGCAATGTACACCAGCGGTGGAGATCCGCAGCTTGCCCTCGAAGCCAGCGGCGCCGTGTGGCGTCATTGCCCACAGCGACCCCTGAACCGTGGACATTGACGCCACACGAACACGGGGTGCGTCACGCGGATCCGGCTACTTATCCTTCGGCACACCCACTGCAATCTCCCTCCAGCATCGACGAGCGGATCGCTCGCGACCCACGCCAGGAGATTCGCAAATGAAGAAGATCATGCTCGGCCTCGTCGCTGCCTTCGCGCTCGTGTCGTTTGCCGCTCCGGTTCGCGCTGAAGAGGCTGCACCGGTCGCCAAGACGGAGAAGGCCCCGAAGAAGGCCAAGAAGGCCAAGAAGGCCGCTGCCGCCGCTCCTTCCGAGGGCGATGCGATGCCGGCCGATGCCGCCAAGAAGTAACTGACCTACCGGGAGCTCGGTTCTCGCGTTCGTGAGACCGGGCCTCTGTGCACCACCCCCGCCCCACTCAAACTAGGAGATTCACCATGATGAAGAACATCGCGATCGCTGCTGGCCTCATGTTCGTTTGCTCGACGGGTCTCGCCTTCGCTGGCGACAAGACCGAGACGAAGACGGAAGAGACGACGACGGCGACGACGGCAGACGGCGCGGTCAAGACGAAGAAGACCAAGAAGCACAAGAAGGCGATGGACGGCTCGACGTCGACCGAGACGAAGACCGAGACCACCACCAAGTAAGCTTGGTTCCTCGCTTCACGGAGAAGGCCTCGTGGCACACGCCACGGGGCCTTTTTCTTTTTCGCGCGCGCGCTACTGCGGCGCGAACAGCGTCAAGAGCTGGTGGACGACGCGAGCGGTGGCGCCCCACACCCGTCGTTCACCCACGTGGTACTCGTGCATCTCGTACTCGACGCCTTCCCAGGCGTGACGCCCTCCCGACTTGTATAGCGCTGGCGCGGCGAGCTCGGCGAGCGTGCACTCGAAGATCGCCGCGACCTCCTCGGCTCTCGGGACGAGCTCGATCGGACCGCGCACGAGGCCGACGACGGGCGTCATCACGTAGCGCGACGGACGTGTCGGCACATCGTCGAGGTAGCCGACAGGCTCGATGCGATCGCGCGGGATGCCGATCTCTTCTTCGGCCTCGCGCAGCGCGGTGGCGTAGAGGTCCTCGTCGTCGGGCTCGCGTCCTCCGCCGGGGAACGACACCTGTCCGGCGTGGGTGCGCAGGTCGTCGCGGCGCACCGTGAAGAGGACGCGTGCCTGCTGCATCGATGTCGCCGTCGGATCGAGGACGAGCGGCACGAGCACGGCGGCCTCGCGATAGCCCGGTACGGAGGTGCGCGCGCGCGGACGCCGACGGAGGCTCGCAGCGAGCCGGGCGACCTCGTCGGCCAGCACAGTCACGGTGCGGGGAGGATCTTGCCGGGGTTGAGCAGATCCAGCGGGTCGAAGAGGCGCTTCATCTCCCGCTGGATGCGCAGGAGCGGCGGGGATTGCTCCCACGCCATGTATTTCATCTTGAGCAGTCCGACGCCGTGCTCGCCCGCGAGCGTGCCGCCGAGGTCGAGCGTGGCGCGCATCGTCGCGTCCATCGCGCGCTCGAGGCGTTCGTGGACGACGTCCTCGGGCTCGTCGACGAGGTAGTTGACGTGCAGGTTCCCGTCGCCGGCGTGACCGTAGACGGCGGACAGGATGTTGGTCTCCGCGCTGATCTGGTCGACGCGACGGATCATCTCCGGGATCGCGCGGCGCGGGACGACGATGTCCTCCGGTACCTTGCGACGGTGCATGTCGCGCAACGTCGGGTTGACGAGGCGGCGCGTGTCCCAGATCTGCCGACGCTCCGCCTCGGAGCGCGCGACGACGATCTCGATCGCGCCCGCCGTGTCGCAGGCTTCGCCCGCGCGCTCGACCTCGGCGTCGATGCCCTCGGGTGCGCCATCGACCTCGATGATGAGCAGCGCGTTCGCCGTCGCGGGGAGGCGGTGGCCCTTGTGCCGCATGTGCTCGAGCGTGGAGCGATCGAGCAGCTCGATGGCGCGCGGCCTGAGCCCGGCCTTGAGGAGGCCACCGACGGCCGCACCGGCCGAGACGGCGTCGGGGAACGTGGCGAGCAACGTGCCGACGCCTTGGGGGTGCGGCAGGAGGCGCAGCGTGATGGACGTGGCCACCGCGAACGTGCCCTCCGAGCCCACGATGGCGGCGGTCACGTCGTAGCCCGTGACGCCCTTGACGGTGCGACGGCCGCAGCTCCAGGTCTCGCCGCCCATCTGGACGCAGTCGAGGCCGAGCACGTACTCGCGCGTCGTGCCGTACTTGAAGGCGCGCGGGCCGCCGGCGTTCTCGGCGATGTTACCGCCGAGGCTGCACGACGCGAGCGACGCGGGATCGGGTGGGTAGAAGAGGCCGACGTCTTCCGCGGCCTTCTGCAGATCACCCGTGATGACACCGGGCTGGACGACCGCGATCATCTCGTCGGTGTCGAGCTCGAGGATGCGGGTCATCCGCTCGGTGGAGAGCACGACGCCGCCGCGCACGGGGAGGCACCCGCCGGTCATCCCGGTGCCCCAGCCTCGCGGCGTGACGGGCACCTTGTGCTCGGCGCAGAGCCGGAGCACGAGCGCCACTTCCTCGGCCGACTCCGCGAGGACCGCAGCGTCGGCGGGGAAGAGCCCGAGCCCCGACTCGTCTCGACCGTAGCGGTCGAGCTTCTCCTCGTCGCGGAGGACGCGTTGAGCGCCCAGCTCGCGGCCGAGGAGGGTGTAGACGTCGCCCGAAATGAGGCTCTACACGCTGAAGCTGGAGCCGCAGCCGCAGGTGGACTTCACGTTCGGGTTACCGAACTTGAAGCCGGCGCCCTGGAGGCCCTCGACGTAATCGACCGCCGTACCCGCGAGGTACTGCAGCGAGAGCTCGTCGACGATGAGGCCGACGTCGTGCGACGTGAACGTCATGTCGCCCTCTTGCTTGAGGTCGAAGTAGAGATCGTAGGAGAAGCCGGAGCAGCCGCCACCGACGACGCGAAGGCGCAGACAGTAATCGGGACCGAGATCCGACTCGGAGGCCTGGATCTCGCGGACTTTATCGGCGGCCTTCGCCGTGAGGTTGACGGGGTTCTCGATGGGAGGCGCGACTTCGATCGGCGCGACCTTCTCGTTGCGGAGCTGTAGCGTTTCCATGTGTTCGACTCCCTGGTGACCGGCTTTATCGCCTTTCACTGTACTGGCAGTCTAGCGTATTTCAAGAGACCGCATGGCAACGTTCGAGCAGCTGCTGACCGAGGTCGAAAAGACGGTGATCGAGACGACGGTGATCCCGGAAGGGGCGCTCGTTCTCGACGTGCGTGAGGCCGAGGAGCGAACCGCAGGCGTCATCCCCGGCTCGGTGCACGTGCCGCGGGGTCTGCTCGAGCAGCGGATCGAGGCGCTGCTCCCCGATCGCGACGCGGAGCTCGTCGCCTACTGCGCCGGGGGCACGCGCTCGAAGCTCGCCTGCGCCACGCTCGCGCACCTCGGCTACACGCACGCCTCGTCGCTGAGCGGGGGCTACGAGGCGTACCGGCGCTCCCGCGCGGTGGCGCTGCCGGTGCTGTCGTCGGATCAAGCGGCTCGCTACGCACGTCACCTGAGGCTGCCCGACATCGGTGAGGCGGGGCAGGCGAAGCTGCTGTCTGCGAAGGTGCTCCTCGTCGGTGCAGGAGGCCTCGGTTCGCCGGCGGCGCTGTACCTTGCGGCCGCGGGTGTCGGTACGCTCGGGCTTGTCGACGACGATGTGGTGGATGCGTCCAACCTGCAGCGTCAGGTCGTGCACTCGCTTGCGACGCTCGGCCTGCCGAAGGTGGAGTCGGCCGCGCGGACGCTGGAGGGCCTCAACCCCGATGTCCGGGTGGTCCGTCATGCGGTGCGCCTCGACGCGACCAACGTCGAGGGACTGATCGCCGATCACGACGTGATCATCGACGGCACCGACAACTTCGCCGCGCGCTACGTCCTCAACGACGCGGCGGTGAGGGCGGGCAAGACCGTCGTGCACGCGTCGATCTCGCGCTTCGAGGGGCAGGCGACGGTGTTCCGGCCGCGCGTGGGGCCCTGCTATCGCTGCCTGCACCCTGAGCCACCTTCAGCCGGGACCGCGCCCTCGTGCGACGAGGCTGGCGTGCTCGGTGTTCTGCCGGGTGTGCTCGGAGTCATCCAGGCGACGGAGGCCCTCAAGCTCGTGCTCGGCATCGGCGACCCGCTGGTGGGTCGGCTGCTCCATTACGACGCGCTCGCGATGCGGTTCAGGGAGTTCGCGCTGCCACGCGATCCTCGCTGTCCTGCGTGTGCGTGGTAGAGTCTGCGCGGTGGTCGAGGTCGGCTCGACGGTAGGCAACTACCAGGTGCTCGAAAAAATCGGGCAGGGATCGATGGGCGCGGTGTATCTCGCGCAGCACCCATCGATCGGCAAGCGCGTGGCGTTGAAGGTGATCCGCCCTGATCTGGCCGCCGACGAAGAGACCGTCATGCGCTTCTTCAACGAGGCGCGCGCGGTCACGCAGATCGGGCACGAGAACATCATCGACGTGAAGGACTTCGGGCAGACGCCCGAGGGCGACAGCTTCATCGTCATGGAGCTCCTCGAGGGCATCAGCCTCGGCGAGCTGCTGCGCAACGAAGGTGCTCTGCCGGCCGAGCGCGCGGTGCACATCGCGGCGCAGATCACCGATGGGCTGGCCGCAGCGCACGCGCGCGGCATCGTCCACCGCGATCTCAAGCCCGACAACGTCTTCCTCGTTCCGCGCGGCACCGATCGCGACTACGTGAAGATCCTCGACTTCGGCCTCGCGAAGCTCACGGGCCCCGGCGCGCTCGCGAGCAACACGCGCGAGGGCACGGTCATCGGCACGCCGTACTACATGGCGCCCGAGGCCGCGGAGTCCGCGAGCCGTGTCGACTCGCGCGCCGACGTGTACTCGCTCGGCTGCATCCTGTTCGAGATGGTGACGGGGCAGGTGCCGTTCGCGGGCGATGGGCTCGGGCAGATCCTCGTGCGACACCTGAGCGAGGTCCCTCTGACGCCCTCCGTGATGCGCCCAGGTACGCCGCCGTGGCTCGATCGTGTCGTGCTGCGTGCGCTGCAGAAGAAGCCAGATCACCGCTACGCATCGATGGCGGCGTTCGGGCACGCGCTGCGCGAGCCCGCGACGTGGGAGGCGGTCCTCCCTCCGCCCGTCGTGTCCCCGTCGTTGCCGACGATGTTGAAGGCGGCGCCGCTGCCGGTGTCCGCGCCGCCCACGCTCCTCAAGGTGGCGCCGCGAGCGCGGCCACTCGCGTCACCGCCGCCGCGCTCGAACGTCGGGGCGGCGCTGCTCATCGCCGCTGCGATCCTCGGCGTCGCCGGTACGCTCGTGTTCCGCCTGCTGACGGCACACGTCGTGGTGCAGATCGCGAGCGCGCCCACGGGCGCGGTCGTGCGTGTCGACGGTGAGTATGCGGGCGTCACGCCCGTGACGCTGTCTCTCAAGCACCGTCGTGGCACCGCGCGCGTGACGCTGTCGAAGGAGGGCTGGGTGACGTCGTCGAACGACATCTCGCTCCAGCGCGACTCGCTGCTCGATCTCGTGCTGCGCGCGCAGGTGCCGGTGGTGCCAGAGCTCGTCGCGCCGCCGGTGGCACCGCCCGTTGTCGCGCGGCCGGTGGCCGTACCTCCACCGATCTCTGTCGCGATGCCTGCGGCGCCCGCGACAGCGCGTCATCGCAAGCCGGCACAGCCGGAGTTCCGCAAGGACGGCGTGCTGCTCGCGCCCTCGTTCTGACGGGCCTCTCCCCGAGGTCCGGCCTCGCGCTTTTGGCGGAATGCAGGCCAGGGGTGGCCGTGGTGTGCGCTCTGTTGTAGAAACCGCACGCCATGTCCTCTGATCGCCTCACTCTCGGTCTTCCCGACTTCTCCTTCGCCGACCTCTTCGAGCCGCGCAAGCTCGCGAAGCTCGACGAGCACTTTCGCGCCACCGTGCCCGCGCCGCTCGCGGCTCGCTACGAGTCGTGGCGCAACGGCGAGGCGATCGAACCGGAGGTCGAGTCGGAGCTGATGATCGAGGCCTCGCAGCTCCTCGGAGGCTTCATCGCCAAGCTCTTCGGCATCGGGAACGAGTGGGACAAGGGCTATGCGGACGCCGCGCGCGACGCCACGTGGTTCCGCTTCAAGGACGAGTTCGTGAAGCGCCGCGCCGTGAAGCGCACCGTCGAGAATCCACCGGCCGCGAAGGCCTTCGGCGATGCGCTGCTCCGGGAGCTCGGGCTCTCCGCCGCGCAGCTCGACGACGAGCTCGAGGTCGCCCGCGTCGTGGTGCCGCTGCTCGACCGGGAGACCGAGCTCAAGAAGGGCTCCGCCGACGATCCGCAGCTCGTCGCAGTCAGGGCGGATCTCGCCACGCTCGAGTCGTGGGTCGTGGCTCGCAAGAACGAGCTCGAGGGTCGCTGGCTCTCGCTCAAGTTTCCCGTTCCCGTCGGTGATGCGCTGCACCTCGTGCACATCCGTCGTCCGAAGGAGAAGCTGCCCGAGGAGATCGACGCACCCGCCGGCAAGCTCCGCCGTCGCGACGGCTTTCGCCTCACCGATCGCCGCATGACCACGCGCGAGATCCTGTGGGAGGTCGACTACTGCCTCTACTGCCACGACCGGCAGAAGGACTCCTGCTCGAACGGGCTCAAGGACAACAAGACCGGCGCCATCAAGTCGAACGCGCTCGGCGTGTCGCTGTCGGGCTGCCCGCTCGATGAGCGCATCTCCGAGATGCACGTGGCGCGTCGTCGGGGCGACGCCATCGCCGCGCTCGCGCTCGTCGTCGTCGACAACCCCATGTGCCCGGGCACCGGTCATCGCATCTGCAACGACTGCATGAAGGCGTGCATTTTCCAGAAGCAGCAGCCGGTCAACATCCCGCAGACCGAGACCTCGGTGCTCACCGACGTGCTCGCACTGCCGTGGGGCGTCGAGATCTATGGCCTCCTCACGCGCTGGAACCCGCTCAACCGTCGTCGTCCCGTCGCGCTGCCGTATCGCGGCCAGGACGCGCTCGTCGTCGGCATGGGTCCGGCCGGCTACACGCTCGCGCACCACCTCCTCAACGAGGGCTTCGGCGTCGTCGGCATCGACGGCCTCAAGCTCGAGCCGCTGCCGAAGGCGCTCATCGGCGATCACGCAAAGGGCATCGCGCCCGAGCCGGTGCGCGACTGGAGCGCACTCTACGGTGAGCTCGACGAGCGCGTGCTCGACGGCTTCGGCGGGGTCTCCGAGTACGGCATCACCGTCCGCTGGGACAAGAACTTCCTCACGCTCATCTACATGACGCTCATGCGTCGCGCGTACTTCCGCGCATACGGGGGCGTGCGCTTCGGCGGCACGATCTCCGTCGACGACGCGTGGGACTACGGCTTTTCACACGTCGGGATCGCCGTCGGCGCCGGCAAGCCCACGCTCATCGAGGTCGAGAACAACCTCATCCGCGGAGTCCGCAAGGCCTCCGACTTCCTCATGGCGCTGCAGCTGTCCGGCGCCTACAAGAAGTCGTCGCTCGCGAACCTCCAGGTGCGCCTGCCCGCCATCGTCATCGGCGGCGGCCTCACCGGCATCGACACGGCCACCGAGCTGCTCGCGTACTACGTGGTGCAGGTGGAAAAGACGCTCGAGCGCTTCGAGAAGATGCGCATCGAGGTCGGCGCCGACAAGGTGCTCTCGCACTTCGACGCCGAGGAGCAGGAGACGCTCGCCGAGTTCCTCGAGCACGGCCGCCTGATCAAGGCCGAGCGCGAGCGCGCGCTGCACGCGCACGAGGAGCCCGACTTCGTGCCGCTGCTCGACAGCTGGGGCGGCGTGCGCCTCGTGTACCGCAAGAAGATGACGGACTCGCCCGCGTATCGCCTCAACCACGAGGAGGTGGAGAAGTTCCTCGAGGAGGGCGTGCACTTCGTCGAGTGCATGTCGCCGCTCGCGGCGATCCCCGACGAGATGGGTGCGGTCAAGGCGATGCGCTTCATGCGCCAGATGGTCGACGCCGACGGCAAGTGGCGCGACGCCAACGAGGTCGTCGACCTGCCCGCGCGCACCGTCTGCGTCGCCGCCGGCACCTCGCCGAACACCATCTACGAGCGCGAGTTCCCGGGCACCTTCCAGCTCGACAAGCGCGGCTTCTTCGCGCCACACCGGGCCGAGCGCAGCGGCGACACCATCCAGCTCGTCAGCGACGCGGCCGGCTTCTTCACGTCGTACAACCAGAACGGCAAGACCGTCAGCTACTACGGGGACAACCACCCGCGGTACGCAGGGTCCGTCGTGCGCGCGATGGCGTCCGCCAAGCACGGCTACCAGAAGGTGGCCGAGCTCTTCGGGCCCGATGCCGCACCCGTCGCCGACGACGCGATCCGCGCGGCCGGCTTCTCGTCACGCATCGGCCGCCTCGACGGCGATCTACGCGCCACCGTTGCTGCGATCAACCGCCTCACGCCCACGATCATCGAGATCGTCGTGCACGCTCCGCTCGCGGCACGGCGCTTTCAGCCGGGTCAGTTCTATCGTCTGCAGAACTTCGAGCGGAACGCGCTCGACATCGACGGCACTCGCCTCGTCATGGAAGGCCTCGCGCTCACCGGTGCGTGGACCGATCCCGACAAGGGCCTGCTCTCGATGATCGTGCTCGAGATGGGCCACTCGTCGCGCCTGTGCGCGGCGCTACGTGTCGGCGAAGAGGTCGTCGTCATGGGACCGACCGGCACGCCCACCGAGATCCCGCACGAGAAGGAGACCGTCCTGCTCGCCGGCGGTGGCCTTGGCAACGCCGTCCTGTTCTCCATCGGCAAGGCGCTCCGGGCCGCCGGTTGCAAGGTCATCTACTTCGCGGGCTACCGCAGCCCCGCCGACGTCTTCCGCAAGGACGACATCGAGGCCGCGTCCGACATGCTCGTCTGGTGTGCCGATCGCCCGCCCGCGCTCGAGGCGCGTCGTCCGCAGGATCGCGTCTACGTCGGCAACATCGTGCAGGCGATGGTCGCGTACTCGAACGGCGAGCTCGGCCCGCAGACCATCCCGCTCGCCGACGTGGCCCGCGTCATCGCCATCGGCTCCGATCGCATGATGCGCGCCGTGAGAGACGCTCGCCACGGCGTGCTGTCCGGCAAGCTGCGCCACGACCACATCGGCATCGGCAGCATCAACTCGCCGATGCAGTGCATGATGAAGGAGGTGTGCGCGCAGTGCCTCCAGAAGCACCGCGACCCTGTCACGGGCAAGGAGACCGTCATCTTCTCCTGCGTGAACCAGGACCAGCCGCTCGACAGCGTCGACTTCGACAACCTCGCCTCGCGCCTGCGCGCCAACAGCGTGCAGGAGAAGCTCGGCAACCTGTGGCTCGAGCGGTTGCTCGATCGCGCCGGCGGAGCGCTGCCGCGGATCTAGCAGTCGCGGGCCCAGGGACTTGTCATCATGGGCTGTCTCGGATTCATTGACAGGTGCCGAGCCCAGCGCAAGCATCGAGCATGCTTGCGCTGCGCTTCCTATCGTTCCTCGGATGCTGCGCTCTCATCGCGGGTTGCAGCGACGCGTCGGATGGCAATGCTTCGGACGCGGCTCGTTCGCCGGACGCGAGCTCGCCCAATGACGGTTCGTCGGACGCCGGCCCAGATGGCTCGCTCTCATCCGGGAACGGTTATGACAGCCTGACCTTCGGTACCGATGGCGCGGGGATCGGGGGGGCGATGGGTGCGCCTTTCACCTTCGACGCGGCCAAGCGCTACGACGGCGATGCGGCCTTCCGGAAGATGATCGCGAACTACGGCCAGACCGCGGGGAACGCTCTCGTGGCGAGCTTCGATCCTTCGAAGGCGGGGACCGGTAGCGCCGGCTCGGCGCTCTACACGGACGGCCAAAACCCTGATCTGGCGGAATGGGCGTCGAACGCCGGTCCACAGGGCGACCCGGCGTTCGTGTTGACCATCAAGGCCCTCGACATGCCGAGCGAAAGCCCGACACCGCAGCTCGCAACCAGCGCGCAGACCAAGCACGCCGTCTGGCTCTGGGTGCGCCGGCGCTATGATCCGGGCTACAGCTCGTATGGCGATGCGGACGATACGAATGGCGCTCTGACATGGAACCGGACGCAGGGGGCTGGCCTCAAGATCGGTCCGTACGCGAGCTACGGCTACCACGACAGCCTGACTGGCACGACCTACTACGGCCGGGCGGGGCTGCAGACCGGCAACGGGACCGCGAGTTCGACCGCCGACTACGATCTGATCAACTTGCCGCAGGGCGCGCCGCAGCCCGCGGGAGTGAACGATACCAAGATCGAAAATATCACGACCGAATGGACCGACGGCATTTGGCGCGACTACCTCGTTTATGTCGGCAACACGCTCGACACCGATGGCGTCATTCGGGTGGCGGCGCAGGTGTGGACACGCACGCTCGGTGGCGGCGGCGCGTTCGTCCCGCTGGGTCCGAGATTGTCGGGGGTCATCGGACCGGCGACGAGCTTTGAACGTCCGCGCTTCGCCGAGATCGAAC
>JBDTCO010000138.1:0-8767 GCA_039923495.1 Polyangia bacterium
CGCGAGAACGAGGACCACACCGAGGAGCTGCATCGCGTGACGCATGGGAACCGAACCTAGCACGGTCGCAGCGACGTTGACGCGCCCTCTTGCTGCAGTCACTCTCTGCCCGCCATGGCCTCCTCGCGCACTCGAACATCCTCGCTGTCCGACGATCACATCGTCACGATCGATACCGACAGCGCGCCGCGCATCATGTTCTATGGCGAGGACCTGCTGTCCGAGGATCTGCCCATCGGGACGCGCGTCATCTATCCGCGCGCGCCCATCGCCGGCCTGCCCAACCCGCGCGCTGCGATCCGCGCCGCGCTCGCCCGCCCCGAGAGCATGGACCCGCTGCACGCGCTGCTCGTGCCCGGGATGAAGCTCACCATCGCGGTCGACGACGTGTCGCTCCCGCTGCCCCCGATGGCGCGTCCCGACGTGCGCGAGACGATCCTCGACATCGTGCTCGAGATGGCCGCGGACTTCGGCGTCGACGACATCCACATCATCATCGCCACGTCGCTGCACCGGCGTATGCACGACTGGGAGGTCCGCCGCATGGTCGGCGACAAGGTCTACGACGCGTACTGGCCCGAGCGCCTCTACAATCACGACGCCTGCGATCCCGACGGCATGGTCGTGCTCGGCAAGACGAAGCACGGCGAGCTCGTCGAGACGAACAAGCGCGCGGCCGACAGCGACCTGCTCATCTACGTGAACATCAACCTCGTGCCCATGGACGGCGGCCACAAGTCCGTCGGTGTCGGGCTCTGCGGCTACGAGTCGCTCAAGGCCCACCACACGCCGAAGACGATCGTCGACTCCGACTCTTTCATGGATCCGAAGAGGTCGGCGCTCAACCACTCGGTCGATCGCATCGGCCGTGTCGTCGATGAGCACCTCAAGGTCTTCCACATCGAGACCGTGCTCAACAACCGCATGTTCTCGGGGCCCCTGTCGTTCCTCATGAAGAACGAGGACACGTTCACCGAGACCGATCGTCTCAAGTTCGAGGCCATCAAGTGGACGCTGAGCAAGACGCCGCGCGCGCTCCGTCGCGAGGTGTTCATGCGCGTGCCCTCGCCGTACGAGATCATCGCCGTCCATGCCGGTTCCACCGAGCCCGTGCACGAGAAGATCCTCGCGCGCAGCTTCGAGCAGTACGCCGTCCCCGTCGAGGGGCAGGCCGACATCCTCATCTCGGGGATCCCGTACGTGTCCCCGTACAACGTCAACTCGAAGGCGCTCAACCCGCTGCTCGTGCAGGTGATGGCGCTCGGTTACTTCTTCCACATGTACCGGAACCGCCCGGTCGTGAAGAAGGGCGGCGTCATGATCGTGACGCACCCGTGCTCGGACGCGTTCGATCCGGTGCACCACCCGTCGTACATCGAGTTCTTCAACCGTTTGCTCCCCGAGACGCGCGACGCGTACACGCTCGAGAAGAAGTACCAGGACGAGTTCGCGTACAACCCCAGCTACGTCGAGATGTACCGTCGCGGCAACGCCTACCACGGCGCTCATCCGTTCTTCATGTGGTACTGGGGCCAGGCCGGGCGCGAGCACCTGTCGCGCGTGATCGTCGTCGGTGCGGACAACACCACGGTGCCGCGCCTCCTCGGCTGGGAGCGCGCGGACTCGCTCGCGGAGGCCATCTCGATGGCGCGCGGCACGATGGGCCGGTCGGCGAGCATCACGATGCTCCACCACCCGCCGATCCTCATCAGCGACATGCGCTAGACGACCATGACCACGGACACGTTCAACGTCGCACAGACCCTCTGCGGTCGTCGCATCCTGTTCATCGGCGCGACGGGCTTCGTCGGCAAGGTCGCGCTGTCGATGCTCCTGCATCGCTACCCCGATCTCGGCACCCTCTTCGTGCTGACGCGGGCAGGCGCGGGCTCGTCGTCCGAAGAGCGCTTCTTCGACAAGATAGCCAGCTCGCCCGTGTTCGATCCGCTGCGCGAGCGCTTCGGCGGCAAGGACGGCTTCCTCGCGTTCATGCGCGACAAGTGCGTGGCGTTGCCTGGCGACGTCTCGCGCCCCAACCTGAACTTCGGTCCCGCCGAGCTCGAGCGACTCGGCCAGCTCGACGTCATCGTCAACTGCGCCGGCCTCGTCACCTTCAACCCGACGCTCGAGAGCGCGATCCGCATCAACGTGCTCGGGCCCAGGTACACGCTCGACCTCGCGCGCCGCACCGGCGCCAGCGTCGTGCACGTCTCCACCTGCTTCGTCGCCGGCAACCGCGACGGCGAGGTCTGGGAGGACGATCAGGTCACCGGCTACTTCCCGCGCCGCGACGATCCTTCGAACCCGCCGCCGGACGGAGCCCTGCGCGACATCGACTTCTCCGTCGAGTCCGAGCTGGCCGACTGCCAGCGCGTCATCGAGCAGCAGAAGAGCCTCGCCGACGACAGAGCGCACGTGTCCCTGTTCCGGGATCGCGCGTGGCGGCGCCTCACCGACGAAGGTCGCGATCCCGAAGATCCGCAGACGATGAAGATCGCCGTGCAGCGCGAGCGCAAGATGTGGCTGTCGACGCGCCTCACCGAGCTCGGCATGGAGCGTGCGCGGCACTGGGGGTGGACCAACACCTATACGTACACGAAGTCGCTCGGCGATCAGATGGTCGCCGAGGCCGCGCAGCGCACCGACGAGCTGCACGTCAACTGCAGCATCGTGCGTCCGGCCATCGTCGAGTCGGCGATGCGCTACCCGTTCCCCGGCTGGAACGAGGGCTTCACCACCACCGCGCCGCTCGCGTTCCTCAACATCAAGGGGCACCGCACCTTCCCCGTCGGGGATGGCGTTCGCCTCGACGTCATCCCCGTCGATCTCGTGTGCGCGGGGCTCATCATGGCGATGGCCGCGACCATCGCCGGGGAGAACGAGCTCGTCTACCAGCTCGGCTCCTCGGACTCGAACCCGCTGTACATGCAGCGCGGCGTCGAGCTGCTCGGCCTCCACAAGCGTCGATACTACCGGAACCGTACGCAGGGCAACGCCACATGGAACGCGCTCCAGGCTCGCATGGAGCCGGTCGCCGTCGACAAGCAGACCTTCGACCGCACCTCCGCGCCGCTGTGGCGCTCTGCTGCGCTCGGGCTCTCGTCGCTGATCGAGAAGCACACACCACGCTGGGGCGCACCGCGCATCCAGGGGCTCGCCGCGCACGCGCGCGAGAGCCTCGCCGGCATCGCGCAGACGGCCGCGCAGACCGAGGAGCTCTTCACGCTCTTCATGCCGTTCATCCACGATCGCCGCTACGTGTTCCGCTGCGATCACATCCGCGCGCTGTCCGCGCGGCTCTCACCCGCGGATCAGCTCGCGCTGCGCTGGGATCCCGAGCGCATCGACTGGCGGCACTACTGGCTCGAAGTCCACATGCGCGGTCTCGAGCGCTGGGTCTTCCCGTCGCTGGAGGAGGAGTTCGAGCAGCGCCCGCGCAGCGTCTACACGTACAAGGACCTGCTCGAGCTCTTCGACGCCACGACGCACCTGCACAAGAGCCGCACCGCGCTGCGCCTCCTCGATGGCGAGGTGGACCAGGGCCGCTACACCTACGCGGACCTGCAGCGGCTCGCGACCCGGCTCGGGACGGCGCTGGCGGCGCGCGGCATCCAGCCTCGCGATCACGTCGTGCTGTGCGCCGAGAACCACCCGACCTGGGCCATCGCCTACTTCGGCATCCTCAAGGCCGGCGCCGTCGCGGTGCCCGTCGATCACCAGGCGACCGCCGACGAGCTGGGCCGCATCGTCGGGTGGTCGCACGCCAGGCTGGTGCTCGCCGGCGAGCGCAGCGCGGACCGGCTGCTCGGCGAGGAGGCCTCGATCGAGCTCACCCGTATCGAGAGCCTGCTCGAGGAGCAACCGACCTCCACCGCCCTCGTGCACCAGCCGCGCGGCGACGATCTCGCGTCGCTGATCTTCACGTCGGGCACCACGGGCAACCCGAAGGGCGTGATGCTCTCGCATCGCAACTTCACGTCGCTGCTGTCGAAGCTCGCATCGGTGTTCGATCTGGACAGCCACGATGGCCTCCTGTCCGTCCTGCCGCTGCACCACACGCTCGAGTTCTCGGCGGGGCTGCTCATGCCGCTCATGCGAGGCGCGCAGATCACGTACCTGCGAGAGCTCGATGCCGATGCGCTGAAGGCCGCGTTTTCCAGCGCGCACGTCACCGGCATGGTCGGTGTGCCCGCCCTCTTCGAGCTCTTCGAGCGCAACATCCGTCGGCCGGTGAGCGAGCGCGGCGGCATCGCGGAGCGGCTCTTCGATCTCGTCGCAGGATGGATGTTCGAGCTGCGCGAGCGCCTGCCGCCCGCGCTCGCCGAGTCGGTGCTCAACATCCCGCGCATTCTTTTCTGGCCGATCCACCAGCGCTTCGGCGGTCGCCTGCGGCTGCTCATCTCCGGCGGCGCGGCGCTCGATCCGTCGACGATGAAGTCGCTGCGAGGGCTCGGCTTCAACCTGTACGAGGGCTACGGCCTCACCGAGGCGGCGCCGGTGCTCGCGGTCGGTCGGCAACGCACGCGCCTCCTGTCCGGCTCGGTCGGCGAGGCGCTCCCCGGCGTCACGCTCTCGATCGCGGATCCCGATGCGTCCGGCGTGGGCGAGATCGTCGCGCAGGCTCCGAGCGTGATGCTCGGCTACTACGAGAACGACGCCGCCACCGCCGAGACGATCGATGCCGGATGGCTGCGCACCGGCGACCTCGGTCGCATCGAGGACGGCCGGCTCTACGTCGTCGGTCGCAAGAAGGAGCTCATCCTCGGACCGACCGGCGAGAACATCTACCCCGACGAGCTCGAGGAGCTGTACCGCGACGCGCCGGACATCAAGGAGCTGTCGGTCGTCGGGCTCCCCGATGACGGCGGCCGCGGCGAGGTCGTCGCGGTGCTCGTCGTGCCGAGCTACGACGGCGAGCGCGAGGCCTCTTCCCGAGGCACGGCGTCGGCATCCACGGGCAACAAACGCCAGACCGTCCGCGATCGCATCTCCGCGCACATCGCGCAACGCGGCGCTCGCCTCCCCGCACACAAGCGGCTGCGCGTCGTCCACTTCACCGACCTGCCGCTGCCGCGCACCGCGACGCGCAAGGTGAAGCGTCACGAGGTCGTGCGGGAGCTCCAGCGCCTCGAGGCGCTCCGCAAGAACGCAGCGCCTCCGAGCGTCGTCGGCACGAGCTGGATTCGCGACCTCCTCGCGCAGGTCAGCGGTCGTCCGATCAGCGACCTGCAGACGGAGGCGCGCATCGCTCAGCTCGGCTTCGACTCGCTCATGCTCACTGAGCTGGGCGTGGCGCTCGAGGCCGCCGGCGTGCAGCTCGGCGACAGCCAGGCGCTCGCCAACGTGCAGACCGTCGGAGATCTCGAGGCGCTCGTCGCGAGCTGGCCGCGCGGTTCCAGGCGCAACAAGGTACCGCGCGTCGTTGTCCAGTCCGCGAAGGAGCTGCGCGTGCCGGCGCCCTTGCGCGCCCTCGGCGGCCGCGCGCTCGACGCGGGACAACGCCTCCTCTACCAGTACCTCGACACGCAGATCGTGGGGCGCGCCAACGTGCCGCTCAACCGGCCCTTCCTCGTCGCGGCGAACCACTCGAGCCACCTCGACATGGGGCTCGTCAAGGAGGCGATCGGCGACTGGGGCCCGCGGCTCACCGCGCTCGCAGCGAAGGACTACTTCTTCGACGATCCGATCCGTCGCCTCTACTTCGAGAGCTTCACCAACCTCGTCCCGATGGATCGCCACGGCTCGCTGCGCGAGTCGCTGCGCCTCGCCTCGCGCGAGATCGAAAAAGGCAACGTGCTGCTCATCTTCCCCGAAGGCACGCGCGCGCGCGATGGCGTCATGACCGACTTCAAGCCGGCCATCGGCTACCTATCGATGGGCAACCACGTCGACATCCTGCCCATCTACCTCGAGGGCACGTACGGCTCGATGCCGTCGGGCAAGCTGCTCCCGCGTCGCAGCGGACTCGTCGCGCACGTCGGCCCCGTGCTCACCTACGACTCGCTGCGCCTCGCCACCGCGGGTGCAGGACGCGCCGAATCGTATCGCATGGTCGCAGCCATCGCCGAGAGGGCCGTGCGCGCGCTCGCCCCTCCGGGCAGCGTCGATGCGAAGGGCCACGTGGAGGTGCAGCCGTGAGCCGCGTCCTCGTCACCGGGGGCACGGGCTTCCTCGGGCTCGAGGTCGTGCGCCAGCTCGTCGCGCGCGGCGACGACGTCCGTGTGCTCTCGCGCAGCAACGCACCCCAGCTCGACGCGCTCGGCGTGACGCTCATCGCCGGCGACGTGGTGCGCGACGGCGATGTGCCCGACGCGACGCCGGTCGGCACCACGCGGAGAGCCGCTGCGCTACGTCCTTCGCTCGACAGCGCCTTCGAGGGATGCGACGCGGTGCTCCACCTCGCGGGCTTCGTCTCACGCGATCCCGACGACAGCCAGCGCATGATGCGGCTGCACGTCGACGGCACGCGCCGCGTCCTCACCGCGGCCGCGCGCGCGAACGTCCGACGCGTCGTGGTCGCGTCCACCTCCGGCACCATCGCCGTGTCGCGCGATCCCGACCGGATCCTCGACGAGCGCGCGCCCTACCCCATCCAGCTCGTCGGCGAGTGGCCGTACTACCTCTCCAAGATCTACGAGGAGAAGCTCGCCCTGTCGCTCGGTCGCGAGCTCGGCCTCGAGGTCGTGATCGTCAACCCGAGCCTGCTGCTCGGCCCCGGCGACGCACGCCAGAGCTCGACGGGAGACATCCGCCGCTACCTCGACGGCGAGCTCCCCGTCGTGCCATCGGGCGGGCTCAGCTTCATCGACGTGCGCGATGCGGCCACCGCCACCATCAACGCCATCGGCGCGCGCGCATACGAGCGCTACCTGCTCGGCGGTCCCAACTGGACGTTCGAGGAGCTGTTCGGCCGCACCGGGCGCGTCGCCCGCGACAAGCACGTGCAGGTCCGCCTGCCGGCAGGCATCCAGACCCGCGCCGCATCGCTGTGGGACCGGGTCGTCCGCGCCACGGGCAGAAAGCCGAGGCTCGACCGCGTCTCCGTCGAGATGGGGCAGCTGTACTGGTACTGCGACGCCAGCAAGGCGAAGCGCGAGCTCGGCCTCGAGATCCGCGACCCGCAGGAGACGCTCGCTGACACGATCCGCGACCTGCGCGCACGCTCGCTCTGAGCGTTACAACACGATCGTCTTGCAGCCGAAGACGACGTCGATGCGGCCCGTGGTGCCGGCGACGGCCTTCGCGCACGCGTCCTGGCACAGGACGACCTCCGTCGGGTTGAGCGGGTCGTCGTAGTACCAGCCGTTGAGCGGCGCGGAGCCGCACTTGGTGATGTCGCCGACGTTGACGAGCGAGTCGGGCTGCGCGTTCGGCGCGGATGTGTACAGGACGTTCACGGCGTCGAAGTCGAGCAGCGTGCCTCCGTCGGAGACGTTCGGGATCGGGAACTGACACGACAGCGCATTGCCACGGATGTTGGTGAGCGCGTCGAGGAACGCGCCCTGGATGTCGGTGCTGGTATCGACGAAGATCGCCTGTCCACCGCCGGCCGTCGCGATCTGCTGCAGCGTCGAGGTCTCGGAGCCGACGCCGATGACGAACGTGGAGACCTGCGGGTTGCTCGTGTACGCCTCCATCGCGATCTGTGTCGCGTTGGCGAGCGAGTTGGTGGCCCCCATGTCCGTGGGCGCGATGCAGCTGTCGTCCGGTGCGCCGTCGGAGGCGAGCACCATCACCACCTTGTGCGTCGGATTCGCCGTCGCCCACTGCTTGAGATAGTCGAACACGCCTTCGAACGCGGGGACGATCGGCGTGCCGCCCGACATCTGCTGCTCCTCGAGCGACGCGGTGATGGCCGCGTTCCCCATCGGCAGCACCTGGATCGGCACGGCGGGCACGGCGTAGTCGCTGCGGTTGCACTGAGCGCGCAGCGGGTAGTACTGGATCCCGAAGCCAAGGCCGGCCGCCTGCGTGTTGGCGACGAAGGACTTGAGGGCGAGCTTCACGCTCGTCCACTTGCCCTCGTAGTCCATCGACGCGGACGTATCGAGGATGATGAGCATGTCGAGCGGCGCGAGCTCGGCCTTCGCGCTCGACGTGGCGCACGCCATAGAGAAGTCGGAGCCTGCGCCCTGGTCCGTGTTCACGGACGCATCGTTGTCGCCGTTGCCGCTCTGATGATGGCACGCACCGACGGTGGCCAGGACGCCGCCCAGAACGCTGTTGAGGAGCGCGCGCTTCATAATGGTCAGGTTCATGAGATCCTCGCTTACGAGCTGCACGCGCCGGCCGAGCCGCAGCCGTCGTTGCTGTAGGGGCCGGGCTGGATGCAGGGCAGCACGCCACCCGTGTCCTTGCAGCACTTCGTGGGCGTGCACTCGCACTGACCACCCTGACCGCAGATGGCGTTCGGCTTGTTGCCGGGGTTGCAGCCGCACGAGATCGTGTTGCCGGTGCAGGTGTCGGCGACGGCGCCGCAGGCCTGACCCGCCGGCAGATCGGCGCACGACTTCGGCGTGCAGCACGCGTTGCCCGCACCGCAGAGCTGACCGTTCTTGCACGAGCAGTCGACGGTGTTGCCGCAGCTGTTGCTCTGCGAGCCGGGGTTGCAGCCGTTGCACGTGGGCGCAGGGCAGGTGCACATGGTCCCGTTGCACACGCTGCCGTTGGCACAGGTGCACGTCTTCGGCGTGCCGCAGCCGTTGTCGATGCTGCCGCACGAGTTGGCCGCGCACGTGTTCGCCGTGATGCACGTGCCGCCGTTGCA
>JBDTCO010000139.1:0-15648 GCA_039923495.1 Polyangia bacterium
CCGGCGTGGGCCGATCAGACGGGCCGCGCGCACCTCGGCGACGTCATGCCCGTGAAGATGGTCGCGCGCTCCGACGACGACGAGTACGCGCGCATCTGGGAGCTCTCGATCCGCGGCGGCCACAGCAACGATACGCTCGGCATGAAGCCCGCATCGGAGGAGCACTTCGGCCACGTCACGCTGCGCAGCTTCGACAGACCCGCGCAGACGGTGCTTCGCGATCTCAGCGCCGACTTCCCGCAGGCGCGCGTCACATCGCGTCGTGTCGGTGAAGGTGCCGACGAGCACCCCTGCGGCGGCACCGGCAAGGAGCGCCAGTGCGGGTCGACGACGGTGGGTCAACGCGTGATGGAGATCGACTACAAGCCGCGCCGCGGGGTGCTGGCGCCCGTCATCCCCGGTCAGATCGTCTCGATCGCGTACGACGACGTCGAGGGCGGCCTGCTCGTCGGCTACGCGGGGCTCCACGACTACTACGCGCGCAAGTCGGCCTCGGGCGTCGTGTCGTTCCGCGTGCGTGTCGACTCCACGAAGTCGATCCTCATGCCGCTACGCAACGAGGACGGCTGGAAGCGCTTCGAGCTCCCGCTCGAGCCCGGCAAGCACCTCGTCGTGTTCGAGTTCTCGTCAGAAGAACCCGCGTGGCGGCTGCCCGGTTTCCACGCCGAGCTCCGCGCAGCCGATGGCGCAGGTGCACCGTGAAGAACCGCTGGGCCCTCGTGATCTTCGCACTCTCTTTCGCCGTGCTCCTGCGCGCGGAACGGACCCAGGGCAACGTCCGCGACGAGGGGACGTACTTCGACGCGGCCGAGCACTACGCGCACTGGTACGTCGACCTCGCGGACAACCTCGTGCACGGGCATCCGGGCAGGTCGCTCTCGCGGAAGGCCATCGATGCGGACTTCTCCGACAACCACGAGCACCCCGCGCTGATGAAGACGTTGTTCGGGCTCTCGTGGCGGCTCTTCCACAAATGCGATTGCCCGCATCAGCCGCACCTGCACCCCATCGTCTACAAGACGAAGCACCACACGCTCGGCCTCCTCGACGAGGAGACCGCGTTCCGCCTGCCCACGATCGCGATGACCGCGGGCATGATCGCGGTGGTGTTCCTGCTCGGCTCGCTGCTGTCGCCCGGCGCGGGCTTCGCGGCCGCGGGCATGACGCTGTTCGCCGAACGCCTCTTCTTCGACGCGCAGCTCGCGTGCTTCGACGCGCCGATCGCCGCGATGTGGGTCTTCGTCGTGTACGCGTGGTGGCGCAGCCGCGAGTCGAAGCGCTGGGGTATCGGCGCCGGCGTGATCTTCGGGCTCGCGCTCGCGACAAAGCACAACGCGTTCTTCATCCCGCCGGTGCTGATCCTCGTGTCGCTGATCGTCGACCGCAAGGAGCTCCTCGCTGCAGTGCGCGAGCGTCGATTGCCCGTCGGCAGCGCGTTCCCGCGTGGCCTCCTCTGGATGGCCGGGGCCGGCCCGCTCGTGTACCTCGCGTGCTGGCCGTGGATGTGGTTCTCGACGGTAGCGCGCTTCCGCGAGTACGTCGCGTTCCACGTGAACCACGTGTATTACAACTTCGAGTTCCTCGGCCGGAACTACAACAAGCCGCCGTTCCCGAGGTCGTTCGTCTTCGTGATGACGCTGGTCACCGTCCCCACGACAACGCTGCTCCTCGCCGCGTTCGGGCTGTGGGCGTGGCAGCGCGACGTTCGCCAGGATCGCTCCCTCGGTCCGTGCGGTCTCGGTACGCTCGTGCTGCTCAACGCGCTCGCGCCGATGCTCGTGTTGACGCTCACCGGCGCACCGATCTTCGGCGCGACGAAGCACTTCCACGCGTCGATCCCGTTCCTCGCGCTGCTCGCGGGCTACGCCGTGGCGCGCCTCTGCGCCGACGTGCCGCGGCGCTGGATCGCGGTAGCACTCCCTCTCGTCGTCGTGTTGCCCTCGGCCATCGACACGTGGCACTCGCACCCGTATGGGCTCTCGCACTACGTGCCGCTCGTCGGCGGTCCCGATGGTGGCGCGTCGCTCGGCATGAACCGCCAGTTCTGGGGCTACGCGACGCTCGGTCTCCTGCCGTGGATCGACGCCCACGCGAAGAAGGGCGCCGCGATCTACTGGCACGACACCAACCAGCTCCAGCTCGACATGGACGTCCGCATGGGTCGCCTGCGGCCCGACCTGCGCAACTCCGGCATGGAAGAGGCCGGCGTGAAGAACAGCTCGATGGGCCTCGTGATCCTCGAGAAGCACTTCTCGAAGTACGAGTACTGGTTCTGGGACTTCTACGGCACGACGAAGCCGTCCCGGGTCCTCACGCACGACGACGTCCCGATCGTCGTCCTCTACGAACGCCCCTGATCGGGCCTCGCCGGCTACGACAGCGTCGGCGGTCGCATGCGCGAAGCGGTCGCTTCGAGGTAGGCCTTCGCCGTCTCCATCTCGTCGATGAAGCCCACGACCTGGCCCTTGTCGTCGAGAACGGGCAGCTCGCGCAGGCCGGCGTCGAGCATCTGCGCCGTCGCGGAGCGCAGATCGTCGTCGAGGAGCGCGAAGACGGGCTGGTGCATGAGGTCGGCAGCGATGGTCATCGGCGCGACCTCGCGCGTCGCCGCGAGCGAGCGCAGCGCATCGGCGGAGACGACGCCCGCCAGCTTGCCTTCCTCGCCGAGGACCGGGAACGTGTCCTGCCAGCTCTGTTCGTCGATCCGGACGATGAGCTCGATGCCCGGCGTCTTCAGCCCGAAGGTCACGAACGGCCGTCCGGTGACCATCACATCGCGCACACGGATCACGCGCAGGGGCTCGAGCAGCGTCGAGGCACGGTGCACCGGTGAGTCGTGCTTCGCGCCGAGCTGGGCCTCGTAGAGGCTCGTACGACGGAGCGCCACGAAGGCGATGCCGCTCGTCATCATGAGGGGCACGAGGAGATCGTAGCTCCCGGCCATCTCGCTCACGAGGATGAGCGCGGAGAGAGGTGCATGAGCGACGCCGCCGAAGAACGTGCCCATCCCTACGAGAGCGAAGGCACCGGGATCGATCGACGGATCGTGCAGGAGCAGCTGCGCCGCGCGACCGAACGCGCCACCGAGCAGGCCGCCCAGCACCAGCGACGGGGCGAAGTCGCCGGCCGAGCCGCCCGAGCCGATGGTCAGCGACGAGGCGACGAGCTTGGCGCCGCACAGCAGCAACAGGATCTCGATGCCCTGCCAGCCACCGGGCAGGCGCTCGACGCCGCTGATGGCCATCTGCGCGGCGCCGTAGCCGCCCCCGAGGAGGCCGAGGCCCTGGCCTGGCATCTGCGTGCGGTGCCCGATGTACATGACGATCGGGGTCGAGAAGATACCGAGCGCGAGGCCACCGAGCGCGGGCTTGGTCCACGGTGGGATGTTCAGCTTCTTGATGCGGTGTTCGACGCCACGAAGGGTGCGGACGAACAGCGAGGCGAGCAGCGCGACGAGGATGGCCATGAGCGCGAACAGGGGCAGCTGCACCGGATGGAACGGGTAGCGCGCAGGCCGGCCGAAGAGCGTCGACTCACCGAAGATCGCGATGACCACCGAGTACGAAACGACGCTCGCGAGGACGGCCGGGATGAGCGCGTCGGACTCGAAGTCGTCGCGGTACATCACCTCGACGGCGAGGAGCGCAGCGCCGAGCGGCGTGCGGAAGACCGCCGACATGCCGGCGGCGACACCCGCGATCATGAGGATACGACGCTCGCGTGCGGTGACACCGAGCATGCTTCCCAGCGTCGAGCCGAGGCTCGCGCCGATGTGCATGGTCGGGCCCTCGCGTCCGCCGGAGCCACCGAAGCCGAGCGTGAAGATCGACGCGAGCGACTTGGCCCAGATCACACGACGAGGCACGACGCCGCCCTGCTCGTGGAACGCGCGGATCATCGCGTCGCCTCCGCCGCCCGCGACCTCGGGGGCGTAGCGGATGACGAGACCGGCGAGCAGCGCGCCGAGGCCCGGCAGGAACACCAGCAGCCACGGACGGAAGGCGTTCGTGCGGTGCGCATCGAAGAAGTTCTCGCCGCTGGCGCGCAGCGGCAGGTACCCGGCGATGTCCTGGAGCACGAAGCGCTGCGCATACTCGAGGCACGCGAAGAACGCCGCGCCGATGAGGCCGGCGGCGAGCCCGACGACGGCGGTGTGCATCAGCGTACGGCCGAGCACCTGCAAATCGAGGGGCGCGCCACGCGTGCGCAGGAGCGTGAGCAGCGAGCCGAGACGGAGGGGTTCGCGCGGAGGAGGCGTGGGGTCGGCAGGAGTCACGGCGCAACCGCTATATGCGCCGATTGTGGGCTCGAGTCGAGCAATCGAAGGTGTCGAAAACGCGCGAGGTTTCCCTTATTGTTCGCGGCGCTCCGTCGATGACCATGTCCCGCAATGGCAAGCTCGCGTTCCTCGTCTACTTCGTCTGCCTGGCCATCTACGCGGCCACGGCCGGTACGCGTCTGCGCGCTCCGTCACACGACACGCACTTCGTCTACCAGGCGAAGATGTTCCTCGAGCACCGCCTCGATCTCGGACGCGTGCCGCCATCGCAGAACGACTGGGCCGAGGTCGAGTACCTGGTCCTGAAGGACGGACGCACCGTCTCGGGCTGCTTCCTGCGCTCGCAACCCAGCCACTTCCGCACGCTCGCGGGCAAGGTCGAGACGATCCCGGCCACGGACATCCAGAGCCGCAGCAAGAAGTACTACGTCTCGTTCCCGCCATTCCCCGCGGTGCTGTTCCTGCCCGTCGTCGCGGTGGCCGGTCTCGCGACCAACGACGTGCTCCTCACGCTGCTGCTCGCGCCTCTTGGACCGATGTTCCTGTTCCTCGTGCTGCGAAGGCTGTCGGCGCGCGGGGACTCGCAGCGCTCGGAGCAGGACGACCTGTGGCTGGTGGCGCTCTTCGCTGTCGGCAGCGTCTACTACTACTCGTCGATCCTCGGGCAGGTCTGGTACACGGCGCACATCGTCGCGACCGCGCTGTGCGGTGCGTTCATCCTCGCGTCGATGGAGGCACGTGCGCCGGTGCTCGCGGGCTGCCTGCTCGGTGCGCTGACGCTCACTCGCCCGCAGATGGGCTTCGTCGGCATCTTCTTCCTGTACGAGGCTTGGCGGCGCGGTCGCCTGACCCTCGCGACGATGGTCCGCGTCGGACTGCCCGTGGCAGCGTTCGTCGGCGTCGGCGCGTGGTTCAACATGGCTCGCTTCGGCTCACCGACGGAGTTTGGCCACTTTTACCTCAACGTGCGCTGGACCGATCGCATCCAGCGCTATGGCCTCTTCAACTTCGCATTCCTCTCGCGGAACCTCGCCGCGGCCTTCGCGCTCACTCCGAAGCTCCTCGCGAAGGCGCCGTACGTGCAGGTCAGCTGGCACGGCATGTCGATGCTGCTCACCACGCCGGCGCTGCTGTACCTGCTGTGGCCGCGCACGACCTCGCCGCTCTCCACGGCGCTGTGGGTGACCATCGCGCCGATCGCGATCCTGTCGCTGCTCTACCAGAACGACGGCTGGGTGCAGTTCGGCTTCCGCTTCAGCATCGACTACCTGTTCATGCTGGTGATGCTGCTCGCCATCGGCGGCCGCCCCATGACCACCACGATGAAGGTCGTCATCCTCGTCGGGATCGGCGTGAACCTGTTCGGCGCGCTCACGTTCGGGCGCGCGTGGCAGTTCTACCACGAGGGGTTCTTCCCCATCGGCCCGAACGAGTTCTAGCGTCGTACGCGCGTTCGGCATCGGCTGTTCGTCACCTGGCGTGGTTCGGTGCATTTTCCGCGCTTCGCGGCTTTTAACCGATGTTCGAGGCCATTCGGATCCGCGCCGCACGTCCCGCGTGATTGACCGGAACGGTCGGAGTACTGGCGACTGTCGGTCTGCTAGGATGAGCCCGCACGATGAGCCGAGACGATCTGACCGCGACCCAGACGGGTCACTTCTACACGGACCAGAGCTCCGGGACGCTGCATTCGCGGCGCTACCGCGTCACGGTCATCACCGGCGCCGATGCGGGTGCGAGCGCCCAGTTCGAGGACGGCGCGTTCCTCGTCGGATCGCACTCGTCGGCGGACCTGCGGCTCACCGACAAGGGTGTCTCGCGCTACCACGTCGAGCTCAAGCTCGAGGGCGGCGGCCTCAAGGTGACCGACCTCGACTCCACCAACGGCACCTTCCAGGCGGGCACGCGCATCGGCTCGATCACAATCGTGAACGCCGGCGCGCAGAAGGCCCGCTTCCGTCTCGGCTCGAACACCGAGATCGAGATCTCACCCGCCGACGTACCGATCGCCGTCACCGGCTACCAGGGAGAGTCGTTCGGTCGCGCCATCGGTTCGAGCAAGATCATGCGTGACCTCTTCGGCCTCCTCGCGAAGATCGCGCCCACCGAGGCGACGGTCCTGCTCGAGGGCGAGACCGGCACAGGCAAGGAGCTGCTCGCCGAGGCCATCCACCAGCACTCCGCACGCAAGAGCGGTCCGTACGTCGTCGTCGACTGCGGCTCGCTCCCGAAGGACCTCATCGGCTCGGAGCTCTTCGGCCACGTGCGCGGCGCGTTCACCGGCGCGGTCGGTAACAAGCGCGGCCTCATCGAGGAGGCAGACGGCGGCACGCTGTTCCTCGACGAGATCGGCGAGCTGCCCGTCGATCTACAGCCGCAGCTACTGCGCGCGCTCGAGAAGCGCGAGGTGCGTCCGATCGGCGACGTCCGCTCGAAGAAGGTGAACATCCGCGTCGTCGCCGCGACACACCGCGGGCTCGCCGAGATGGTGAAGGCGGGCACGTTCCGCGAGGACCTCTACTTCAGGCTCGCGGTCGTGCGCACGCAGGTACCACCGCTGCGTCGTCACAAGGAAGACCTGCCGCTGCTCGTGCGTTCGTTCGTCAAGGCGCTCAAGCGCGACGACTTCGATCTCTCGGCGGAGGCGCTGGCGCAGCTCGAGGCGCACGACTGGCCGGGCAACGTGCGCGAGCTCCGCAATGTCGTCGAGCGAGGGCTCTCGCTGCAGGGCGGTGAGGCCGAGTTCGAAGTTCACACCGGCGAGGTCCCGCTCTCGCACGCCGACACGCAGCAGCGCGGCCCGATGGCCAAGGAGCTCCTCGACATGAGCTTCAAGGATGCAAAGGGCATCCTCACGGAGTCGTTCGAGCGCGAGTACCTCACGCACCTGCTCGAGCGCCACAAGGGCAACATCTCGCGCGCCGCCGTCGAGGCCGGCATCGATCGCAACTACATCCACCGCCTCGTGAAGAAGTACAACATCCCCGTCGATCGAGGATAGGCAGAGCTGGCTAGTAGCGCAGCGTGAGGCCGACGGTCCCCGGCGGCAGGGTACCGTGCGGGCCGCGATCGGCGAGCCCGACGCCGAGCCCGACGCCGAGCCCGACACCAACGACGACCACGGCGACCGGAACCCACAGGTACCAGCGCTTGTAGACTGGGGTCTTCTTCACGGGTACGGGCGTGACGACGGGCGCCACGACCACCGGCTCGACGACGGACTCGGGAGCTTTGACGTGGCGCGCGCGCTCGTCGTCGATGAACTGGCGCTGCTTCGATGAGAGGCTCGGATCGTCGACGACGTACGCATCGTCGATCGTGAAGAGGCGCTCGAAGGCTTCCGTCGCGAGCTGGCGCTGGCCGAGCACGAGCCACGACAGGCCGGCACGAGACAGCGCTCGGAGCCGCTCGGGCTGCGTGGCGGTCTCGTCGCCAGCGGCGCGCTCGGCCGTAGAAGCTGCACCACGATAGTCGAGATCCGCGTACGCACGATCGGCGTCGTCGAGCGAAGCGCCCACGGTCATGTCAGCCGACGCCGGACGCACGAGCGCGAGCACGAGCAGCAGCGCGACGATGGCTCTCATGGCTGCGCCTGCGCGGTCGTGGAGTAGATGTCCACGCTGCCGAATCCGAGCCCGACAATCTCCGGTAGCCCGTCACCGTCGAGATCGGCGGCGTCCAGCGCGACGACCGGGTCGCTGCCGATCGGACCCCTGTCGACGAGCCCCGTCGGCGAGAGCGCGAGCAGGTGCGGCGCCGTGGTGGCACCGGCGACGAGCACGTCGTCCACGCAATCGCCGTCCGCATCGACGACGCGCAGCGCGAGCAGGTTGGCGTCGAGCCCCGCGGGCACCCATGCGAAGCTGGCGTCCTTGAACTGGCCGTGACCGTCGTTGAGATAAACGACGAGCCCGGTCGCAGCCCCGTTCACGGCCGCGAGCACGTCGAGCGAGCCGTCGTTGTTCACGTCGACGAGCGCGAGCGCTGCGGTCTGCTGCGTGCCGGGCAAAAGCGTGAGGCCGTCGAAGCCGCCCTGCCCGTCGCCCTTGGTCCACAGCAGCGGCCCATCGGAGAAGCCGAGGACCACGTCTGGCTTGCCGTCGAGATCGATGTCGCCGACGGCAGCCGCGGTGGAGTTGGTCGGCTGCACGGAGAAGCCGCCCGGCGCGGTCACGAAGCCGTGCGCGCGATCGGAGAGGAGCACGCTGCCGCCGTCGATGCCGACCTTCACGAGGTCGGCCCAGCCATCGCCGTCGAGATCTCCGAGCGCGAGCGCGTGTGCGGCCTGTGTGTCGCCGAGCCGCGCGCTGTCGATGGCGAGCGTGCCGTCGCTGACGCTGGACCACGTGGCGACGGGAGCACCATCGACGGCCACGAGCAGATCGTCGGCGCAGTCGCCGTCGACGTCGAGCGACGCGAGCGCCTCGACGTTGCTACCGCCGACGGGCGTCGCAAAGTGCACGAGAGCTCCGTTCTGATAGGAAGCGATGGTGCCGCCCCCTTGCGCGACCACCACCACCGACGAGGCTCCGGGAATCTCGAGGCCCGTGTGCACGAACGCGACGCGGCTCCCGGCAAGCGCGATGCTGTCGTTCGTACGCTGCGCGAACGGTGCGGTCGCGGTCCTCGGCGCGCACGCGGAGACCGTGAGCTGCGCATCACCGGGCAGCGTCACGCTCGCCCCGGACGAGCTCGTACGGAGCCCGGCGGTGAGCGCATCGACGCGCGCGAGCATCGTGCTCTGGCCGTCGGCGCGCACACCAAGGAGCTGCGGGAGCGGATACGCGGACGCCTCGTAGCGACGACCGAAGCGTCGCGTTCCCGAGGCTGCGAGCGACAGGCAGTAGCTCTGCGGCGCGACACCTGCCGCAGCCGTCACGTGGACGACGCCGCCTTCGATCTTGCAGCCGCCAGCGAGCGCAGACGTCAGCCCGCCTGCCAGAGCGGCCGCACGCCATCGAGTCTTTGAGGTCGTTGACAAAATAAGCAGCATCGCCGTCGCGATCGCGGCGGCCGCGAGAACCTTAACGCATCGGCCAGCCTGGAGACCGACCAAAGCGAAGCCGCCGCAAAACCACGTGTGGGGAGACGGAAAACGGGATAATGTGCGGAAAGCGAGGGGTTCGAGATGAAGCTATTTGGCGGAGCTAAGCCCACTGCACCTACCAAGCAGGAGGGGGCGAAGGACGAGGACGCGGGCTACTTCGACTCTCCGTCGGAGACGGTGTCGCTGTCTGCGCCTGCGCAGAAGAGCGAGCCTGCGCCGGTGGTCCGCGAGGAGCAGTCGAACCCCGAGTTCGGCATCAACGCCGCGATCCAGCTGATGCGCTCGCTCCCCATCGACAAGAACCCTGAGCTCGTGGTCACGGTCATCAAGACGACGCTCGAGTCGTTGCGCGTGAAGGTGTCCGACATCATCGCGGACGCGACGAAGAAGCAGGCGCAGCTCGAAGGCCGCGTCGAGATGCTGACCAAGGAGATCTCCGACTTCGAGCGAGAGATCCTCCAGCGCAAGGAAGAGATCGCGCGCCTCGAGGCGGATCACCTCGAGACCACGAGCGTGAAGGAGCGCCTCGAGCTCGCTGAGCTCGGCGCCACGTCCTCCGACAAACCGAAGAGCAAGACCGGATCGTAGGAATGGCCGAGCCCGCTCGCAGCACGCCCACTGCCTCCGGCAGCGAACGTCGTCGCGGTTCCGACGCGATGCTGCGTCACCGCATCCTCGTCGTCTCGAGCGAGGCGAACATGCGGCGCGCGCTCAAGCGCCTCATGACGGCCACCGGTGCGCTCACCGAGTTCGTGCCGGACCTCTCGAAGCTGCCGGCCGACGCGCCGAGCCTGCTCGCCGTCGACCTCCGCTCGTCGAGCGCGCCGAAGCTCTCGGACCTCGCCAACGTCTTCCCCGACGTGCGTCTGCTCTGCATCGTCGGCGCGCAGGACTTCGGCCAGATGGTCGAGTGCCTGCGGCTCCCCCGCTGCGGCAGCGTCATCACGTACGACGATGGCTTCGAGCCCGAAGACTTCATCATCACCGTCACGAAGCTCCTGCACGGTCAGGTGTTCGGTCTGCAGAAGTACTTCCCGTGGGGCGTGACGCTCTACAACATGGAGATCTCCTCGTACGAGGAGAAGGCGCGCGCGCTCGACGTGCTCAACTCCTATGCCGAGCTCGCCGGAGCTCGCGGTCCCGTACGCGATCGTATGGCGCTCGTCGCCGAAGAGCTCGTGATGAACGCGCTGTACCACGCGCCCGTCGACGACAACGGCAAGCACCTCTACGATCACCTCCCTCGCAAGGAGCTCGCGAAGATCCAGTTCGATCGCAAGGTGCGCATCACCTGCGCGTCGAACGGCCAGCACTTCGCCGTCGCGGTGCACGACACGTACGGCTCGCTCGACAAGGACACCGTCGTCAAGTTCCTCGCGAAGAGCACGCAGCAGAGCCTCGAGCCGGAGCAGCGCGAGTCCGGCGCCGGCCTGGGGCTCGTCACGGGCCTCAAGAACGCATCGAAGCTCGTCTTCAACCTCGCGCCCGGTCACGGCACCGAGGTCATCGCGCTCTTCGATCTCGACCTGCTCGCCAAGGGTCGCGCCGGTGTGCGCTCGATTCACATCTTCACCGATCGCCGCCGCACGAACAGCGTGTCCACACCGGTCGTCGCCGCCCCCTCCCGCACCGGGCCCGCGGCCGCGCCGCTCATCATCGGCGCGCTGGCCGTCGTCGCGGTCGCGGTCGGCATCGTCGGCATCATGAACAAGAAGGTCGATCAGCCGTCGATCCACGCGGAGCTTGCCGTTGCCGACGGTCAGACCGCGAGCCGGATCGTGCGCATCGGCAACTCCGACGTGAAGCTCCTCGTCGAGCGGCACGGTGGCAATGTCACGATCTCCACACAGACGCCGTAGCGGGGACTCGACCCGCGTGGCGCGCATGTTAGGCTGAAAGCGCCGATGTCGGAGGGTGTGGGCTTCGGGAACTACCGTCTGCTTCGTCGCCTCGCGCGCGGCGGGATGGCCGAGGTGTTTCTCGCGCGGCAGCAGGGCGTCGAAGGCTTCGAGCGTCGCGTCGCGATCAAGCGGATCCTGCCGCACCTCAGCGACTCGGCCGAGTTCCGGACGATGTTCCTCGACGAGGCGCGCCTCGCCGCACAGCTCTCGCACCCGAACATCATCCACATCTACGATTTCGGGAAGGTCGACGACTACTACTTCATCGCGATGGAGTACGTCGAAGGCGTCGATCTCGGCCGCCTCATCAAGCAGGCGCGCACGTCGCCCGTGCCGTTCGAGCTCATCGCGCGGCTCCTCGCCGATGCGTGCGCGGGCCTGCAGTACGCGCATAACATCACCGATGGCGCGGGCACGCGCCTCAAGGTCGTGCATCGCGACGTGACGCCGCAGAACGTGCTCGTCACCTACGACGGCATCGTGAAGGTCGTGGACTTCGGCATCGCGAAGGCCACGTGGCAAGCGAGCCGCACGCGCCCCGGCGTCGTGAAGGGCAAGTACGCGTACATGTCCCCCGAGCAGGTCGAGGGTCGCCCGCTCGACGCTCGCTCGGACATCTTCTCCGTCGGCATCTGCATGTACGAGCTGATGACCGGCATGCCACTTTATCGCCGCGACAACGTCACGGAGGCGATGAAGGAGATCCGCGACGGCAAGCCGATCCACCCCGAGAACCACCGCAGCGGGATCCCGGCCGAGCTCATGGCGGTGCTCAAGCGCGCGCTCGAGACGTCGCGTGATGCGCGTTACGAGAGCGCCGCCGCGATGCAGCTCGACCTCGAGCGCTACCTCAAGGCGGCCACCGAGCTCGCGACGCCGCAGCTGCTCGGCGACTTCGTTCGTCGCGAATCACCGCCGGGGCCACAGGGCGAGGCGTTGTTCGAGTCGAAGGATCAGCCGGTCCTGCCGGAGGCTGCGCGCGCGAGCGAACCGCTCGTGAAGGGCGGCACCGCGCAGATGTCGAGCGTGAAGCAGGCCATCACGCCCGCGTACGAGAACGTGCCGCTCCTCAGCAACGCAGCGGCGCTCGCCATCGGTGCCACCAGCACGGGCGGCTCCGCCCGACGAGTCGAGTCCAACGAGGACCTCACGACACCCGGCAAGCCGAACCGCACCGGCACCGGCGCCGCGCCGCGCACGTTCGCGTCGGAGGACGAGGACGATCTCACGCGTCGCGACGACCGCATGCCGGAGCCGCCGATCTACTCCGGCGAGCAGGCCACGGTGCGCTCGTCGAAGATCGACCCGTCGCTCGAGGCCACGGAGATCTCGCGTCCGGAGCGCAGCGTGGCGACGAGCGACAGGCGCTCGGGCAACACGTCTGCGCAGCCGCGCTCGGGGCAGCACGAGCGCGTGCAGGGCTCACGCAGCGCACCGTTTCCGTCGGGCACCGCGGGGCCGCTCGGCGCCGGCGTGTCGCGCGAGGTGTCGGCCAGCTCGCCACTCCTCAGCGGCGAGCCCACGTCCGCGCTCCACAGCCCACCGCCGCGTCGCCGTCGGTGGGTACCATGGGCCGTCATCGGCGGACTCGTCGTGCTCGCGGGCCTCGCGGTCGCCCTGCGGCCGCACGGCACGAAGCCGCACATCGATCCGGTGAACGCGCACGTCGACGATCCGACGCACGTGGACCCCAGGCCGGATCCGAACGCCGACGCGAAGAACGATGCCGGGCCACAGGTCATCACCACCGAGCTGCCGGTGCAGACGTCCGCGACGCTCGGGCTCAACACGCGACCCTCGGGCGCGAAGGTCTTCATCGACGGCGAGCCGCTCGAGATGCTGACGCCGGTGCGCACGCTGCCGGTCACGGCGGGTCCGCACCACGTCGTCATCGAGCGTACGGGTTACCAGCCGCGCGAGGTCGACATCTCGCTGCACGCGGGCGAGCACCGGGTCCTCGAGTTCGAGCTGCCCGAGGAGCACTCGTTGCAAGGTGGGGGTGGCAAGAAGAAGACCGCGGCACCACACCCCCACGGCAGCGGCTTCCTCACGGTGAAGACAGTGCCGTCGTCACGCGCGTTCGACGGATCGCAGCTACTCGGCGAGACGCCGCTCGTGAACGTCCCCCTGTCGGACGGGCTGCACACGCTCACGTTCGTGGGCCCGGACGGCAAGTCGGTGAAGAAGAAGCTCGTCGTGCACATCGGCGAGGAGACGCGGCTCAGCTTCTCGCTCGGCGAGCCGTAGTGCCAGGCGCGCTCCACATCGTCATTGATGACGCGGTCGCGACGCTCACGCTGTCGAACCCGACCAAGAAGAACGCGCTCGATCCCGCGCTGCTCCACGCGATCGTCGAGGCGAGCCGCACGCTGCCGAACGAGGGCGTGCGCGCGCTGGTGCTCACGGCCGAAGGGACGCTGTTCTCGTCGGGCTACGACCTCGACGCGCTCGACGCCGGCAACACCGCCGCGCCGCTCGAGCGCACGGTGCAAGCGCTCCTGCTCGGCGCGCTACCGATCGTGTGCGCGCTGCCGGGTCTCGCCATCGGCGGCGGCTGCGAGCTCGCCTGCGCGTGCGATCTGCGGGTCGCGCACCCCGGCGTCGCGCTGCAGATGCCACCCGTCCGGCTCGGCATCGTGTACCCCGTCGAGGGACTCCGTCGCTTCGTCGCGCTCATCGGTGCATCGCACACGCGCGAGATGTTCCTCACCGCCGAGCGCGTCGATGCAGAGCGCGCGCTGCGCTGGGGTCTCGTCGATCGCGTGGTCGAGCCGGAGGCTGTCCTCCCGACAGCACTGGGGCTCGCGCGACAGATGGCGAAGGGCGAGCCGGGCGCGATCCGCGGCACGCGTCAGCTACTCGGCAAGCTCTCCGCGCCGCTGCCCTCGGACGTCCAGCTCGAGCTCGACGAGATCGTCCGCATCGCGTTCGACGGCGACGAGGCGATGGCCGCACGGCGGGCCTTCCGCGACCGCAAGCTCCCCTAGTCGACGGCGATATCGACGTGCACCTTCACGTCGACGTTTGCTCGCTAGAGCTGGTGTTTATCCGTGGTGCCGCGCTCGCCCGCGACATCGCGCTCGAGGAACGCGTGGCGGACGGCGATATCGTCGGGGAAGCGGCCGATCGCGGCCATGAGTTTCGCGAGCGCCGCCTCGAGCGTCATGTCGCCACCACCGATAGCGCCAGCATCGCGTAGAGCGACACCGTTCTCGTAGAGCGAGAGGTCGACCGCCCCGTGCTGCGCCTGCGTCACGACGACCACGGTGACACCGCGCGCGACCAGGCGCGCGACCGCCTCGTGGATCGGACGCACGCGACGAGGCGCGTTGCCGACACCGAACGCGGAGAGCACGAGGCCACGCGCGCCCTCGCAGAGACGATCGAGCGCGGACGGCTCGAGTCCGGGCGTGACCGTCGCGGTGACGACACGCGGATCGAAGCGCGCATCGAGCGTGAACAGGCCACCGCCGCGACGCACGTGCGGTGCGATCTCGACGTCGAGGCCGAGGCGCGCGAGCGGAGGGAAGCCCGGCGAGTTGAAGGCGCCGTAGCCCCACGCATCGCCCTTCTTCGCGCGGTTGCCGCGCCACAGCCGCCCGTCGAACGCGATGCCGACCTCGGGCAGATCACGACGCGCGAGATCCACCGCGTCGACGAGGTTGCGGCGCGCATCCGAGCGCACCTCGCCGAGCGGACGCTGGGAGCCCGTGAGCACGACGGGGCGATCGAGGTTGCCGAGCGCGAACGAGAGCGCGGACGCCGTGTACGCCATCGTGTCGGTGCCGTGGATGAGGACGATGCCATCGTGGGTCTCGCGCGCGGCGGCGATCTCGCTCGCGAGCAGCGTCCACTCCTCGGGTCCGATGTCGGAGGAGTCGAGGTTGCACAGGATGCGCGTGTCGATATGCGCGAGGTCCGAGAGCTCGGGTACGCGCTGGCCGAGCGCCTCCGCGTACGCGTCGGGAGACAGCGGCGTGGGGCGGCGGCCGCTCATGCCGAGCGTGCCGCCGGTGTGCAGGATGAGGACGCGCTTCACGGCCGCTCTCCTACCTGCGACGACGCTCCGGTCCGGGCGCGGGCGCCGACGGCCGCGAAGGCGCCGACAGACGCGCGGGGGCAGGCTCAGGACGCGAGGGCGCAGACACGTTGCCACGACCGCCGCCGCCGTTGTAGCCACCGCTCGGCGCAGATACGTTGCCACGACCGCCGAAGCCTTGTACCGTCTTTTTGACGATACCGCGCGTCGCCATTAGGCCTGCAAAGTCCACGGTACGGTCTCTTATCGCACTCCAATGGATATCACGTGATTCTAAGTCGATAGCTGACTTGCGGTTTTCAATCAAACCAAAACGTTCGCTAATATCAGGTATCAGCTGGGTCAACATACCCGCATCAACGGCAACATCAAAAAAAGGCAC
>JBDTCO010000140.1:0-5054 GCA_039923495.1 Polyangia bacterium
GATCGCGAGCCCGTTCGCGAGCGACGTCAGCTCCGCGAGCCGGGGGTGACGCGAGCTGGGCGCGAGCCCGCGCTCGCGCACGTGGCAGCGCGACGCCACGATGCGCGGGGTCGGCGCAGGCGCAGGCGCGACCGTGTGCGTCGTCGCGCAGGCCCCCAGCGAGACGGCGGCCAGGGGCAGCAAGAGGACGCGACGCGAGACGTTGTGCACGGCAACGTCATGTAACACCCCGCACGCCTTGATCTGCAAATGCCGGGGCGCTAAGGATGCCGGCTTGTCCGTCATCGTCGTCAGAGATCTGGTGAAGGAGTTCCGCGTGGCCGAGCGGGAGCCCGGGCTGTGGGCCGCGGCGCGATCGCTGTTCCACCGTCGCTACAAGGTCGCGCGCGCCGTCGATGGCATCGGCTTCTCGATCGAGCGTGGCGAGCGCGTGGGCTTCCTCGGCCGCAACGGCGCCGGCAAGACCACGACGCTCAAGATGCTCGCGGGCCTCCTTCACCCCACGAGTGGGCTCGTCGAGGTCGCGGGCTTCGCACCCCAGCGTCGCGCACCCCTGTTCCTCGGCAAGATCACGCTGGTGCTCGGGCAGAAGCAGCAGCTGCTGTGGGACCTGCCGCCGGTCGACACCTTCGAGCTGAACCGCGCCATCTACGATCTCTCGGACGCCGACTATCGCCACACGCTCGACGAGCTCATCGAGCTTCTGCAGCTCGGCACGCTCATCAAGCGGCCGACGCGTCAGCTCTCGCTCGGCGAGCGCATGAAGTGCGAGCTCGTCGCCGCGCTGCTCCACCGGCCCGAGGTGCTGTTCCTCGACGAGCCGACCATCGGGCTCGACGTCCCGACGCAGCTCGCGCTGCGCGAGTTCATCCGCGCGTACAACGAGCGCCACGGCGCGACGGTGCTGCTCACGTCGCACTACATGGCCGACGTGACCGCGCTGTGCCCGCGCGTGCTGCTCATCGATCAGGGCAAGCTCACCTTCGACGGCGAGCTCGACGGGCTCGTGCGCCGCGTGCGCCCGAACAAACGGGTCATCGTCCGTCGCGCGGGCCTGCCGCCGGAGACGTTCGACCTGCCGCACGAGGGGCTCTCGCAGGCGGTCGCGAAGCTGCTCGCGGCCGGCGACGTCGACGATCTCGTCGTCGAGGATCCTCCGCTCGAGGAGGTCATGCGCGACCTCCTTTCTTCATGAGCCTACGACGGTGAGGATGCCGGGCAGGCTGGACCGCGCGCTGCCAGCGATGCTGCGCGTCGGCTGGAAGGACGCGCTCGCGTACCGCGGCGAGTTCCTGGTGTGGATGCTGACCATGACGCTGCCGCTCGTCATGCTCGCGCTCTTTCGCGCCGTGGCCGCCGAAGGCTCGCTCGGCGGCTTCGACGCGTCTGCGTTCACGGCGTACTTCCTCGCCGGCCTGTGCGTCAGGCAGCTCGCGAGCTCGTGGTCGATCTGGGAGATCAACCGCGAGATCCGCGAGGGCGCGCTGTCGATGCGGTTGCTGCGTCCCATCCACCCGCTGTGGAGCTACCTCTGTGACTCGCTGGCCGCGATCCCGATGCGCGCGGCGATCTCGCTGCCCGTCGCGCTCGTGCTCCTCTACTCCATCGACGGCACGGCCGGCGAGAAGCTCGCACGCGATCCGGTGACCCTCGCGCTGTTCGGGGTGTCACTCGCCCAGGCGTTCGGCATCATCTTCAGCATCTCGTCGACGATCGGCGCGCTGGGCCTCTATCTCGAGAGCGCGCTCGGCCTCTGGAACATCTACGTCGCGTTCTTCATGCTGCTGTCCGGCTACCTCCTGCCGCTCGCGCTGTTCCCCGCGTGGCTCCAGCGCGTGGCCGCGCTGACCCCGTTCCCGTACCTGCAGTCGTTGCCCATCGAGATCCTCGTCCGTCGGCTACCGCTGACCACGATGCTGCGCGGCCTCGCGATCCAGTCCGGCTGGCTCGTGCTCTCGGTGAGTGTCCTCCTGCTCGTTTGGCAGCGCGCGCAGAAGCGCTTTGCGGCGTACGGCGGATGAGCGCGCTCCGCACCACCCGGATGCTCCTGCGCGCGTCGGTGATGACGTCGATGCAGTACCGCGCCGACTTCTTCTTCGACCTGTTCTACGCGTTCGCCGAGCTCGCCTGGACGATCGTGCCGATGCTCGTGGTCTTCGGCGCGCGCCCGAGCATCTCCGGCTGGTCACTCGACGAGGCGCTGCTCGTCACCGCGTGGTTCACGTTTCTCAAGGGGGTCCTCGAGGGCCTCGTCACACCCAGCCTGGTGAGCACCATCGAGCAGCTCCGGCGAGGCACGTTCGACTTCGTGCTGCTCAAGCCCGTCGACGCGCAGCTCTATGGCACCATCGGCAAGCTCCAGCTCCCGTCGGTGACCGACCTCGTGGCCGCGGTCATGATCGCGGTCATCGCGCTGCACCGGCTGCACCACCACCCCACAGCATCGCAGCTCGTCGTGGCTGCGCTGCTCACGCTGTGCTCGCTCTGCATCCTTTACGCGCTGAACGTGCTCGCGCTGTGCGTCGCGTTCTTCGTGGCGCGCATCGACAACCTCGCCTACCTGCTCGCCGCCGTGTTCGATGCGGCGCGCTGGCCCGCGAGCGTCTTTCGCGGCGGCATGCGGGTGTTCCTCACGTTCGTGGTGCCGCTCGGCGTGATGACCACGTATCCACCGCTCGCGCTGCTTGGCAGGCTCTCGGCAAAATCAGTCGGCGTCGCGGTCGGCGTCGCGATGGCGGCGTTGCTGATCTCGCGGCTCGCGTGGCTGCGCTCCATCGCGGCGTATCGGTCGGCCGGAGGTTAGATCACGCCCACGAGCGCCGTGGTGATGCCGTTGCCCAGGATCTCGGTGACCACGATATCGACGAGGCCCTGGGCGGTGCTCGCTGCCGGATCATCGCGGAGCTTCGAGATGGCAGCGTTGACGGAGCCCGTGAGGATCGACGCTGCATGGGACCCGAGGAGCGCGGTGATCGTCTCCCAGCGACCCAGCTTCAGCGTGGCGTCCGCGATCGACGCCCAGCCAGCGCGCTCCATGAGCTCCAGCATGATCTGCGGCCCGAGCCTCTCGGCGAGCACGCGCCCGAGCACCGCGGAGAACCGGGCTGCGAGCGCGCCGGCGACGAGCATGTTGGCGACGTTCGTGACGACGGCGACCCCGGTGTCGACGAGCAACTCGCGCAGCTGGAGGTCCGCGCTCAGACCTTCCTTCACGTTCCTGCCGTGCTCCACGCCTCCGTGCATCAGCACACTCACGCCCGCGGTCACGCCCGCCCCGACGGCGGCTCTCGCGACGTGCGTCATCGCGGCCTTGGCACCCGCGCGGACCGCGATCGCGATGCCGTGCTCGGCGAGGGTCCTCAGGCCCGCTGCGCCAACGCCAGCGCCGAGCGCGATGTTGATCGCATCGCACGTGGCCTGGATGCGACGAAGGCGCAGGACCGACTTCTCGGCGCCATCGATCGAGTCCGCTCGGTAGGTCGCGAACCGCGATGCGCACGCCGTGAATGCCCTTGCCGCCACCTGCAGCTCCTCACGCGCGAGGACGAGGTCGACCTTCGAATGAAGCGCCGCCCACGCTCGCTGTAACGGCACGAGCGCGGGATCCCACATGTCGAGATCCGGAAGCTGCGTGCCGTTTCTGTGGTCCGAGACGCCCGCGACCATCCGAGAGGACCACTGCATCCCCCACCCGGTCATCGACGCGTGCTCGCCCTGTGCGCTCTTCACCGCGCGAAGGAGTGTCGTCCGGATGCCATCGAGCGCGTGCGCCTCGGCATCCACGCTCGTGACGACCATCCCCGTCGGCTCCCACCCGAAATGCGGGTCCTTGATCATGGTCACCGGGTCGGTGATGCGCGGAGCGACGTGTCGGCCGAGCGCCGCGCCGCTGTTGTAGGCGACGAGGATGCGAGCGACGGTGCCACGATCGACGAACAGGCGGTGCAGGCCGACCTTCACGGCATCCGTCGGGGTCTGCTCACCGCGCAGGAAGCGCTCGACGGTCTTCGTCATCGCGCCGTCGGGGCGGTGTCCGTGCGCATGCGGGTCGGCGGACGTACGTGTAGCGTGCTGCGCGCGCGACGAGTGCGCGCGCAGTGCGAGCTGCGGCTCCGACATGAGATGGTCCTCGGCCGTCGTCGCGAAGAACCCTCGCGGAGCGAACGCCTGTGGCTGGGGCGAAATCGGTGGGGAAGGACTCTCCGACCGACGGCTTGGTTATCGTTCGCGGCCCAAAAGAGTTGCGTGTAGGTGCGGCCGCGGTGATTGACGCGCCTCGTGGAACCTCCGAAAGTAGGCCGCATGTCCGAGCGCATCGACACGAGCCGACGTCTCCTCTGCCAGGCCGCCTGCACGGGGGCGGGCCTCGTCGTGCTCTCGGCGATCCCCGGCTGCGGCGGGGGCAAGACGGAGGAAGCGAACTGCAGTGTCGGCTCCCCCGGTGCCGGCGAGACGGATCTTCAGGAAGGCCAGGCGCGCTGGGTCGAGTCGCTGCAGGTCTTCATCTGTCGCGACGTGGGCGGCTACTACGCGATGAGCTCCGCGTGCACCCACGTCGGCGCCCAGATCAACTTTGTCGACATGACGGCCGGCTTCAAGTGCCCGCTCCACTTCTCCACCTTCGACTTCGACGGCCACGTCACGCTGGGCCCCGCCACGATTGATCTCCCCCACTACTCGCTGTGCACGACCGACTCCGGCCTGCTCATCGTCGACATGACGAAGCAGGTCACCGCCGACACGCGCCTCGTCGTGTGAGGCTTCGCGCGGCGCCGCTGGCGCTCGCGCTGACGGCGCTCGTGTTTCTGGGGTCGGGCTGCTTCGAGAGTCGCTACCTCGCGGGGCAGGCGCTCGGGCAGTGGCACCTGTTCCGCGTGCGCGAGCGCATCGCCGACATCCTCGACGATCCGAACGCCGACGCCGTGCTCAAGCAGCGGCTACGGCTCGCGATGGACGCGCGCAAGTTCGGCATCGAGGTGCTCGGGCTCCGCGGCGGCGACAACTTCACGCGCTACCTCGCAACGCACGGCAAGCCCATCGCGTGGAACATCACC
>JBDTCO010000141.1:0-4924 GCA_039923495.1 Polyangia bacterium
CGACAACGGCTCCAACTGGTACATCAGCGGCTCGCCCGACGCCCGCTGGGACGACGACGACCTGCACACGCTCGGCTCGATCAAGGGCAGTGACTTCGAGGTCGTCAAGCACGGGCCGATCGGGACCCTCTCGCCGTAGGACGGGCGGCGCTCCCTGCTCCCCTGCGCCGTCGTCTCAGTCGTGCGCGTTGCCCGGCTGCGGTCTCGAGAGCTCGAGTGCACCCGGGACCCGCTCGTCCCAGCGCGGCGGTAACACCACCATACCGTCGACGAACGTGAGGCCCTCGACGCCTTTGGCTGGCGCGAACAGCAGCCGCTGACGCCCGCGCACGGCGTGGATGCTCGAGCCGACCTCGATGGCGCCATGCCGTCCGGGACCGAGCGCCTCGGCGATGACGCGGAGCACCGAGGCCTCGTCCTCCGTCTGCGCGAGCGCGATGAGCGCGCCCTCCACCTGCGCGTGCGCGTCCGGATGCTGCGCTGAGAGCAGCGCCAGCGCGTGCACCATCTTGCTGCGCACCATCACGTACGGGTCGTTCGGGAGCCAGCGCACGAGCGGCCCGACGGCTTGCTGCGCGCCGAGCTCGCCGATCGCATCGACCACCTGCGCGCGCGAACGGACGGGTGCGAGCGCGATGAGGAGCGCGTCGAGCGCCGACGCATCGTGGGTCTTTCCGAGCGCCGACGCGAGCGCGACGACGAGCCCTCGCTCCTCCGTGCGCTGGATCGCGAGCGCCATCTTGCCGACGTCGTGTGTCGCGAGCGCGATGCGCGCGTAGAGCTCGTCGTCCATCGGCGGATTACCCGGCGGTCCATCGAGGCGTGCGAGCAACGCGACGCGCGCAGCCTCGTCCCCGCCGCGCGCGCGCACGAGGAGCACGAGCAGCGCATCGGCGGCCGGCAGCTCGCCGAGGCTCGGCGACGCAGCCGGCACGGGCGGCAGCGTCGAAAGGAGTCGCAGGGCGTCGTGGCGTGGGCCGCCCGCGAGCTCGGGCAGGATCGCGACGAGCTCGGGCGCCGCACTGGCATCGCCTCGCTGCGCGCGCTCGAAGAGCTGCTGCTGCGCGGGTGGCAGCTGGTGATGCGCCTCGAAGCGCGACTGCTCGTTCATGAAGGCGTCGAGCTGCGAGCGGAGGCGCGCGGTCACGTCGGGGTGCCTCGCGCTCACGTCGCGCTGCTCGGCGGGATCGCTCGCGCGGTCGTAGAGCGCGCAGGTCCCGAGGTCGAGATCACAGGCGAGCTTGAACGTCCCGTCGACGATCATCTTCTTGCGATCGATCTCCGCGAACACCGGTCGCGGGTGTGGTCCCACGGCCACCTTGTTCATGAAGCCCGACAGGTCGCGGCCGCGCATCTTCGCCGAGCGCGTGACGCCAAGGAGTGACAGCAGCGTCGGTGCCACGTCCACGAGGCCGACCGCACCGGCGAGCTCGCGCGCGGGGAGCGTCGCCTCTCCGCCGAGGATCGAGAAGAACAGCGGCACGCGCACCTGCTCGTCGAACAGTGTGGTGCCATGGTAACGGCCGCCGTGCTCGCCGAACTCCTCGCCGTGGTCCGCACATAAGATGAGGAGCGCGCCCGGCCGCTTCTTCTGCAGGTAGCCGACGAGGCGCTCGAGCTCCTTGTCGACGTAACGGATCTCGCCCTCGTAGCGGCGCTGCGCGTCCGACAGGCCCGGCGTCGACGCAGGCGCCCCGGGGGTGCCCTCGGTTACGCCCTCGTGCACGTCGTACGGCTCGTGCGGCTCGAGGTAGTGCACCCACACGAACGATCGCGCCGGCTTCTCCTTCTCGTAAAAAGAGATGACCTGATCGGTGCGGCGCGTGGCGTCGAGGTACTCGTACTTCACGTACTCGAAGCCGTACGCGCTCTTCTCGAGCGGCAGCAGGCGATCGTGATCGATGAAGAACACGGCCGGCGGGAAGAACGCGGCCGTCTTGTAGCGCTCGCGACGCATCACCTGCGCGAGCGTCTCGTGGCTGGCGGCGTCGAGCCCGAGCGCGGACAACGAGTAGACGAACTTGCCCGTCAGGAGCGTGGCGACCGCGAACGACGTGTGTGGCACCTGCGTGTACGCCTCGTCGAAGCGCACCCCATGCGCCGCGAGCGCGCTCGCCGTCGGCATCACGCGCGGCACCAGGCGATCTGCGCGCAGCGCATCGATGGTGACGAGGATGATGTCGCGGACCTCCAGCGTCGGGCCCGGCGGCAGCGGCGCCTCCGCGGCGACCTCCACCGCGACGATCGGCCGGTCGGAAGGAGCCGCGCGCAGCAGCAACCTCGCGAGGGTACCACCCGTCGGTGCGCGATCGAGCAGCACGCTCGTGACCGCGCGCGCGCGGCGCAGCTGCAGGTACGACAGCGGCAAAAAGGCGAGCAGCAGGAGCACGAGCAGCGCGGGCACTCCTCGTCGCCACGCGAGCGCGACCGCCGACGCGCACAGCGTCAACGCGACGAGCTCGAGGCCACGATGGAACGTGGGATACAGGCGTGGCAGCACCCACTCATCGGAGCAGTGGACGAAGAACGCGACGAGGACGCACAGCATGGCCACCACGAGGCGCGCGCGACTCGCGAGGATGCGCGGCGCGAGCCTCTCCGCCGTGCGGAGCAGCAGGTCGAGCGCGCCCGTCGCGAGGAGCGCCCCGACGACCACGAGCACATCGTGTCCCGGGAGCGCACGGACCTTCGGGCCGCGCGCCAGCGACCAGGACGCATACCCGATCACGGGCAGCGCGAGCGCCGCGAGGACGTGCATGCGTCGAGACGGCGCAATGCCACGCAGCAAGGTCAGCACCCCGAGCCCGAGCAGCGCGAGGACCGCGCCGGTGCCGAGGGCGAGCGAGAGCTCGATCCCGAAGAACGTGAGGCGCTCTCCGGCTCCGTCGAAGGACGGCGCCGAGAAGGTCATCGTGAAGCCGCACTCGAGCAGCGCCAGCACGACCGCGCCACCCAGGACGGCGCTCGACCAGCTGCGACCGTCGGTGCGTTGGGCGGAGTCCATGGCCGCGAGATACCACTGCGCGCACCGATCGCGCCACGGTAGGTGCTAGTCTTTCGACGCTTTGCCGAACACGGGGAACAGCGAGACGCCGTCGCAGCGCATGACCATCACCCGGCAGGGCAACGGGACGGCGTTCCTGCCGGTGTGGAAGTGGGTCTGGAACCGGCCGCTCACGACGCTCTTCGTCGCGTTCCTGATCGTCGTGGTGTCGGGCGTGCTCGCGAGCCGACTCCAGCTGCGCACCAACTTCGCAGAGCTCCTGCCGTCGGCCGATCCGGCCGTCGAGGAGCTGCACCGGCTCGCGGAGCACGTCGGCGGGACTGCGATCATGCAGATCGCCATCCAGAGCCCGGACCGTGAGGCCAACCTCGAGTTCGCGGGAGCCGTCGCGGAGCGTGTCAGAGCGCTCGGCCCCACCGTTGTAAGCGACGCCACGTACGACGTGCGCACCGAGCAGGCCTTCTTCCACGATCGTCGCTTCCTCTATGCACCGCTCGACGACCTCGTGGCGCTCCGCGATGCGCTCCGCAGCGAGATCGATCGCAAGAAGAACCCGCTCCTCGTCGACCTGCTCGACGAGGAGTCGGTCGACGACGTCGTCGCGCGCATGAAGAAGCGCACGTCCGGCGTTCACCTGTTCCCCACGGGCTACTTCGAGGCCGACGAGGGCCATCTCGTGGTCATCGTCTGTCATCCCGTGGGTGGCCTGTTCGCCGAGCGCGCGGGCGAGAAGCTGGCGAACGGGACACGACGAATCATCGCGGAGCTCGATCCGAAGCGCTTCGATCCGCGGATGCAGGTGGGGCTCACCGGCGATGTGATGTCGCAGATCGAGGAGCGCGCCGCGCTCGAGTCCGATCTCGCATCGGCGACCGGGCTCTGCGTCTCGCTCGTCGTGCTCGTCATGGTGATCTACTTCGGTCGGCTACGCGCTGTACCGCTCGTCGTCATCCCGGCGCTCATCGGCGTCGCCGTCGCCTTCGGACTCGCCGACCTGCTCTTCGGCTACCTCAACGCGTCGACCGCGTTCATGGGGTCCATCGTCGTGGGAAACGGCATCAACTTTCCCATCATCGTGCTCGCCCGCTACGAGGAAGAGCGTCGCGCAGGCGCAGACTCGCAGACGGCCACGATCGTCGCGTTGCGCGCCACGATGCGGCCCACCGCCATCGCCGCGCTCGGGGCCGCCATCTCGTACGCATCGCTGATGGCCACGCGCTTCCGCGGCTTCTCGCAGTTCGGCGCCATCGGTGGCATCGGTATGGTCGCCGCGTGGCTCGCGTCGATGCTCGTGCTGCCCGCCCTCATCGCGCGCTTCGATCGCCGCCCAGCCAAGAAGCCGAAGCCACGCAGACACGGCGCGTTCTCGGGCCTCGTCTCACGCCTCGCCACGCGAGCGCCGCGCACCTCGCTCGCGCTGTTCGCGCTGCTCACGCTCGTCGCCATCGTCCCGCTCCCCCACTACCTGCACGATCCGTTCGAGTACGACTTCCGCAACCTGCGCAACCGCAAGTCGGTCAGCTCGGGCGCCGCATCGCTGTCACCCGTCGTCGAGCGCGTGTTCGGCGAGACGCTCACGCCCGCCGTCGTGCTCTCCGATACGCGCGCTCACACCGGCGAGATCCGCCACAAGATCCTCGAGCGTGATCGCAGCCTGCCCGGTGGCCCGCTCATTGGCCGCATCGCCACCCTCGACGACTTCTTGCCCGGTGACGAGGCCACGCAGCAGAAGAAGCTCGCGGTGCTGAAGGAGCTCCGCGACATCCTGCACTCGCCATCCATGAGGCTGGCCAGCGACGAGCAGCGCGCGAAGTTCGCCGAGCTCGATGAGACGGACAAGCTGCAGCCCGTCCACGACCACGACGTCCCGATCGCGATTCGCCGGCAGTTCACGGAGCTCGACGGCACCATCGGCCGCAT
>JBDTCO010000142.1:0-3343 GCA_039923495.1 Polyangia bacterium
TGAAGACCACGTTCGCGACCACCTACAACCACGAGGTTGCGCTCACCGACGTCCTCGCCGCGGACACGCTCGCCGGCTTCAGCAAGCGCGCCACGGGCGCGAAGTACGTCGTCGTTCCATCTCGATAGATCAGACGCTGGCGTGGACCGCGCGACGGGATCCGCGCTTCATACCGGCCGGCATGTACGTGTCGGAGAAGTCGTTCTCGTCCTGCTTCGCGGCGGGCCTGTTGCGGAGCAGCCGAGCGGCCGCATAGGCCACGCCTGCGAGCGTGACGACGCTGCCACCGATGAACGCGGCGATGACGGGGGCGCTGGTGCGCTTTTTCCGGAAGAGGCTCATGACGTGCTCCTTTTCTGCTGGAAGGGGTGAGATACGTTTGGATGCCGCGTCGTAGGCGACGGCATCACGAGGACCGATGAAGAAGCCGAAGCCCGTATTTTCCGTCGAGAAGACCGTCGAGCTGAACGACGGCCACAGGATGCCCACGCTGGGCTACGGCGTGTGGCAGATCCCCGACGCCGATGCCGAGAAGTGCGTCGCCGAGGCGCTCCGCGTGGGGTATCGCTCCATCGACACGGCGCGGATCTACGACAACGAGCGCGGCGTCGGGCGTGCGATCGCGAAAAGTGGCGTGCCGCGCGAGGCGCTCTTCGTCACGACGAAGCTGTGGAACGAGGACCAGGGCTTCGACGGCACGCTGCGCGCGTTCGACGCGTCGCTGCAGCGGCTCGCGCTCGAGTACCTCGACCTGTACCTCATCCACTGGCCGTCGCCGTCACGCGGGCTGTACCTCGAGTCGTGGAAGGCGCTCGTGCGGCTGCGCAAGGAGGGACGCGTGCGCTCGATCGGCGTGTCGAACTTCGGCATCGATCACCTGCAGACGATCATCGATGGCACGCAGCAGCTTCCCGCGGTCAACCAGATCGAGCTGCACCCCCGGTTCGCGCAGCGTCCCGCACGCCAGAGGCACGAGGCGTTCGGCATCGTCACCGAGGCGTGGAGCCCGCTCGGCCAGGGTCAGGAGAAGACGCTGGGCGACGCGACGCTCGTCGAGATCGCCGCGAAGCACCGGCGCAGCGTTGCGCAGGTGATCCTGCGCTGGCACCTGCAGCACGGTCATGTGGTGATCCCGAAGTCGGCGACGCCCGCGCGCATCGCCGAGAACTTCGCGATCTACGACTTCTCGCTCGATGACGAGGACATGAAGCGCATCGACGGGCTGGACGACGACAAGGGCCGTATCGGTTCGGACCCCGCGACCGCGACGTTCTGATCCCGATGGCCGCGACGGGCGGTTCGGACCAGGCTGGGGAGGTGGAGACGCTGTCCCAGCTCAAGACGCTCGTGGACCGAAGCGCGGGCGACATCGTCGTGCTCACCGGTGCGGGTGTGAGCACCGAGTCCGGCATCCCGGACTACCGGAGCCCGGCGTCGCTGGCGAAGGTGCGGCGGCCCGTGCAGGGGCCGGAGTTCGTGCGCTCGGCGAAGCTGCGGCAGCGCTACTGGGCGCGCGCCGTCGTCGGCTGGGAACGCTTCCGCCGGGCCGAGCCGGGTGCGTCGCACCACGCTTTGGCGCAACTCGAGCAGAACGGATCGGTCCGCGCGCTCATCACACAGAACGTGGACAGACTTCACCACGCCGCAGGCAGCATCAACGTGACGGAGCTCCACGGCGCGCTCGCCGAGGTGGTCTGCCTCGCGTGCGGCGCGATCGAGGGGCGCGATGCATTGCAGGTGCGCATCCTCGAGGCGAACCCGAGCTGGCCGGGCGCGGTCGAGCACGCGGCCATGGCGCCCGACGGGGACGCCGAGCTCGCCGACGAGCAGATCGAGCGCTTCGCCGTGCCCGCATGCACGACCTGCGGCGGCACGCTCAAGCCCAAGGTGGTCTTCTTCGGCGACAACGTGGCACGCGAGGTCGTCGACCGCGCGTACGACGAGGTCGAGCGCGCGAAGCTGCTGCTCGTCGCGGGGACGTCGCTGACGGTGTTCTCGGGCTACCGGTTCCTGCGGCGCGCGGCCGAGCGCAACATCCCCATCGTCATCGTCAACCGCGGCCCGGTGCGCGGCGAGGAGCACGCGCTCCTGAAGCTCGAGGCGAGCACGGGAGAGACGTTGCGGGCGCTCGCGCATGGGTAAGAAGAAGAAGCTCAAAAAGAAGATTGGCAGCCGCCTCGCCGACGACGAGCGCGCGCTCGTCGTGTGCGTGGGAAAGCGGTGCGCGCCGCGCGAGGAGTCGCGCGCGCTCGTCGAGGATCTGCGTCGCTACGTCGCTGCGAAGGCCGACCGAAAGCTGCGCGTCGAGGTCTTCGGCTGCCTCGGCATCTGCAAGAAGGGCCCGATCGTGGCGACGTTGCCCGAGGTCCACATCTACAAGCACGTCGACTCCGACAAGGGCCACCGGCTCGCGGACGAGCTCGCCGAACCAACCCCCTAGGAGCCCCTCTTGACCTTGCGCACGCTCATCCTCGCCGCTTCCGTAGTGCCGCTCGTGGCCTGCACCCACACGTTCACGTACACGAAGCTCAACGATCCGCCGCACGCGCTCACGCCGCGCCGCCTCGAGGATGTCGAGGTCTTCAAGGTCGAGCCGCCGGGGCGCGAGAACGTCGAGATCGGGATGCTCGAGACGAAGCGGCCCGTGTTCGATCGCGACGCCGAGATCTCGCCGACGATGATCGAGCGCTTCCGGAAGAAGGCCGGCGAGTTCGGCTGCGAGTTCATCGTGCTCGATAGCATGAAGCCGGTGAACGCGAGCGCCACTCGCTCCGACCGCTTTCGCGCGGCCTGCGTCGTGTATCGCTAGCGCGAGGCTGATACGCTGGCGCGCATGAAGGCGCGCCGCTGGATCGTGCTCGCGGCGTTTGCGCTCGTCGCGGGCGTCACGCAGATGCTGTGGCTCAACTTCGCGCCGCTCATCGGGCTCGTGCAGCAGCGCTACGGCGTGAGCGAGCTTGCCGCGAGCTCGCTCGTGCTCGTGTTCCCGCTCGTGTACGTGCTGCTGTCGATCCCGGCCGGCATGCTCATCGACGCGCGCGGCTATCGCTACACGGTCGCCGTCGGCGCCATCGTGGGCGCGGCGTTCGCGGGGCTGCGCATCTGGGACACGTCGTTCACGGTGCTGCTCGTGGCGCAGGTAGGAATCTCGGTCGCCCAGCCCTTCGTCGTGAACGGCATCGGCAAGCTGGTGGCCGACTGGTTCGACGAGGCCGAGGGGGCCATCGCCAACGGCGTCGGCACGATGGGCATGTTCCTCGGCATGGCAGCAGGCATGGCCGCGACGCCCGCGCTGGTCGAGAGCGTCGGTCTGCGCAGCACGATGACCGTGTTCTTCGTCATC